>JAYVXB010000298.1:0-6088 GCA_043785585.1 Deltaproteobacteria bacterium | reverse complement strand
CTTCGCCGACGATCGTCGCGAAGCGCGGCTTGTTCAGCGGCGCCCCCTCGAGGTCGACGCCATGGAAGAGCCACTGCCAAACTTGCGCGCGCGAGATCTCGGCGGTCGCCGCGTCCTCCATCAAGTTGTAGATGGGCACGCAGCCGTTCCCGCGCAGCCACGCTTCGATGTACTGCACGCCGACGCGCACGTTGTGACGAAGCCCCGCCTCGGTGCGCGTCCCTTTGTGCGGCTCGAGCAGCTCCTCGCGCGTCACCTTCACGTCGTCGCGCGCCCGATCGATCTGGTTCTTCGACTTCATGTTCGCGTCGAAGATCTCGCGCGCGATCGCGACGAGCCCCGGATGCGCGACCCACGTCCCGTCGTGACCGTCGGTCACCTCGCGGAGCTTGTCGGCGCGCACCTTCGCCATCGCCGCGTCGTTAGCCGCGACGTCGTCTTTGATCGGAATCTGCGCCGCCATCCCGCCCATCGCGTGAACGCCGCGGCGGTGGCACGTCTTGATGAGGAGGAGCGAGTAGGCGCGAAGGAACGCCTTATCCATCGTCACTTGCCCGCGATCGGGAAGCAGCGCCGCCTTGTCGTGCGCGCGCTTCTTGATGTAGCTGAAGATGTAATCCCAGCGTCCGCAGTTGAGCCCCGCGGAGTGCTCGCGCAGCTCGTAGAGAATCTCATCCATCTCGAACGCGCCGGGCAGCGTCTCGATGAGGCACGTCGCTTTGATCGTCGTGCGCGGGATCTCGAGCGCCGCTTGCGCGAAGAGGAAGACGTCGTTCCACAGCCGCGCCTCGAGGTGCGACTCCATCTTCGGCAAGTAGAAGTACGGGCCGGTGCCGCGCGCGAGGAGCGCCTTCGCGTTGTGGAAGAAGTAGAGACCGAAATCGAAGAGCGCGCCGGGGACGACCGCGCCGTCGACGGTGACGTGCTTCTCGTAGAGGTGCCAGCCGCGCGGGCGAACGAAGAGCGTCGCCGTCTTTTCGTTCAGCGCGTATTTTTTTCCGCCGCTTCCTGGTGCGGCCTCGAACGTGATCGTTCCGCGAACCGCGTCGAAGAGGTTCGCCTGACCGCGGACGACGTTGTCCCACGTCGGCGAGTTCGAATCCTCGAGGTCCGCCATGAAGACGTTCGCGCCCGAGTTGAGCGCGTTGATGATCATCTTGCGATCGACCGGCCCGGTGATCTCGACGCGGCGATCGAGGAGATCGAGCGGAAGCGGCGACACCTTCCAGTCGCCCGCGCGAACGCTCGCGGTCTCGGCGAGGAAGTCGAACGCATCCTCGCCGCGCGCGTATTTTGCGGCGCGCTCGGTCCGGCGCGCGAGGAGCTCGGCGACGCGCGGCCCGAAGGCTCGCGCGAGGTCGGCGATGAACTGCAGCGCGTCCTCCGAGAGGATCGCTTCGAAGCCCTCGGTTGCTGCGCGAATCTGTAGTCCGGCGACGCCCATGACGTCGTTTACAATTAGGCTCTGCGTCATGACGGTCAAGGTAGCAAAACGCCGGGAAAGAAGGGTCGGTTAGGAATTGTCAAAGGCGCGGTGTAAAGTTGTCAACGCTGTCACAGGAGGCGCTGCGTCATGACGAAGCCGAATCGCCCTGAAATTCCAAAGCTCGGCGCCAAAGTCCGCGCGCTCCGTCGACGCGAGAACCTCAGTCAGGTGCAGCTCGCGGAGCGCCTCGGCGTCTCGCCGAGCTACTTGAACCTCATCGAGTCGAACCGGCGACCGCTGCCGGCGGCGCTCCTCATCAAGCTCGCGCAGAACCTCGGCGTCGATCTCAGCACGTTCGGCTCCGACGAAGACGCGCGCCTCGTCTCGGATCTCCTCGAGGTCTTCGCCGATCCGCTCTTCGAGGGACACGGCCTCACGTCGACCGACGTTCGCGAGATGTCGTCGAGCAGCCCGTCGACAGCGCGCGCGGTGCTCGCGCTCTACCGCTCGTACCAGGCGGCGCGCGAAGCCGGAGAGTCGCTCGCGTCGCGCGTGGCGGACGGCGAAGAGGGCGCGACCGGCGTCGATCGATCGCAGCTCCCGTCGGAAGAAGTGAGCGATCTGATCCAAAAGCGGATGAATCATTTTCCGGAGCTCGAAGACGGCGCGGAAGAACTGTGGAAGAAGGCGCGGCTCGATCACGAAGAGCCGTACCCGGGTCTCGTTCGTTACCTCGACAAGACGCACGGCGTTCACGTGCGGATCGCGAAGTGGGGAGCGGAGCGCGGGATCGTGCGTCGCTACGATCCGGAGCGAAAGGTGCTGACGTTGAGCGAGCTCTTGCCGACGCGCGCGCGCACGTTCCAGCTCGCGTACCAAGCGGCGCTCCTCACGCAGAGCGCGAAGCTCGATCGCATCGTCCAGAGCGAGCCGCACATCACCACCGACGAATCGCGCGCGCTCGGCCGCGTCGCCCTCGCGAACTATTTCGCCGGCGCGGTGCTGATGCCGTACGCGACGTTCCTCAACGCGGCGCGCGAGGAGCGCTACGACATCGATGTCATCGGCCGGCGATTCCGCGTCGGCTTCGAGCAGGTCTGCCATCGCTTCACGACGCTGCGTCGCCAGGGAGCCGAGGGCGTCCCCTTCCACATGATCCGGATCGACGTCGCGGGGAACATCAGCAAACGCTTCAGCGCGTCCGGCATCCGCTTCGCGCGCTTCAGCGGCGCGTGCCCGCGGTGGAACATCTTCGCGGCGTTCATGACGCCCGGCATGATCCGCATCCAGCTCTCGCGGATGCCCGACGGCAACGCGTTCTTCTGCATCGCGCGGACGATCCACAAAGACTCCGGCGGCTACCACTCGCAGCAACCGGTCCAGGCGATCGGGCTCGGGTGTCAGGTGCAATATGCGAAGGAGATGGTCTATTCGGACGGCGTCGATCTCGACAACCCGGAGCTCGCGACGCCGGTCGGGGTCACGTGCCGATTGTGCGAGCGCACCGACTGCGAGCAGCGCGCGTTTCCGTCGCTGCGGCATCCACTGCAAGTCGATGAGAACGTGCGCGGGGTGTCGCTGTATTCGCCGGCGGGGCCGGCGTTGCGGGTTCTGTCGTGAGACGCCCACGTCTTCTGCGGAGGAGGCGATCGTCGAGAAGCGCGCGACTCGATCGCGTTTCCCGCGATCTGCGCTTGGGCAGAACGGTTGCAACTTCTTGCTGGATTGCCAGTGCCGTCGGCGCGATCGTCGCCCGAAGGTAGGGTGAGCGCGTGTTCATTTGGGTCGTGCGGTGAAGTGAGGTCGCAGGTCAGAGACGTGGCTGTGACGTGCCCGCTCGATCGCCCCACGTACGCTCGTGGGATGAAGCGCTACGGTGCGGCCGTTCTGGGAGCAGTTCTTGCGGTTGCCGCGACCACCGCGTTCGTCGGGTGCGGGAGCGACTCTCCGAGCAGCCAGTTCGTCACCGACGCGAGCAGCGACCTCGACGCCGCAGTCGACAGTGGCCATGGCTTCTCCGCGGTCAGCGTCGAGCCCCCCGATGCAATCCTCACCGTCGTGCTCGGCGGCAGTGCGACGCAGACGTACAAGGCCTTTGCCGTCGTCGGCGGCGCGAAAACGGACATCACGTCTTCGTGCGGGTTCACGCTCACGGACAACACCTTCGGCGGCTTCAGCGGCGCGAGCTTCGCGGCCGCACCGCGCGGGGGTGTCACGCAGGTTATTGCCAACTGCGACGGCACCGTCGGCAGTGCCAAGCTCACGCTCAACCTCAAGGGAGCCGTTCTCGTCGGCGGCGCCCCCGCCAACTCCGAGGCGCTCTTTCTCGCAGCAGTGCCAAGCACGGATCCCGCGCGCACTCCGACGATCGAGTATCCGCTCGACGGCTCCGTCGCGCCGCTCAACATCCCCGCGATCGATGCGCAGTGGTCGGCGGCGCAGAACGATCTCTTCCGCGCGACGTTCGTGTCCGCGCACGTCGCGCTCGATCTCTACACGGCCGTCGCGGACGCGCAGTTCGACAGCACCGTCTGGGCGGTGGTCGCGCAGAGCGCCAGCGGCGATACGCTTGCGATCACCGTCGAGGGGCTGCAGAAAGCGCAGCCCGCGCAGAAGTTCAAGAGCTCGACGTCGACGATGAAGCTGAGCATGGATCGCATCGACGACACGGCGCTCTACTACTGGGCCTCGTCGAACGGGAACCTGATGACGCAGACGTTCGGCGCGACGGGCGCCCCGTCGCAGGTGAAGGGGGACTGTACCTCGTGCCACTCCGTCTCGCGCACCGGGAGCCGCGTTGGCTACAGCCGCTGCGTCGGCGGCGACTGCAACGAGCTCTTCGCCGGCTTCATGAAGTTCGATACGCAGACCAAGACGTGGAAGGACACGCTCGACGCGAATCAGAAGGCGGTGCGCGGCTCGTACACCACGTTCTCGCCACTGGGCTACCCGTATGCGACCGATGCACAGTCGGCCGCGCTGCTCGCGAAGTCCGACTGCACGCTCGCGCTCTACGATCCGGACACGGGCCAGCCCGTCCCGTCCAACGTGAACACCGTCGCGACGCACGACGGCTCGGGCCCCGCGCGCTGCGCGACGATGCCGGACTGGTCGCCAGACGGGCGCACGATCGCCTTTGCGTCGACGCCGAACACCGGGGACTGGATCGACGTCGCGTCGAGCGCACTCGCGACGATGAGCTACACGTTCGCGAACGCCACACACGCCTTCGGTGAGCCCAGGTTCATCCTGCGACAGCCGATCACGCTCGGCGGCAACGCGTACAACAGCTTCTTTTTTCCGAGCTTCTCGCCGGACGGGAAATTCCTCGTATTCAACGCGGCGCGCGACCGTTGGCGCAACTTCACCGATGCGAAGGCGCCCGGCCAGCGGCTGATGATGACCGACCCGGAGGGGACCTGGACGCTCGACCTCGCGAAGCTCAACGGCGGTGGGGACAGCGACATCACGTGGCCACACTGGGCGCCCGCGAAGTCGAACGAGTACTACTGGGTCGTCTTCTCGAGCGAGCGCGACTACGGCCACAAGCTGACCGCCGCGAACAGCGCGGCCGGCTGCGTCGGCAACGGCGTGAAGCAGTGCAAGCAGATCTGGATCGCGGCGATCGAAAAGAGCAAGCTCGCGCAGTCTCCCCCCGCCGACCCGAGCGCGGCGCCGGTTTGGATGCCAGGGCAGGATCTCGGCGCGGACAACATCTCCCCGTATTGGACCGTTCCGACGACGCTCATTCCCAAGTAGCGCGCTGTTCCGTTTCGTCTGTACAGCGTACGCACCGACTACACGTATCCGACGACCGCGGAGGTCGACTACTTCGTCGGCAAGGGAATGACCGCGCTCGCGTCCCCTTTCGATGGGAGCGGCTGCAGCAGAGCGCGAAGGCGGCGCTCGACGCGACGGAGCTCGCCTCGACGCCTTCGTGACGAATGCGACGTCGCGCGGCGCGAGTGGCGGTCCTGCCTTGGCCGGACGGGAGCTCAACCCGCTGGTGTGCGCTACAAAGTTTCGATCATGCGTGGCTTACGTGACGTCCTCCTTGTCGAAGCTTTCTTGGCGCACAGAGGCCGTCGTAGTGGACTCGGCGCGCGAGGTCGCGCGGAGAGACGTTTGCGTAGCGATCATCATCTCCGCGTCTGCTTCGAGCGCATTGCCGGTCGGTCCTCCGCCTCCACCTCGTCGAAGACGCGCTCGACCACCAGCCCCCACGGGCTCGGACGCTCGCGCACGAACGACGCGAGCCCCGCGCCCGGCGTGAGATCCTTCGGCGCGACGACGCGCACGATGAAGCGCGCCGTTCGCTCCGCGCGCTTCTGCATCGCGCGCGTCATCGGCATGCTCGCCGTGTGAGCCGTCATCACCACCTCGGCGCCGTCGCGCCCGATCGGACAGCGCACCTCGAAGCGCGCCGCCTCGCCGCTGTGCCCGCCGACGAGCGCGGCTTCCGCCGGCGGCAGCCCGCGATCGTCGCTCACGACGCCCTCGATCCAATAAAGCTCGCCGACGTGCGCGAGGTACGCGGTGAAGATCTGCTGGTACACGAGCACCGTCAGCTTCGGCACGCGATGGCCCTCGTGGTCGATCTCGCGCGGCGCGGGCATCGTGCGCTCGATCGCGCGGAGCTCGGACATTTTCGGACGAGTGGCG
>JAYVXB010000297.1:0-18316 GCA_043785585.1 Deltaproteobacteria bacterium | reverse complement strand
CGCGGGATCGGGGAATTCGCTGCGTTCGAGCTCGAGGACGAGCTCTTCGTCGCGCTCGCCGTAGCCCGACGCGGCGGGGACGATGACGTCGCGCTCGTCGCCTGCATTGAGACCGGTGAGCGCGGCTTCGAGGCCGGGGACGAGCATCCCGTAGCCGTGGACGTAGACGATCGGCTCGCCGCCTTCGCCTTCGCTCGCGTCGAGGAGATCGCCGTCGTCGTCGTGGAGCGAGTAGTCGAGGACGACGTGGGAGTTGGGCTGGATGGGTGACGAGGCCATGTGGCGGCGAGGGATAGCGCGGGAGGGGGGAGCGGTCGAGGTTTGTCGTGATTTGGGCAGGTTCGGTCGTCGCGGGAACGTCCGGCCAAACGTCCTCCGTCGGGGCTTCAGGCGCGTCGATGTGGCTCTGCTAGAAGGGAGGCCCCTATGAAGCTCCTCCATGCGCTCATCCCCGCCGCGGTCGCGCTCGCGGGTTGCTCGACCATCCTCGGTGATTTTCAGGTCTCCGCGAACGACGCCGATGCGTCGCTCGGGGACGGAGGCGCCGGATCGGAGGCGAGCGCCGACGCCCTCGTCTCGCCCGACACCGCGACGGACGCGCCGCGCGAGGCGTGCGTGCCCGAGACGAACGCGGCGCTCTGCGCCAAGGCGGGGAAGAACTGCGAGGGGATCGTCGCGACCGACACGTGCGGCGTGGCGCGCGCGATCCCGACCTGCGGCACCTGCACGACGCCTCAGACCTGCGGCGCGCAGATGCCCAACGTCTGCGGCTGCGTCGTCGAGAGCGACACGCAGTTCTGCTCGCGGCTCGGGAAGAACTGCGGCCCGGTGACCGCGATGGACAACTGCGGCACGACGCGCACGGTCGCGAGCTGCGGCGCGATGTGCACGTCCCCGCAGACGTGCGGCGCGCACGTGCCCAACGTGTGCGGCGATCCCGTCTGCGTCCCGGAGACCGACGGGAGATTTTGCGCGCGCTACGGAAAGAACTGCAACGCGTTCACGAACATCGACAACTGCGGCGTAAACCGCACGGCAAGCTGCGGAGCGTGCGCGTCGCCGCAGACGTGCGGCGCGGTCACGCCGAACGTGTGCGGCTGCATTCCGGAGAGCGACTCGGGGTTCTGCGCGCGCCTCGGCCTGACCTGCGGCACGCAAACCGGAACCGACAACTGCGGCGCGGCACGATCGGGCGTGACGTGCGGAGCGTGCGCCGGCGGGAACAGCTGCAGCAACGGGACGTGCGCGTGCAACGGCGCCGCGGCGTGCTCCGGCGGCCTGACGTGCTGCGCGAACGGGTGCGTCGACACCAACAACAACCTGTCGGGGACCAACTGCGGAAGCTGCGGCAGGACGTGCGCGCCCGGAAACTATTGGACGTGCAGCTCGGGGAGCTGCACCTGCACGCAAACCGTGTCCGGAGGCATGTGCGCCGGGGCATGCGTGTCGCTCCGCGGAAGCCCCAATTGCGGCCAGTGCGGCGTGACCTGCACCGGAGGAAACGAATGCTGCCTGGCGACGTTGCAGAGTCCGTATGCGTGCGCGCCGGCGGGTTCGGGGATCATTTGTTACCCGTAACGTGAGCGGCCGCTCGTCGTCCGTGACCTCGTTCGTGAGGTACGGCGCATGACGACGCTCGAGAGATTTTCACAGGAAGATCAGAAGATCAGAAGTTGGAGGATTCCCGACCTTCTGATCTTCTGATCTTCCTGTTCGATGCTCTCCCTCTCCAGACTCGATGAGCTGCCTGACGGGTGAGGGGCTGGCGTGACGTGGGTGTCGATCGTCGATCCGGCGGCGCGCGCGAGAAGCGCCGGTCGCCTTTCACGACCACAGCGGCACGCGCGCACGCTCCCGTGCAAGTGCACGCCCGCGCGCACGGCCACGCCCCGTTCACGCGCCCTACCGATACGGGCCCATCTTCTCGACCTCGCGAAACAGCGCTGCGCTCGTCGTACGACCGAGCTTCGCGATCTTGGAGAGCTGGCTCGCGGTCGCCGCAACTCCGGCCACTCGGAAGTAGAGCTGCTCGTGGTTCATCTGCACGGACTTCGTGCGCGCGCCGAGCTCCTTCAGGACCTCGAGGATCGCCGGTCGCGCGAGCGCCTCGCGCACGGCGTGCTCGGGGCGCCCGGTGACTTTGTACTGCTCGTCGAAGACGGGGTCGCCGACGCGGATGTTCTGACGGAAGAGATCACGCAAGAACGCGGGGGCGTCCGTGTGGCTGACGAGGAACGCGACGTCGACGGCGCGCGGGAAGCGGACCGCGACGGTCGTGCGAACGAGCTGACCGTCCGTCTCGAGGGCGATCTCCATGCGCGATCCGGCGACATCTCCTTCGAGCTTCATGCCGAGCGGATCGAACGCGAAGGACTCGCGCTCCGCGAATCGCTGCCACTCATCCGCGATCGCGAGCTCGGACGGCGTCGACGGCACGGCGCGACGTCGCGCGGCGTACGCGCTTGCTAGATGAACCGCTTGATCCGCCATCGTCGCAATCGTCGACGCGTCCATGCCCACAAGAGCACGCGAGAGGAGGACGAGCGAGTCGGAGATCTTCATCTCGAGGCCCTCGACGCGCGCGAGCTCCACTGTATCCCGCAGGAGCGCTCGTCCCACGCCATCGAGCGGCGAGAGCAGCGTCGCCGGACGCTCGTCGAATCCCTCGATGTGGAGCACGTTGTCCGCTGTCGGTACCCCGATGCGGATGTCGCGCGCGCCGAAGAGCTTCTCGAGGAAGCGGTGCGGACGGACACCGAGACCGAGGAGAAGCGGCGGATCGATGCGTGCGACGACGCCGGTGAACGTCGTCTCGCGGAGGACGTCGTCGTAGCTGAGTACGATGATCTCGGTGCCGTTTCGCAGCCCATAGAGCCAGTACTCGAAAGTCGGCGGTGGCGACGCTGGTATACCGAGCGCACGCTTCATCTCGCGGAAGCTCGTGCCGAACTCGAAGGACGCGGTCGGCACGTACGGGATAAGGCCGAGCGCCCGTGCGAGGACGACCCACTCGTTGTTGGCCCACTCGTGCGTCAGATATCCCCCGGCCCCGCGATCCTCCCCGCGATCGCGCTCGCCGCAACCACGAGCGGGCTCGCGAGGTACACCTTCCCCGGACCGCTGCGTCCCGGGAAATTCCGATTCTGCGAGCTCACCGTGATCTGATTCGGCGAGTCGCTGCTCCCCGGCCCCGCCTTGATGCACGCGCCGCAACTCGGATCGACGAGCTCCGCGCCCGCCTTCGCAAAGATCTCGAGGTAGCCCTTCTCCTCCGCGTACCGCCGGATGTCCTGCGATCCGAACTGAAGATAGAAGTGCACGCCGTTCGCGACGCGCTTCCCCTTCTTCACCGCGTCGCCGAGCACCGCGGCGTACATGTCCATGTCCGCCTTCTTCCCGCCGGTGCACGAGCCGCCGTACGCGATGTCTATTTTCACTTCGCCGCCGTTCGTCGACTCGAGCGACGAGAGCGCGATTCCGTTTCGCGGATCGCCCGGCGTCGCGACCATCGGGACGAGCTTCGTCAGATCGATATCGAACGTCGCGCAATACGTCGCGTCGGCATCCGCGCGCACGATTCGCTTTCGCACGTCGTCCGCGTTCGCGCCGCGCTGGGTCACCAAGTAATCGACGACGACGTCGTCCGCTTCGATGATCCCGGTGAAGCCGCCCGCCTCGACGGCCATGTTCGTGAGCGTCGCGCGCTCGTCGAGCGCCATCGCGGTCACGCCGCTCCCGGTGAACTCCATCACCTTGCCGATCCCCTCGCCCGTCTTGAAGAACGGCGTCGCCAAGATGTGCAGCATCACGTCCTTCGCGCACACGCCTTCGGGCATCTTTCCGTGAAGCACGAACTTCGCCGTCTCCGGCACGGTGACGCGCACGTCGCGCGTGAACCATGCGTTCGCCATGTCGGTCGATCCGACGCCGAACGCAAAGCACCCGAGCGCGCCCGCCATGCACGTGTGCGAGTCGGTGCCCATGACGAGCTGACCGGGGAGCGCGATCTCCTCGATGACTTTGTTGTGGCAGATGGCTTCGCTGCCGACGAGCTTGCCGTCGCGATGCACCTCTCCGTAGAGCTTGATTCCGTGGCGCTTCGTGAATCTCTCTTGCACCGTCGCGAGCGACGCGGCCTGCTCTTGCAAGCCCATGTCCTTGTGCGCCTTCGGCATGATGAGATCGAGGAACGTGAGGTGATCGCGGAACGCGAAGACGCTCTCGGGCTCTGTGACCTTCGCGTCCTTACCGAGGCCCGCGAGGAACATCGCCTCGGCCATCGGCGTGACGTACTCGTGCGAGAAGCGAACGTCTGCACGCGCGAAGAATGCATCGCCCGGTTTCACGCCGACCGTGCCGATCTGTCCGGCTTTGGCGTCGACGATCGCATGCTGCGCGAGAATCTTCTCGCAGAGCGTCATCGCGCGCGCGGGCGTCGTGATCGCAGGCGGCGTCGCGGTGCCTGCGAGGCGCGCGCGGTTGTACGCGAAGAGCCCGCCATGCAGGACGATGCCGGCGCTGATCGGATCGAGCCCCTTGGTGAACTCGCTCATCGGGATCTCTTCGCCGCGCGCGATGCGATCGAGGAGACCGAAGTCGGTGCTCGTCAGCAGCCCGATGTTCTGCGCGTTCTGCCGATAGATCTTCTCGATGCTCTTCGCGATGACGAGCTGCACGCCCGCCTTGAGCTCGGAGTACGGCGCGGTCTCGCGGCTCGACCCGCACCCCTTCGAGATCCCGCTGACGATGACGCCGAAGCCGCCGTCTTTGATCGCGTCGCGTTTGATCTTCCCGCCGCGGAGACCGACGAGGCAATACCGAGCGAGCGTCTCGTCGTAGTAGTAGCAAACCCATCCGGGGGTGAGCTCGTCGGTGGAGATGCTCCCGATGAGCGAGCGTTCCGGATCGAACGCGATGTCTTTGCCGGCGAGCTGCTCTTCGACGAGGGCCTGGTCTTCCGTGAGGAAGAGGACGCGACCGTGGATTTTCACGGTGCGGGCGGGGGTGGTCATACTGTGGGGATTACCATTCGACACACGCGTCGGCTATGACGACGAGTGACGCAATGCGCATCGCCGTCGTCACGACCAGCTACCCGGCGGACGACGACGACGCTTCCGGGCACTTCGTTCGGACGGAAGTGCGGCGGCTCGAGCGTGAAGGGCACGACGTACGCGTCATCGCGCCGAGGCCGGGCGGCGCGTTCGGATGGCCAGGAGTCGCTGCGCGCGTGCGGGAGAATCCGTGGCGCGTCGTCGATGCGGCGCGATGGGTCATCGAAGCGCGGCGCGAAGTTGCGCGTGCGCAGGTCGATCGGGTCGTCGCGCATTGGGCGATTCCTTGCGCGTGGCCGATGGGCATCGCCTCGACGGCGGAGCTCGACGTGGTGTCGCACGGCGGCGACGTGCGGCTGCTCGCGCGACTGCCGGCGACCGTGCGCGGCGTGGTGGTGCGCGCGATCGCGCGACGCGCGAAGGAGTGGCGGTTCGTGTCGGCTTCGCTTCGTGACGAGCTGCTTCGCCTCGTCGACGCGGAAGACGTCTCGCGCGTCCGTGCGATCGCGCGCGTCGAGGAAGCGGCGATCGAGATGCCGGTGATCGAAGAGCTCCGCGCGAAGGCCGCGGTGCGACGACGCGCGATCGGCGAAGGCGCGCCGCTGGCGATCTCCGTCGGGCGATTGATCGCGAGCAAGCGCGTCGACGTCGCGCTCGCCTACGCCGCCGAGCACGGCGCGCGCATCGTCGTCGTCGGCGACGGACCGGAGCGGGCTCGGCTCGAAGCGAAGGCCGCGGAGCTCGGTGTCGATGCGCGCTTCGTCGGCAAGGTATCGCGCACCGACGCGCTCACCTGGATGGCCGCAGCCGACGTGCTCGTGCACGCGTCGCTCGAGGAAGGCCTCTCGACGGTCGTGCGCGAGGCCACAGCGATCGGGCTCCGCGTCACGACGCCGTAGCGACGCGCTACCAATCCCAGAGACGGACGCCGAGCAATCGCCAATACGCCATCCACAGCACGATCGCGCACGATCCGAGCGCGACGAGCAGCGAGTGGATCTTCACCGCGCTCGAGAGCTCGTGACGGCGCACGATGCTCCGCAGCGCATGGCCGAGCGCGACGCCCGCCAAGAGCATGAAGACGAGCGGCGCGACGAACGCGCCGACCGTCCGCGGATTCACGAGCGGCGGAACGAAGTGGCGAAACCCGGTCAGCGACATCAGGATCCCAACGGCGACGAAGCACGCGACCGACGCGAGCATCGGAGCGACGCGCGTCGCCATCGGACGCGCGCGCGCGCGGAACCGTTTGCTGAAGATCCACCGCGTGCCCCAGACGATCGCGAAGAGAATCGACGACGCCATGAGCGCCACCGACGCGAACACGACGCCGCGCTCCGCGACGATCCTCCACGTCGGCGTCTTCACGAAGTAGCGCGTGTTCGACAGCATCACGGCGTTGCCCGCCTCGTCGCGCGCGAACGCGAGGCGCGTCGTCCCTTCGTCTTCCGAGCGAAACCCGCCAGGCACGCCGGTCGGCACGAGCCGCTTCGCCCGCTCGAGAAAGCTCCGCTCCCACAGCGCGCCGTCTTTGACGAGAAGGGTTCGGCCCCCGAGGAGATGATCGAGACCGGCCGTGAGCTCGATGCGCGGGCTGGCCGACGCGTAGTAGCCGGCGTACGTCGCGAGCGCGTCCGCGGAGACCGACGCCGTCGGGAGAACGGGCGCCGGCATGTCGCGCGTGAGGTAGCGTGCGACGACCCGACGCACGCGATCGAGGCCGCCCGAGCCGCTCGTGTTGATGAGCACGACCCACCCGACGCCGCGCTCCGGGATGTACATCGCCTCGGAGAGGAAGCCGTCGACGCCGCCGTTGTGGCCGTGCGCGACGAAGCCGTTCACGAGCGACGTGTAGTTGGCGAGCCCGTAGCCGACGCCGAGCTCGTTGGCCGGAAGCGTGCGCGGTTTTTCCATCGCCGCGATCGTCTCGGGCGAGAAGAGCCGCTCGTCGCCGATCGTCCCGCGCCCGAGAAAGAGCTGCACCAGGCGCGCGAGCTCGGCGGGCGACGAATGAAGGTTGCCCGCGGGTCGATGCTGGATCGCGATGTACGCGACCGGCGTCGGAACCGCATCGACGTACCCTTGCGCGAGGCGCGCATCGACGGCCGGCGTGCGACGAAAATCGGCGTTCGTCATGCCGAGCGGCGTGAGGAGCACGTCACGCAGGTAGTCCTCGTACGCGCGACCGGTGATCTTCTCGATGAGGTAGGCGGCGATCGTGAAGCCGGGATTCGAGTACGAGTGGCGCGTGCCCGGCGGCCATCGCGATACGCGCGATCGCGGATCGACGGCGAGCACGTCGCGGAGCGGAACGTCGTCGCGCACCGCGACGAACTCGGCCGGACGAAAGTCGTCGAAGCCGGTGGTGTGCTCGAGGAGATGCGCGACGGTGATCGGCCGCGTGCTCTCCCACGCGTTCGTGAACGCGATCTCCGGCGCGAGATCCTTCAGCTTCGCATCGAGAGAGATCTTCTTCTCGTCGACGAGGCGCAGGATCGCGAGCGCGACGAACGACTTCGAGATCGAGCCGACGCGGAACATCGTATCCTTCGTGACGAGGCTCCCCTTCGCGACGTCGGCCTTTCCCACGCCGCCCGCCCACTCGATGCCCTCCTTCGTGACGAGCGCGATCCCGACGCCGGGGATGTGCTCTTCGGCGAGGATCGTCGCGACGCGCGCCTTCAGCTCGTCGATCGTCTGCGGCGCCGCCATCTCGGCGTCCTTCTTCTTCTGCCCATCGCGCGCGTCGCTCGCGCAGCCCGTCCCGACGATCGCCGCGAGGGCGATCCAGAGCGCGGCGACGAGCGTTCGCGTTCGCATCACTCCGCGAGCATAAGCCTCCTCATGTACCGGAGCGCGGGAGATCCGAACGCGAGGAGCTTGTCGTGGTACGCGCGCTCGCTGAAGCCGGGCGCCTTCTCCGCGGCGGCGCGCAGCTTCTTCATCTCGGTGAAGCCGTAGTAATACGTCGTGAGCTGCCCCGCGGTGAGCCGCGCCCGCGCCCACTTCGCGACCGCCTCGCCTTCCTCTTGGAACGCCTCGTCCATCATCAAGGCGAGCGCCTCCTTCTCCTCCATCGCGCCCGCGTGGATGCCGTGGTCCATGATCGCGTTCGCGCAGAGGCGCAGCACCATCTTCTGATGCTCGAGGCGAACCTTCGCGCCCCCGAAGCCGTGCTTCGCCATCACGCTCTCCGCGTAGACCGCCCACCCTTCGACGAACGGCCCACTCGAGAAGAGCGCACGCAGCTCGCTCTTCGAACGGTTCGCGTGCATCGCCTGGAGGTAGTGACCCGGCATCGCCTCGTGCACCGTGAGATCGGCGAGCATCGCGCGGTTGTACTCGCGGTAGAACGACACCGCGCGCTTCGCTGGCCAATCGCTCGGCGTGGGCGCGATCGCGTAGACCGACTCTTGTTTCTTCTCGAACGGCCCCGTCGAATCGCAGTACGCGATCGCGACACCGCGCCGATACTCGGGCATCTCGATCACGCGGCACGCCTCGTCCGGAACGCGGACGATGTTCTCTTTCTTCACGAACTCCGTCGCCTCGCCGAGGAGCTTCGTCGCGTCGCCGAGGATCGTCTTGTTGTCGGAACGATCCTCGGCGAGCTTGTCGAGCACCTTGCGGACGAGCGCCTTCTTCTCGGCGGTCGTGCTCGTGACGGGGAGCGGCGTCTTGAAGAGCGTCGGCCAGACCTCCTTCGCGGTCTCGACCATCTCGTCTTGCGTCTGCGCCATGAGCGCGCGCGCGCCGGTCGCGAGATCGTCGATCGCGATGTCGTCCTCGAGACCGTACCGGAGGATCTTCTCGAGCTTGGCGCGACCCGCGCGGAACGAGCCGTCGCTCCGCGGCAGAACCTTCGTCTCGAGGAACGTCTGGTACCGACGAAGCGCAGTCGCCGCGAGCTTCGCCGCCGCGTCGACGGTCGCCTTGTGCTCGCTCCCCTTCGGGAAGTGCACCGCCATCCCTTTCTCGCAGAGCGCGACGAGCCCTTTGGTCTGCTTGATCGCGGTCTCGGTGTGGATTCGCGCAGGCGATCCGAGGCGCGCCTCGGCGGCGTCGATCACGGTGGAGACCGTGCGCAAGCGCGCGACGAGGCTGGTCGCACGCTCGCCGATCGGCGCGAAGTCGCGCGTGAGGATCGGGTCGATCCCGTCGCCGATGATCTCGGTGTAAAAGCGCGGGTTCTTCTCGGGCGCGCGCATCTCTTCGATCCAGAACTGCGTCTGATCGAGCTGGTTCGTGAGGATCGCGAGATCGATCTGGCTCTGCGTGCCGAGCGCCGCGCGCGGGAGCGCTTCGAGCTCTTTTCGGATTGCGGCGACGAACGCGAGCATCTTCGCGTCTCCATCGGCGGTGACTTCGGGCCACGTCGCGTCGAACTCGTGGAGCCCGTTGTTCGTCGCGACCGTCGGCGCGCGCTCGAGGTATCCGCGAACGAAGCGCTTCGCGATGTCGGCAAACGCAGCGTCCGCGGCGGCGCTCGCTTCGGGTGACGGCGTCGTCGTGGAGGACGACGTGGAGGGGAGCGGCGGGAGCGTCGACGCGACGGAGCTCGGTGTCGGGCGCGGATCGACGGGCGGCGGTGCAGGCGAGCACGCGGCGGCGACGACGGCGAAGAGAGGAGCGAGGGACGCGAGGGAACGAGTGCGGCGCGGCATGACGAGGTGTCTAACGCAGGGAACAGGTAGGGCGCCAGCGGCGTTATGCTGACGGGATGGAGGACATCGCGCCGTTCCAAAGCCGGCCGATGTCGAGTGCCGCGTGGGGAACGTGGTCGATCGTCGGTGCCGGCGCGTCGACGATCGTCGTCCTCACGGGCTGGCTGTCGACGAGCTTGAGCTACTCGACGAGCCTTCTCGCCGCGCGGATGCCGATCATCTGGCTCGTCGCGATGGGGATGGCCGGGCTCGCGCTCGCGTCGCGGACCGCGGCGAAGAGCGCGTTCGGTCCGCGCGCGCTCGTGTTCACGAGCCTCGCGTCGATGTGCGCGCTCCCCGCCGTCGTGCTCGGCGCGATGGTGGTCGCGAGCCGCGTCCTCGTCTACTCGCGACCGTCCGCCACGGGGAGCGAGCTCATCACGGGCGTGGTCATGCTTTTCGCAATCGCCGTCGCCTCGGTCGTGATCTTGCCGATCGCGATGCTCGTCGCGCGCCGCCACGCGCCCGCGCTGGATGCCGCGCTCGCTGCCGCAACGTACGCCGCGATCGCCGGATCCGTGCTCGTCGCGGCGCTCGCGACGGCACACGCCTTCGGGCGTGCGGATGCCGACACCTACGTCGCGTCCCTGCCGAAAGTCGTCGAGCTCCCTCCGTTCGCCGAAGCGCCGTCCTTCGACATCACGAGCGGTCGCGTCCACGTGAAGCGCGAGGACGCGGCCGGAAGCACGTGCGCGTTTCGTCTCGACATCGACGCCGCGGAAGGGAGCGACGGAACGCACGAGATGATCCGAAGCGCGGCGCAGTCGGCCTGCGGACGCCTCGCCATCCGTCGCGACGAAAGGCACGACTCTTGGGTGTTCACCAACGAGGACGGCGCACGCGCCGTGCCGATCCTAGCGATTTCGGGGAAGGGGCTCGTCACGACGAACGTCGACACGGCCACCGTCGCCGATTCGCTCGGTGCGCCCGTCGGATGGATCGCGGAGTCGTTCGCCGCCGGATTCGCCGGGATCGGAATCGTGCTCTTCGCGCGGCGCCGTGCGCGCACACTGCGCGCGCTCCTCACGTCGACACCCGCGACGCACGAAGGCGACGGGACGCTCCGCATCGGTGACGACGCACCGCCGTTCCAGTCGACGGCCGCCGAAGCGCTCCCACCCGGACCGGTGCTCCTCACGCTCGCGCGCGTCGGGTCCGCAGGCGCCTACCGCGACGGCGCGACGCCGACCGTGCTCGCCGCGGTCTCCGGCACGCTCGAAGGCGCGCGCACCGCCCTCGCCTCCGCGCGCGCCGGCGCCCACGCGCTCGCGCTCCTCGTCGTGCTCCTCGCGACGGCCCCGCTCGCCGTCGCGATCCTCCTCGGCGTGAAATAGGAAACGCCCCAGCTCGGGAGGAGAGCCGGGGCGCGATTAAGCGAGGCGGTGTAAGCGGAATCTAGCGCTGCTTCCTCTGGAACGCGGGCACGTCCCACTCGTTGTCGAAGTTGGGGAACGAGTCGGACGACGACGACGCCGCGCGCTCCCGCGAGATCGGCGCGCGTTGTTGCTGCTGCGCCACCGTCGCGCGCGCTTCCTGCGCGTGCTGCGGTCGGCGCGTCGAGATCGCCGGCACTTGCTCGACCGGCGCCTGCGGACGCATCTGGATCGGCTGCGTGTAGCTGGGGCGCTGCATCGCGCTCTGGATCGTCTGCGGCGAGATCGACACGCGCTGCGCGTTGCCGCTCTCCATCGTGGCCTGCCGCTCGGCCGTGTCGAAGCCGGTCGCGATGACCGTGACCTTGACGTTCTCGCCGAGCGTCTCGTCGATGCTCGCGCCGAAGATGATGTTCGCGTCCTCGTGCGCCTGCTCTTGGACGAGCGACGCGGCCTCCTGAATCTCGCGCATCTTGAGATCCGGACCGCCGACGATGTTGATCAGGACGCCCGTCGCGCCTTCGACCGAGATGTCGTCGAGGAGCGGCGAAGCGACGGCCATCTCCGCCGCCATCCGCGCGCGGTTCTGACCCTTGGCGATTCCGGTGCCCATGAGCGCGCGGCCCATCTGGCTCATCACGGTCTTCACGTCGGCGAAGTCGACATTGACGATGCCGTTTTGCGTGATGAGATCGCTGATGCCTTTGACGGCTTGATACAGGACTTCATCTGCTTTGCGGCAGGCGTCGATGAACGTGAGCTCGTCGTCGCCGAGGAGCAATAGCTTCTGGTTCGGAATCGTGATGAGCGTGTCGACGTTCTCCGCGAGCATCGCGAGGCCGATCTCGGCGCGGCGCGCGCGCTGGCGGCCTTCGAAGAGGAACGGCTTGGTGACGACGCCGACGGTCAGCGCGCCTTCTTCGCGTGCGAGCTGCGCGATGATCGGCGCGGCTCCGGTGCCCGTTCCGCCGCCCATACCGGCGGTGACGAAGACCATGTCCGCGCCGGAGATGAGCTCCTTCAGCCGCTGGACGTCCTCCAGGGCTGCCTTTTTCCCGCGCTCCGGGTCCGCGCCGGCGCCGAGGCCGCGCGTGACGTTCGTCCCGATGTTGAGCTTCGTCGGCGCCGCGCTGTGGTTGAGCGCCTGCGCGTCGGTGTTGACGACGATGAACTCGACCCCTTCGAGCCCGAAGTTGATCATCGTGTTGACGGCGTTGCCGCCCGAGCCGCCGACGCCCACGACCTTGATGCGGGCCTGGTACTCCTGCGTCTCGTCTGCGAACTCGATTGAGAAGCTCATTGCCTTGTCCTCCCGGTGGGCCCAATGGCCCTCACGACGTGTCGTCTTCAAACGCAGTTTCCGGTCGCCTCTTACCGTGAAACCGCGGGACTCTTTGCTGTGAGAAAGCTGTAAGTGAATCGATAAAGTAAAGCGAATTCTCTTCGACGTTCAGTCGGATGATGTGCGTCTAGAACGCGGCCTTGAGCCAGTTCCAGAAGCCCGAGCTCCGCATCTGCGGATCCATTTGGATCATCGGCTGCGAGCCGCTGCGCGGCGGCTCCTTCGCCAAGCGGAGCGGCATCGGCTGAACGATCGGGCCGAGCTGCGCCTCGAGCATCGCCTGCGCGCCGTACTTCACGAGCCCCACGCCGGTCGCGTACTCCGGACCGTGGACGAGCTGAGTGATCCCCTTCACGCCGTTCGGCATGCCGATGCGGACGGGCATCCCGAGGATCTCTTCGGCGAAATCGGTCATGCCCGCGAGCAGGACCGCGCCACCCGTGAGCACGACGCCCGCGGACATCTGCTCGAGGAGCCCGGTGTCTTCGATGCGCTTGCGAACGACGGCGAAGATCTCTTCGACGCGCGGCTCGATGATGTCGCTGAGCACGCGGCGCGCGGTGCGCCTGGGCGCGTGACCGCCGACGCCCGGGACTTCGATCTCTTCGTCGTCGGCGACCATGCGACCGAGCGCGCAGCCGGAGAGGCGCTTCAAGCGATCGGCCTCGGCGAGCGGCGTGCGGAGGCCCGCCGCGATGTCGCTCGTGATGTTATTGCCGCCGACCGGGATGACGCTGGTGTGCCCGATGCCGCCGTCGACGTAGAGAATGATGTCGGTCGTGCCGCCGCCGATGTCGACGACCGCGACGCCGATTTCTTTTTCGTCGTCGGAGAGGACGGCCTCGGCGCTCGCGAGCGGCTGGAGGACGACGTCGGCGACGGTCAGCCCGCAGCGCTCGGCGCAGCGAATGACGTTTTGCACGCAGCTGGTCGCCGCGGTGACGAGGTTCACTTTGACGCCGAGGCGCACGCCGCTCATCCCGATGGGGTCGCGGATGCCGTCTTGGCTGTCGACGGTGTACTCGCGCGGCAGCACGTGGAGGATCTGCCGGTCGGCGTCGACGGGAATCGCCCGGCCGCCTTCGAGGACGCGCTCGACGTCGCCGCGCGTGACCTCGCCGCCCGCGATCGCGGCGACGCCGTCCGACGCCTGCGATCGAATGTGGCTGCCCGCGATCCCGACGTACACCGTCCGGATCTCGACGCCCGCCATCATCTGCGCGGCTTCGATGGCGTCTTTGATCGACCGCACCGTCCAGTCGATGTTGGCGACGATCCCTTTCCGCAGACCGCGGCAAGGGACCATGCCGACACCAAGGATCGTGATGCCGTCCTCACCGACGTCGCCGACGACGGCACAGACTTTCGTCGTACCGATGTCGAGGCCGACGATGATTTCCCCATGCGTATTCACGGTGCTCATCCTGCTCTGTGCGTCGCACGCTGGTCGTGATTGGGCCAAATCTTCGGCGTTCGCCCGCCGCCTTACTTCATCCGGACGACCACCCGTTCGGGTCTCGCTTCGTTGTCGAGCATGATCGCGTCGGCCTTTGCGCCGCGTCGTTCGAGCTCGGCCACGACGCGCGCGGCCTGATCGAGCTTCTTTCGGTACGGGGGCTCGCCCAGCATCAGCGCGAGCGCCTGCTTGCCCACGATCAGGGTCATCGATCCGTCGACCCCGACGTGCACTTCCTGGAGCGCGGCGCGCCCCGCGAGCGATCCGCGCTCGTAGTCCGCGGCGAGATCAATCGCGCGACGAAGCGTCCGCGCCGCCCCTTCGCGATCGTCGGTCACCATGTCGAGGTTCATCCCCGTCACGACGGGGAGATCCATCGGATCGCCCACTTCGACCTTCTTGAAGACGTGACCGGACGGCGTCGCCAAGTACGTCTCGCCGAGCGCGACGAGGGCGCCGGCTTCGCGCTCGGTCACCTGCACGAGGATCGTCCCGGGGAGACGGCGAGCGATCGTCGCGTCGCTGATCCACGGATCGGTGAGGAGCTTCGCGCGCGCCGCATCGAGATCGAGCAGGAAGACGTTCTTCCCGCGCTCGAGCCCCGCTAGCAGGATGACCTCGTCGTTCGTTCGGTGGTGTCCTCCCGTGACGTCGATCTCACTGACGGCGAAGCGCGTGCTCGACATGACATGGCGACGGGCAGCCCACGCGACCGAGCCTGAGACCGCGACCACGACCACGACGCCGATGATCGCGCGCGCGATCGTCATCGCACGACTCGGAGGTTTGGCGGGCTTCTTCGCGAAGTCGCGCGACTCGGGGAGCGACTCGCGCGGCTCTTCGAGAGGCTCGAAGCCATCGAGCCCCGCCGACTCGGCGGCGTCCGGCGGAAGCTGCGGCTTCTTCACGCGGCGGTTCGAAGGGATCATGGCGTCGCGCCTTTCGCGACGAGCGCCGCGTCGAGCGCACGCGCGCTCGCGTTGATGTCGCCGGCGCCGAGCGCGATGACGATGTCACCCGGCTCGACGACCTCGAGGAGCGCGTCGGTGACCTTCTTCTTGTCCGCGACGTACGTCACGGCGTGGTGTCCGTGCGCGCGGATCGCCAGCGCGAGCGCTTCTCCGGTCGCGCCCGGAATCGGCACCTCGCCCGCGGGGTAGACCTCGGTCACGATGACGACGTCGGCCTTGTTGAACGCGCGCGTGAAATCGTGGAAGAGGTCGCGCGTTCGCGTGTACCGGTGCGGCTGGAACGCGACGACAACTCGTCGATCGAACCCGCGCTGCGCAGCGTCGAGAGTCGCTTCGATCTCGGCCGGGTGGTGGCCGTAGTCGTCGATGATCATCACGTCGCCGGTCTTCGCGCCCTTCGTGATCGTCGGCTGTCCGACGACCGTGAAGCGGCGCTGCACGCCATGGAACGACGCGATCGCGTCGCGCGTGACGTTCAGCGGCACCTCGAGCTCGTCGGCGACGGCGATGACGGAGAGCGCGTTCAAGACGTTGTGCGCGCCGGGCATGCGGACGACGAACTCGCCGATCGACTCGCGCCGCCGGTACGCATCGAAGCGCGTCGCGAGCCCTTCGTAGCGCGGGTTCTTCGCGCGGTAGTCGGCCTGCCGCGAGATGCCGTACGTGACGTGGCGACGCTCGATGCGCGGGAGGATCTCCTGCACGTGCGGGTGGTCGACGCAGAGGACCGCGAGCCCATAGAAGGGAACCTTGTTCGCGTGCTGGACGAACGCGTCTTTGATCTTCTCGTGCGTGCCGTAGTGATCGAGATGCTCCGGATCGATGTTCGTGATGACGGCGATCGTCGGCGTGAGCTTGAGGAACGAGCCGTCGCTCTCGTCCGCTTCCGCGACGAAGAGATCGCCCGCGCCGAGGCGTGCGTTCGATCCGAGCGCGTTGACCTTGCCGCCGACGACGACCGTCGGATCGAGACCGGCCGCGCGCAGTACCGTGGCGACGATCGATGTCGTCGTCGTCTTGCCGTGCGAGCCAGCGATCGTGACGTTGTATTTCACGCGCATCAGCTCGGCGAGCATCTCGGCGCGCGGGATGATCGGGATCTCGAGGGCGCGAGCGCGGGCGATCTCGGGGTTCTGCAGCGGGATGGCGCTCGAGTAGACGACGACGTCGGCTTTCTCGACGTTCTCGGCGCGGTGCCCGACGTCGATGCGCACGCCGAGCGTCTCGAGACGGCGCGTGATGTCGTTCGCCTTCAAGTCGGAGCCCGAGACGTCGAACTCGAGCGTGCGGAGGATCTCGGCGATGCCGCTCATGCCGATCCCGCCGACACCGATGAAGTGCACGTGACGAACGCGACCGCGGAACATCAGCGCACCTCCGTCGATGCGCGAAGCTTGCCGCCGACGCCGTTGGTGTAGCGCGCACCGTTGGCGAAACGCTGACCCGGGCCTTCACCCGGGAACGTCGGCGAAGGTCCGCCGAGGGCGATGCCCGCGAGCTCGAGGAGATCGCGCGCGACGTCGTGCGCCGCAGTCGGCCTGCCGTGCGTCCGCGCCGCGTCGGCCATCTTGGTGCGCGCGGCGTCGTCGGCGAACAGCACCCCGAGCTCCATCGCGATACGCGTCGAGTCGGCGGCCTCTTGGCGGAGCGCGATCGCGCCGCCGCTACGCGCGAGCGACTCGGCGTTCTTCGCCTGGTGATCGCCCGCGGCGTGCGGGAACGGGACGAGGATCGCCGCGCGTCCGACGGCGGAGATCTCGGCGACGGTACCCGCACCCGAGCGCGCGAGGACGACGTCGGCGAGCGAGATCTCCTTTGCGACGTCGTCGAGGAATGGCGTGACCGTCACGCGCGCGAAACCGTGACGCGCGTACGCTTCGCGAACCGCAGCGTCGCGATCGCGCCCCGCCTGGTGGACGACCTCGAGGTTTGGCACCGTCTCGGCGAGACGCGCAATCGCTTCGGGCACGCGCTCGTTGAGCGGCGCGGCGCCCTGACTCCCCCCCATCACGAGCACGCGCGCGGTCCCGTGCGGCGTGTAGGGCTGTGGCGCGAACCCCGAGCGAAGCGGGACGCCGAACAGTCGCGCGGTTCCGTCGCGAAATCGCGCGGCAGCCTCGGGCCACGCGACGTACGCGCGCTTCGCGAGAGGAACGAGAAGGCGATTCGTGAGCCCGACGGTCGCGTTCGGCTCGAAGACGGCGACGGGAATTCGAAGCATCGCGGCCGCGAGCGAGAACGGTCCGGCCGCGTATCCGCCGACGCTCAGGACCGCGCGCGGCGCTATCGAGCGAACGATCTTGAGCGCGCGCGCCGTCGCAGCCGCAGCGACCGCGGCGCCTTTCACCGCGCGCGCAGGACCGCCGCCGGTCATCGGCTCGACGTCGAGCATCTCCAGCCGATACCCGCGCGCCGGAATGACGCGACCTTCGATCCCGCGCGGCGTCCCTGCGAACCACACCTCGACGCTCGCGAGCTGACGAAGCGCGTCCGCGACGGCGAGACCGGGGAACACGTGCCCGCCGGTGCCACCGCCTGCGATCAGAATGTGCCCAGGGGCTGCGGCGAGGCTCGCGCTCACGACGCACCTCCCGGCGCTGCCGCCTCTTCCGGAACCGACGCGAGGATCGTCATTGCGTCCACGTCGTCGACCGTCGGCGCCTCGGGCGTGACATCGGTCGGACCGATCGCGCGCGGCGCTTGGCGCGACACGTTGAGGAGGATCCCCGCCGCTGCGGCGTTCACGAGAAGCGAAGATCCGCCGAAGCTCACGAACGGAAGCGTCAGCCCCTTGGTCGGCAAGATCGCGAGCGCGACGGCCAGGTTCACGAGCGCCTGCACGCCGAACATCGTCGAGATCCCGAACGCGAGGTAGCTGCCGAAGTCGTCCGCCGCTTGCAACGCGGTTCGGACGCCGCGCGCGCAGAGCACGAGGTACGCCGTGCAGAGGATCGCGACGCCGATGAATCCGAGCTCCTCGCCGACGATCGCCGCGACGAAGTCGGTGTGCGCCTCGGGCAGATAGAGAGTCTGCAATCCACGCCCGAGACCGAGCCCCGTCGGTCCTCCCGAGCCGAACGACATGACGGACTGGAACGGCTGGTACGCGAGATCCTGCCGGTGCATGTCCATGTTCATCCACGCGAGGTACCGCTCGTAGCGATAGCCGCTGAAGCGGATCGCGGCCGCGCCGAACGCGGCGCCGACGATCGACGCGCCGAGGATGTAGCCGAGCTTCGCGCCGGCGACGAACAGCATCGTGAACGTGAGAAAGAGGAGGACGACGGCGCTGCCGAAGTCCGGCTGCTTGAGGCACAGCAGCATGTAAACGCCGGCGACGAGGAGGTGCGGAAGGAAGCCGACGGTGAAGGTCTTCACGCGCTCGGCCTTCTTCGCGAGCGAATAGGCGAGCCACAT
>JAYVXB010000296.1:0-6099 GCA_043785585.1 Deltaproteobacteria bacterium | reverse complement strand
GTGCTGACCGGAGCGTTGCCGTTCGACGGCGAGGCGGTGATGGACATCTTGGTGAAGCACATGTCGGCGCCCGCCCCGACGCCGACGTCGATGTGCCCCGACCTGCCTCCCGAGCTCGACGCGCCGATCCTGCACATGCTCGAGAAGCTCCCCGAGAATCGTCCGCAGACGCTCGGCGCGGCGGTCGACGAGCTTCAAGAGGCCGCGGGGCGCGCAGGGTTCGCCGTTCCGGCGGTCGTGGCGTTGAGCGGTGCGATGCCGGGCGGTGGGCTCGCCGCAGGGAAGCTCCCGACGACGGGCGTGAGCGCGACGCCGGGGGGGAGCTCGAAGACGCCCGGGCACGTGTCGCGCAACATGACGCCGTCGCAGCTCATGGAGCTCGCGCAAGCGAAGACGCTCGCGGGGTCCGAAGCGTCGGTGACGACGCCGGACGCGAACGCAGGGGCGAAGAAGGGCGGCAAGGGCGGGCTCGTCTTCGGTGTCGTCGCGACGGTCGTCGTGCTCGGAGGCGGCGCGGCGTTCCTAGCGACGCGCACGAGCGCTCAACCTCCGCCGACGGGCGCGGTGCTCGGCGCGCAGAGCACGACGCCGCCCGCTCCGACGCAACCGACCGTGAGCGGCTCCGCGACTGCATCGCAGACCGCGTCGCAGGCTGCCGCCGTCGATCCAAAGGAGATCGAGGTCACGCTCCAGACGACGCCGGAGAAGGCGCATGTCTTCCACGGGACGGTGAAGCTCGGCGAAGCGCCGGGCCCGTTCAAGATCCCGTTCGGGCGCGACAAGGTGACGCTCACGGTGAAGATGCACGGCTTCCAGCCGAAGGACGTCGACGTGATTCCGAACGGGAACGTCACGGTCCCCGTTACGCTCGGCAAACTCGGCGCCGCGGGCACAGGCGGACATCAACAGGTGAAACCGAAGGACTTCGATAACCCCTTCTGAGGAGAACCGCCGTTGCGCACCGTCATCCGACTCGCTCCGCTGGTCCTTCTCTCGGCGCTCTTCGACTGCACGTCGTTCGCGCCGCTCCCGGCGAACAGCTGCGGCAACGGCGTCGTCGACGTCGGCGAGGACTGCGACACGTTCGCGCGTGGCGTGACCGCGTGCAGACCACCGACCGCGCAACCGGGCGCGTGCCGATTCGATTGCAAGACCACGCCGTGCCCGACGGGCTACGGCTGCGGAACGGACGACGTCTGCCGCCAGCCGTCGGGGAAATTCGCGCGGACGGCGGGTGCGATCTCCGCGGGCGTGTCGCGGATGATCGCGGGCGACTTCGACGGCGATCGACGCCAGGATCTCGTGTCGCGCGAGCCGCTCGATCCGTTCGGCATCTCGAAGCTCCGCGTCCACTACTTCGACGGCAACGCGGCGTTGTCGAAGACGCTCATCGTCCCGCCAGCGCTCGGCTCGCCAAACGTCGTCGACGTCAACGCCGACAAGCGAGCGGATCTCGTGTTCTCCGCGCTCGGCACGTTCGGCAACGCGGGCGGCATCGGCATGATGCTCGGTCAGACGGACAGAACGTTGTCCTCCGTCGCGTTCCCGACGTTCGCTCCTTTCATGGGGACCGCGCGCGTCGTCGGCGCGTTCAGCGTGAACAAGTCGACGGCGTTCATCCTGTACGTCAAGGGTGCGCTGGGAGCCGCGCTCGTGGCCGCCGATCCTGCGGGGGATCCAAAGACGCTCACGCCGATTCCGATGAGCGCGGACCCGGGCGAATCGAACATCGCGACCGGCTCGTTCTTCTCCGACTCGTGCGGCGAGGCTGTGCTTGCGCTTCCCAAAGCGGCCGAGGTGCTCGTCTATCCGCTCTGCACCCAAAACACTCTGAACGAACGTGGCGCCGCGGATCTCATCCACGTGCTGCTCCCGAGCGGTCTGACCGTCGACCGCGGCGTCCTCGTCGCCGACGTCAACGGAGACGGCTCCCTCGATCTCCTCGTCGGCGCGCGCGTCAGCGGCGTGCTCAAGACGTTCGTCGCGTACGGAACCGGCGGGCACGGATTCTCGTCGGTTCCGAACGGCGCGGTCGACAACAAGGCGGCGATCTTCCGCCTCAACACGCAGACGATGGAGGACTTCGAGCCCGGCCTGCCGCTCGCCGTCGGCGACACGAACAACGACGGACGCCCCGACTTCGTGACGCCGAACCAAGTCCTCACGAGCATTCGCAGCCCTAGCGGCGACGCGGGCGCGGACAGCGGAAGCGGCTCGCCGCTCTTGTACTTCGTCGCGGGAGAAAAGCTCCGCGGCGTCTGGACGGACGCCGTCATCGCCGACTTCAACGCGAACGGTTACCCCGACGTGATCGCGGGGTCGAACGCGACGCTCGATCTCGACTTCTTCAACGGCAACGGGACCGAAGCGTTCTCGAGGTTCTCGCTCACGACGAACGGACCGGCGACGAGCTTCTCCGTCGGCGACGTCGACGGCGACTACCTTCCGGACCTCGTCTTCGCGCAGGGAGCGACCACCGGCGATCAACTCGCGATCGCGTACGGACGCCTCGGCGGTCCGCCGAACACACCAGTCGTCGTCGGGGACTTCCCCAGAATCGTCCAGACGATCACCTACGATCCCGGCGCGCCCCTCTCGAACATCATCGTCGTCGGTCGCCCCGTCGACCCGAAGGACGCGACGACATCGGTCTCGATCCTCGCGGGAACCGGCGATCGCAACCCCCTTGCGCTCTTTGGCCTCTCACACCCCAAGGTCGTGACCGACGTCCCGTATGCCGTCGTGCCCGGGCCCTTCTCGAAGACCGGCAACGTGGACGTCGTCGCCGTCGGTGCGGACTTGTCGGGCGGCGCGCCGAGCCTCACCTTTCGCCTCTGGCTCGCGAAGGCGACCGCTGCGCCGGGCGCGACGACGACCCCTTCGCTCTCGGCCGTCGACGGTCCGCAGCTCCGCGACGACGCGCTCCCGGTCGTCCAAACCGACGCGCAGCAGGGCATCTCGCTCCTGTTGGCGCAGGGCGATCTCGACGGCGACGGCACGCCCGAGGTCGTGATGGTGACGCCGCTCAGCGCGCTCGGCGACGGCACCAACAGCCAGCTCATCATCGCCAGACCGCGCGGCGACGCCAAAGCGTTCGACGTGCTCGATCCGATCCCGCTCGGCATCGCGGCCGCGACCGACGGGCAGATCGCCGTCGTCGACGTGGACGGCGACCTGAAGCTCGACATCGTCGTCCTGACCGGGCCGCCCGATGCGTTCGTCCTCGTCACGTACTGGAACGATGGGCGCGGCGGGTTCAGCGCCGCGAATTCGACGACGATGAACGCCAAGGGCGAGACGCCGACCGGCTTCGCGTTCATCGGCGTCGGCGCCGACGAACCGCCCGCGCTCGCGTACGTCACGCCGCGATCGGTCGTCCTCGCGCACCTCGATCCGAAGACGCCGAGAGACGCCAACACGTTCCGGCGCGAGACAATCGACAAACCTCGAAACGCGACCGGCATCGTCGCGGCCGACGTTGACGGCGACGGCGTCGACGATCTCGCGATCGCGGACTCGAACAACATCGTCATCCTTCGCGCACAGGCGGTGCTCCCATGAGGCTCCCGATGAAACAGGCGACAGCGTTCGCGCTCGCATTCGCCGGCGCGTTCGCCGTCGGGTCCGCGTCGCTCGAAGGGAGCGCGCTCGCGCAAGACGCCACGGCGATCGCGCAGGCGAAGATGCTCTTCAACGCCGGCGCGCAAGCGTACGAGCGAGGTCAGTACGCCGTCGCGATCCAAGCGTTCGAGGCGGCGAACAAGATCGCGCCGCGCCCGCCGATCCTCTTCGCGATCGCGCAGGCGCACCGCAAGCAGTGGACGACGAACAAGCAGCCGGACGATCTACGCCTCGCGGTGAAATACTACCGCGACTACATCGACGCGGTGAAAGAGGGGGCGCGGCGCGACGAGGCGGTGACCGCGCTCGAGGCGCTCGAGCCGGAGCTCAAGGCGATGGACAAGGGCGGGCCCGCGCCCGTACCGGTCGCGCCGCCGAAGCCCGAGGCTCTCCCGACGCGGCTCATGGTGTCGTCGCAGACGCAAAAGGCGATGGTCTCGCTCGACGGCGCGACGCCCGCGGAGGCGCCGCTGATGGCGGACGTGACGCCCGGCAAGCACCGCGTGAAGATCACCGCGGATGGATTCTTCGACGAGGAGCACGACATCCTCGCGGTCGCCAACAACCTGGTGCCGGTCGATTTCACGCTCAAGGAGAAGCCCGCGCTCGTCTCGTTCCAAGTCGACGACGGCGCGGAGATCTCCGTCGACGGGCGCCTCGCCGCGGTGACGCCGCTCGCGCGTCCACTCGAGCTCCCATCGGGCTCGCACCTGATCACGGTGACGAAGAGCGGCTACCGATCGTTCTCGCAGACGGCGACGCTCGAGCACGGCGTGGCCACGAAGATCGTCGTGCACTTCGATCGGACGACCCAACGCGTGACGTCGTACGCGTTCCTCGGGACCGGCGCGGCGGTCGTGGTGTTGGGCGGTGTGTTCACGGTGTTGTCGTTCACGCAGCAGTCGCGCGCGCAAAAGGTGCTCGACGCGAAGGCCACCGGGAACATCGATCCCGGACAGATCGACACGTACGCGAGCGCGGTCGACGCGCGCGATCGTTGGAAGACGGCGGCGACGATCTCGTTCGGTGCCGGCGCGGCGCTCATCGCGACGGGCGCGGTGCTCTATTTCTTCGATCGTCCCGGAGCGGCGATCCCCGTGGGCCCGCCGCCGGCGGACAACGCGCCGAAGCCCGCGCCGACGAAGCAGCCGTCGATGGAGATGGGTGCAACGCCGATGATCGGACCGGGGACGTACGGCGCGTCGGTGGTGGGACGGTTCTGAGTCACATCGCCCGAGTCGCGCTCAGCAGCCCCGCGGCCAGCCGCATCTTCGTCCCCCACGTCAGCGCGCGTCCGTCGTACCAGAGCGCGCCCGCTGCGCGCGCGAGGCTCGAGTCGACGAGGAATCTTCGCCACCCCGCGCCGCGCTTGCCGTAGACGTGCCGCGCGAGCCACGCGCTCTGCAGCATGTGGCGGCCGACGCGCGAGCGCAGGACATCGCTCTCGTAGCCGTCGACGCGCTGCGCCCCGAGACGTAGCGCGCGCGCGACGTGCCGCGCGGCGATCGCGCCGAGCAAGATCGCCTGTGCTATCCCCTCGCCCGTCGTCGCGTCGATCCCCGCGGCTTCGCCAACGAGCACGCCGCCGTCGAACGCGAGCTGCGTGCCGCGCACGAACGGTCGCGTGCTGAACGGCTTGAGCTTCAGCTTCGCGACGTCGAGCCCACGCTCGCCGAGCGCGCGCGCGAGCTGCGCTTTGACGTCGCGGCGTGGCGTGAGGTTCGCGTGGTAGATGCCGCGGCTCACGGCGCGCGCGCCGGCCATCACGGTCGGGAAATCCCAGTAGTAGCCCTCGAGGCCGCGCTCGGACGGCGCGAGATCGAAATCGCAGAGGCCGTCGCGCGGTCCGACGTCGCACGCGTGCGGATCGGTCTCGAGGACGTAGAGGTGCCCTTTGCGCGCGGCTTCGCGCATCCCGAGGAGCTTGCGCACCGTGCTCCCCGCGCCGTCGCATGCGGCGATCAAGCGCGCCGTGATCGTGCGCGCGCTCGTCGTCACGCGCCAACCGCCGGCGACGCGATCGAGCCCAACGAGCCCCTCGGCATCGCGCGCCACCACTCCATCCGCGGACGCTCGTCGCCACAAGCTCGCGTCGAAGTCGCAGCGCCGCACGACGACGCCGAGATGGCCGACGTGCGCTCCTACGCGGCCCTCCGCGAGAATCCGGAGCCCGCGCATCGTGACGTGAGCCACGTCGAGCGGAGCGCCGATCGCCTCGAGCGCTTCGATCCCGCACGCGCTCACGGCGCCCGCGCACGGCTTCTCGCGCGGGTGCACCGCCTTCTCGAAAATCGCGATCCGATCGGCGCGGACCCCTTCTGCGCGCACCATATGGAGCGCGAGGCTCGTCCCCGCGGGACCTCCGCCGACGATCGCGACGTCGGCGTCGAAGCGCGCGGTCATTCGGTCACCCGCATCGCGCCGAGCTCCGTGCACAGATCGTCGACGAGCTCGTCGAGCTCGCGCTCGCGATCCGCC
>JAYVXB010000295.1:0-6103 GCA_043785585.1 Deltaproteobacteria bacterium | reverse complement strand
CCCGCGAAGAACGCGCGCGCGCCGACGCGCATGAGCCCGCGGCGGATGTCGTTCTGGAAGACGACGACGACGATGAGGATGATCGACGAGAGCAGCGTCGAGAGCAGGTTGAACAACGTGACGAAGCCGGCCCACTTGGACACGACATAGATGAGGAAGATGACGCCGAGGCCTGTCCCCATTTGCATCGCGCGCGTGCCGCGCAAGACGAGGAGCGCGCGGTAGACGACGTACGTGACGACGAGGAGATCGACGAGATCGATCAGGACCTCGAGCAGCGGGCGCCGCGCGAAGAGGTGGAGGATCCCCTCGAGCACTCACGCCTCCTTTCGGGGAGGAGCGACGAGGCGATCGAGATCGATCGCCTGGCGGGTGGCGCGGACGTCGTGGACGCGGAGGATCGCGGCGCCGGCGCGCGCGGCGAGGAGCGCGGCGGCGATCGACGCGCCCACGCGGTCCTGAGGACCGGCGTCTTTGTCAGCAACCGACTCGGAGGGAGGGAATGCCAACGTGCTACTTGCACGTTGGCCGAGGGCGAGGAACGATTTGCGGCTCGCACCGACGAGAACCGGTACATCGAGGGCGCCGACGATCTCGGCGGTGCGGCGCAAGAGCTCGGTCGAGTGGCGCGCGTTCTTCGCGAAGCCGAGTCCCGGGTCCATGACGAGCGCGTCGCGCGGGACGCCGAGAGCCTGCGCGCGCGCCGCCGCCGCGCTCCACTCGTCGAGCACGTCCTCCACGACGTCGCCGTACGCATCGTCCGGCCACGCGCTGAAGCCCTTCATCTCGGACTGCGTCGCGCGCGCGTGCATCAGGACGTACGCCGCCCCATGCGCTGCGACCACCTTCGCGAGGCCGCCTCCGTCGCCCGCGTCGCGGAGGCACGACACGTCGTTCACGACCGACGCCCCCGCGTCGAGGCACGCCGCGGCGACCGCAGCCGACGTCGTATCGATCGACACGCACGCACCGCGTCCCGCCGCATGGCGCACGACCTCGAGCACGCGCGCGAGCTGCTCCTTCGCCGGGACCGCCTGTGCCCCTGGACGCGTCGACTCGCCGCCGATGTCGATCACGTCCGCGCCCTCTGCGAGGAGCTGGTCGACATGTGCGCACGCCTGATCCAGCGAGAAATGCAGGCCGCCGTCGCTGAACGAGTCGGGCGTGACGTTGCAGATGCCCATCAACGCGACGCCACGACGCGCTCTCGCGTCTTCGAGAACGTCTCGGAGCGTCTGCCGACGATTGCGCTGCGGTCCCACGACTCACCCAACACGGCGGGGGTGACTTCCGACTTCGCACGAGCGCGCGCGAAGCGGAAGATGCCGTGCCCTGTCTTGGGGTAGCAATAGGAGTCGGGCGGGGCAACATCTAATAGGGGAGCGCGATGAACGATCGGGCAGGTGGGACGGCGGGTTCGATGGCCTTCATGAAGTCCCTTTTCCACGGCGTCATCGCCGAGGGGATGATCTTTCCCTACCCGACGGCGGCCGCGGCAGAGGTCGACAACCTCCACATCTTCCTCGAGAGCGTGCGGAAGTACTTCGCCGCGAACGTCGACGCCGCCAAGATCGATCGCGACCACGAGCTCCCTGCCTCCGTGCTCGCCGGGCTGAAGGAGCTCGGCCTCTTCGGGATGCTCGTCCCGACGGAATACGGCGGCGTCGGCCTCTCGAACACCGGGTACGCCCGCGTCATGCAGGAGGTCGGCGGGCTCGATTCGTCGATCGCCGTGACGCTCGGCGCGCACCAGTCGATCGGGATGAAGGGGATCCTCCTCTTCGGGACCGACGACCAGAAGAAGCGCTACTTGCCGAAGCTCGCGTCCGGGGAGTGGGTCGCGGCGTTCGCGTTGACCGAGCCCGGCGCGGGGAGCGACGCGGCCGCGATCCAGACGCGCGCCGAGACGATGAAGGATGGCACCGGCTACACGCTGAACGGCTCGAAGATCTGGATCACCAACGGCGGCTTCGCGGACGTCTTCACGGTCTTCGCGCGAACGTCCCGCGCCGACGAAGGGGTCAAGCCGCGCATCAGCGCCTTCATCGTCGAACGCGAGTGGGGCGTGAAGAACGGGCCGAACGAGCACAAGCTCGGCATCCGCGGGAGCTCGACGACCGAGATCTTCTTCGACGACGTCCACGTGCCGAACGCGAATTTGCTCGGCGAGGACGGTCGCGGATTCAAGGTGGCGATGGAGGTCTTGAACAGCGGACGCCTCGGCCTCGCGAGCGGGTGCGTCGGCATGGCGAAGAAGCTCATCAAGCTCGCGGTCGATCGCGTCCACGAGCGCCGCGCGTTCGGGCGAACGATCGGCGAGTTCGGTCTCATCAAGGACAAGATCGCCGAGATGATGGCCGAGACGTTCGCGCTCGAGAGCATGACGTACATGACGACGGGCTTCGTCGACGCGAAGGTCGGCGACTACTCGATCGAGAGCGCGATCTGCAAAGTGTTCGGGTCGGAGACGCTGTGGCACATCGTCAACGAGACACTGCAGATCGCCGCGGGCATCGGCTACATGCAGGACTACCCGTACGAGCGGATGCTTCGCGACGCGCGGATCAACCTCATCTTCGAGGGGACCAACGAGATCCTCCGCGCGTTCATCGCGCTCTCGGGGATGCAGGGGCCGGGCAAGGAGCTCGTCGAGGTCGCGCGCGCGATGCGCGAGCCGATCAAGGGGTTCGGGCTTCTCACCGACTTCGCGGTTCGCAAAGCGAGGAGCGCGCTGGGGCGCGAGCGGATGACGCGGCACCACCCGATCTTGAGTCGCGAGGCGGTGATCTTCGAGGAGTACACGTCGGAGCTCGCGCAAGGGTGCGACAAGGTCTTGCGCAAGCACGGGAAGAACATCGCGGAGATGCAGTTCACGCAGAAGCGCACGGCGGACATCGCGATTCAGCTCTATGGGATCGCGTGCTGCCTCTCGCGGACGACGCGGGCGATCGAGCGGCGGGGGGAAGAAGGGGCGCGGCGGGAGATCGATCTGACGAGCATCTTCGTGACGGCGGCGGAGAAGCGGCTCGCGGCGGCTGTGGCGGCGTTCGACAAGAACGATGACGAGCTGAGGAAAGCGGTCGCGGATAAGACGTATACGGACGGGGGGTATCCGTTCGACGTGGTGTAGCGAGGGGCGCCGTCGAGGCCTACACGTGCGCGATCGGCGCGAACCCGTCGTCCGTTCGCCACCCCACCGCCGCCCGCACGATCGCCCCCACCGGCAACCCGCGCAGCACGCGCTCCCCACGCCGCGGCTCGACCTCGAGGTCGCGCGTCTCCGACTGCGGCCCGTCCCACGTCGGATTCACCACGACCACGCGGAGCACGCCTCGTCCGCCCGGGAACGCGCGCGCGAGGCGCGACAGCGTCGTGTCACGCGCTTGCCATCGCACGATGAGATCGCCATCGACGGACGGGATCGCCACGCACGCATCGGCGGACACCGCGTTCACGTTCGCCGGAGGGATCTGCGTCGGCGCCGAAGACTCTTCGTCCTCCTCGATGACGGGCGGCAGCTCTTCCTCTTCTTCACGCGGCATCTTCGGCGGCGCGACCGGAGCGTTTCCATCTTGAAGCTGCGAGAGGAGCGCGCGCGCCGCGGCGTGCTCGGGCTCTCGCTCGATCACGTGCGTCAGCGTCTCGATCGCGCGCTCGCGATGACCCTGCGCCGCGTAGATCTCCGCCAGCGTCACCGTCGGGAGAGCGGCGGCCGCCGCGCGCGCAGGCATCGGCGGCGTCGAGCCGCGGAGGCGGTCAGCCGCGTCCGGGAGGTTCAGCCCGAGCTCGATGACGCGCGCGAGCAGATCGCGCGCACGTCCGAAGAAACCACGCGCCTGCTTCGCCGCGCGATCGCCCGCGGCCGCGCGGCGCACGAGCAGCTCGTCGACCAACTCGGGTCGCGTGAGAATGCGCGCGCGCGTGACCCCCTCGGCCTCCGCGCGTGCGATGAGCGCATCGCGATCGAGTCCCTCCAGCTCGGCACGATTCATCGTCCGCGACTCTATCTCATTCAGTCGCCGAGGAGGCGACGCGCTTCGTCGACGTCACGCGCGATCTGCGCCTTCAGCGCATCGAGGCCGTCGAAGCGCTGCTCGTCGCGGAGCCGCGCGACGAGGTGAACGCGGAGCGTCGCGCCGTAGATGTCGCCGCTCCAATCGAGGAGGAACACCTCGACGCTCCGCGACGGATCGCCCCCGACGGTCGGACGCACGCCGATGTTCATCACGCCCGGACCGAGCGGCCCGACCATGCTTCCGTCGGCCTGCAGCAGATCCGTTCGGACGGCGTAGACGCCGTTCGGCGGGAGGAGCTCGGGGATCTCGTCGAGGTTCGCCGTCGGGACGCCGATCGTGCGTCCGCGTTTGGCGCCGTGGACGACCGTGCCGGTGATCGCGTGCGGTCGCCCGAGCACGAGGGCCGCGCCGTCGAGATCCCCCGCGGCGACACACAGCCGCACGCGCGAGCTCGAGAACGCCCCCGCCTCGTCGAACACCACCTTGTGCACGTGAGCCACGAACCCGAGCTCGGCCCCGAGCGCGCGGAGCAGCGTCATGTCGCCGCTGCGTCGCGCGCCGAAGCGGAAGTTGTCGCCGACCAAGACGATGCGAGCGCGCAACGTTGCCGCGACGAGATCGCGCACGAACCTATCGGCAGACCACGTCGCGAACGCCGCGTCGAACCGCCGCACGTAGACGCGCGCGACGTCGAGATTGCCGAGGAGCTCGGCCCGCCGCGCGAGCGTCGTGAGCATCGGCGGCGCGCCACCGCCCACCACCGCGCTCGGGTGCGGATCGAACGTGAGCACGACGACGGAGAGCTCGGCGGGGCCGGCCTGGAGCACGGCCTCGGCGAGCACCGCCTGATGGCCGCGATGCACGCCGTCGAAGTTGCCGATGACGACGACGGACTCCGGCGCCGCGTCGGCCGCGGGCGGAGTCGTGTCATCGAGCATCGTGACGAGCAGACCCATTCGGGTCGACTTTACTACCCTCGCGCTGATTCGTGCGGCTAACGCGACTTCGTGCGGCTAACGCGACACGGACCAGGCGAGGTCTAGTGGCACTCGGGGAACTTCGGCTTCCCGTCCGGATTGAATTCCTTCCCGAGCTGCGTCCGCTGAGCGCACGGCAAGCACTCATCGGGAACGGGCATGGGTACGGGCACTACGCCAGAAGGGTCGGTGCCATTGCAGCCCCCCGGATTCGCGGTGATCTCGAGAACAGCGCGAGTGCCTTGCGAATACAGCACCGACCGTGGCTTGTCGCTGCACGCAAGGGTGTAGTTCGGCGTGAAGTCGCCTTGCGTTTTTCCCTCGAGCTTCGCGCAGCTCCCGGCCTCGTTCGGAACGGTCCAGGCCTGTCCTGTCGGGTAGACGGCGTTGATCCCGTACCGGCCCGGCGGGAGGCAGGCGAAGCGCGGCGGCACTCCCTGCTTCAGGATTTGCGGGTTCGACGCGATGACGGCGTCCAAGTCGCCGATGTTGATCTGCCGCAGAGGGCTGCTACCGGGGTCGATGCCACGCAGGTACGGCGTCACCAGGATGCCACCTTCGGAGATCGCGTCGCCGCTGTGGAAGCAGATGACCGACGGCCGAACGAGGACACGCACGTGATTCGCTCGCGCTTCCGGATCGCTGGGGCCAAGCGCTGGCAACGGAGGATCGGCGAACTTGGGCGACGTCTCCCACAACCGATCTCTCCAGACAGTGATGCCTTGGATGATGACCACCGGATCCGTCTTGCTACCCTGCGGAAGAAGGGCTTGTGGATCGGTCGAGCGAGGGCAGAACAGCGCCGTGCAGTCGGGCGCGTCCTGCAGCTTCGCAAACACGACGAGCGGCCACATCTGGGGAATGAGAAGGCTTTCCGGAATCGTCTTCACCGAGTCCGACCACGTGCGCAGTCCGCCTCCTTTTGCATAAGGAACGGTTTGGAAGTGGAAGGGCAGCTTCGGATCGTTGATCGTTGATGCCGCCGGCAGCTCTGCGTCAGGAACACCCGCCATGAGGTTGATCGAAATGAAGCTATCGTCCTGCTCTTGGACGTTCGCTTCGACCTTCGCCGTCGGTACTGCCTTCACGTGGTAGTCCTGCGGCATCGTG
>JAYVXB010000294.1:0-18399 GCA_043785585.1 Deltaproteobacteria bacterium | reverse complement strand
ACCGTCGTCGCGCACGGAGAAGCTCTTGCTCGCAAAGGTGCGCACGGCGTATGGCGGCGGCGCGCCCGTCGAGACCGCGAGCGAGAACGTCCGCAGGCTGTACGACGCGATCTCCGGGTTGCCGCTGCTCCAGCCGGCGTGGTCGGCTCGCGTGCAAGCCGCGCAAGAGATGGGCGATCTCGAGAAGCTTCGACGTCAGCTCGATCGAGCGCCCGTCGAACGAGCGAAGCAAGCGGCGAAGGCCGGCCTCCTCCTCTTCGCGATGGACGAGCTCGGCGACGGACCGACGGAGCTCGATGGCGAGCGTCGTCACGGCGTGCGCGTCGGGCTCGTCGACATGACGTCGTCGAGGGTCCTCCTCCGTCTGCGAAAGATCGTCGATCCGAAATGGATCTCGGTCGCGCTGCGCCCCGAATACTCCGCGGGGCTCGACGCTTGCGCGCTCGCGATCGACGTTCACGAAGCGATTCGCGCGGCGCGCTGACCGGTCGCAGTCGATCTGCACGAGTGCTATAGCCTCGAGCCTCGAGACCGCAGCCAGATCGCCGATCGATGACCCGCATCCTCGACCCCGCCGAAATCGCCGCCTCGTTCCGCGCCGAGGTTCGTCAGCAAGTCGCCGCGCTCGCAGAGCCGCTGACGCTCGTCGGCTTCCTCTGCGCCGAGCACGGCCCCTCCGCGACGTACGCGGATTACACGCGCAAGGGATGCGAAGACGTCGGCGTGCGTTTCGAGCTCCGGCAGGTGCGGCGCCTCGACGTCGAGCACGACGTGCTCGCGGCGAACGTGGATCCGCGCGTCCACGGCATCCTCGTCTACTACCCGGTGTTCGGGACGCAGCAGGACGCTTACCTGCGCGACCTCGTCGACGCGGCGAAGGACGTCGAGGGGCTGCACTCGTTCTGGGCGCGCTGCCTCTACACGAACCGGCGCTTCCTCGACGAAGCCAAGACCAAGAAGGCGATCCTTCCGTGCACGCCGCTCGCGATCCTCAAGCTGCTCGACGCGGCTGGCGCGACGGCCCCCGGCGACCTGCGACCGCTCGCCGGAAAGCGCGCGTGCGTGTTCAACCGTAGCGAGGTGGTCGGGCGGCCCCTCGCGAGCATGTTGGCGAACGACGGCGCGGAGGTCGTGTCGTTCGACGTCGACGGTGCGCAGCTGTTCTTGCCCGCGCGCGAGGAGCACGCGCACACGGTCGAGGAGACGAAGATCGATCGCACCGCGGCGCTGGCGCGCGCGGACATCGTGATCACCGGCGTCCCGAGCCGGGCGTTCCCGCTCGTGCGCGCCGGAGAGATCCGCGACGGCGCCGTGTGCCTCAACTTCTCGACGATGAAGAACTTCGACGAGGACGTGCTCACGAAGGCAGGCGTCTTCTGCCCACGCGTCGGGCCGATGACCGTGACGATGGCGCTCCGAAACACGCTCCGCTTGCACAAGAGCGCGCAGCAGCGCTGACGCGAATCCGTAGCCCGGACTGACGTCGCCTCTCGCGAGGGACGAAACCTCGATGACGTCCGCACTATGGCGATCAATGGCCCGCGTCGACGAACGGCACGAGCGGCACCAGCGTCCCCCGCGAGGGACGCGGAGAGTTCGGCGGCGGCGGTGAAGGCGGTGGTGAGGTCGGCGAGGACGTCGGCGGCGTCGGCGGCGTGGGGAACACCCCGAGCATGGCGATGCACGAGCTTAGGGGCGCCCCCGTGTCGGTGCGGGCGCCCTGCATTCGCGGCAGCGCGAACGTGGTCTTCCCGTCGCCGCCATACCTCGTACCGAGAAGAGAGTAGAGGGCCTGGTTCTGTTTGATGGGCAAGAGCTGGCCTTGCGTTGGAGCCGTGCCTTGAGGGCAGAAATCCGTCGCAATCGTGAAGACGAATCCCAAGTAGGGATCGCCCCCCGGGGACTGCGCCTGCGCGGAGTTGTGCATCAGTGAGCTCGATATGGCGACGGCGGCCGCCGTTGCTACGGCGATGGCGAGATGGGATTTCATCGGTCCTCCGAGGAGCGAGTGTAGCGCGTGACGGCTGGGCCTTCCGATAGACGCGGGTCGACCCTGTTTTCTTCTACAGGCGAGAAGGCCGTCGGAGTGTCGGCGCGCTCGACATCGACGCGAGCCCCGCGCCGCGCGAGCCGATCTGCATAGCGATATCGCCCACGACGCCGCATCGCCGACAAGGCGCGGAAGCGTCCGCAAAGATACAGACGGGATGGAGCGTTGGATCCGCTCATGAAAAGCGCGGGCACTGTCCTTGTTCTCGAGCTCCGGACTACCTGATATGTCTGTCATGGGAGCCCGAGTGGATCGATGAGCGCGAGCGTCATCAATTGCCCGACGTGCGGCGCATCACTTCCGCGCGAGCGCGAGCAAGTGACGGCAGAGTGTCGCTACTGCGGGACCGCGGTCGAGACGGCGACCCGAGAAAGAGCAGCCGTTGTCGACCAGCAGCCGTCGCGCGGACGCGCGCTGCTCTACGCGGCGATTGGCGTCCCTGCGGTGCTCCTCGGTGTTCTCGCGGCGGTGGTGCTCTCGCGTCGCAACGACCCGCAAGGCCCGGCGACGCCTTCCGGGCCGTCGCAGACGCAGTCCGCGCCGATCGCGCGAGCTCCGCCGGCCAGCCAGACAGCTCCGCCCGCGGCGAGCAGTGCAGCCCCCGATCCGGCCGCCCTGGCTGACGTGACTCTCGAGTTCGGCGAGAAGGGATCGGGCCCCGGGCAGCTCGACGACCCGCGCGCGATTGCCGTCGATCTGGCCGGAAACATCTATGTTGCGGACTACCGATCGGGCCGCGTCCAGAAGTTCGATTCTTCGGGGAAGTTCGTCGCCGCATTTCTCCTCGGCGAAGACATGATCCACGGCGTCGCGGCGACATACGACGGGCACCTGTGGGTGTCACGCGGCGGGGATCTGATCGAGCTCGCGCTACCGGACGGCAAGGTCGTCCGGACATTGCCGAACCACCAGCCAAAGCTCTCGTACGGCGGGCTCGCCGTCGATCAGTCGAACACGATTTACGCTGCGAATTACGGCGCGGGTACGTTCGTCAGTATCAACGGGTCGGTGCCGCGATCGGACGACATCCGCAAGCTCGACAAGAACGGAAACCTGCTCGCCATCTGGAAGGACATCATCCGCGGCAGCATGGGCGCGTACCTCGCGGTCGACAGCGCCGGAGCTCTCTACGTCGCCGAGGAAAGGTCGCGCTACATCGACATCGTCGACAGCCACGGCAAAGTGAAGGAGCGCTTCCAGCACCACACCATCGCCGAAGGCATCGCGGTCGACGGCAAGGGGCGCATCTTGGTCGGAACCGGCCGAGGCATCAGCGTCTTCGACGGCACCGGACAATCGCTCGGGACGATCGGGACGGCGACCGTGCGCGGCGTCGCCATGGGCCGGAACGGCCGCCTCCATGCGGTGTCGAGCGAGGGTCGCGTTCAGGTGCTGACGCTCCGCTGATCGGCGCGCGGGTGCGCGCATTGCGTGGAGCAGTGACGGCGAAGAATCATGCGTCTTCGAGAGCGTGGCGCTCCCGCCTAGTGAATCGCGAATGTGATCGAGCCGGCGAAGTGCTTCCCCTCGCCGTCACCCGTCACGACGATCGGTCCCGCGCCGCGCTTGCCCGTGATGTCGCCGGCAATCGCGCCGGTTGCGGGGTCGTACGTGAACGTGAGCCACGTGTGGCCGTTCACGGGACTTAGGTCGATGGGCGTCACGATTGCCGGGCAAGGGCCCTCGTACTTGCAGTTGTACGTGCCAGGACTCTTCGACGGGTCATCGGCGCAGAAACCGTTATAGCCATTGTATCCCCAACCCGACGGCTTGCTGTGATCCTGGAAAGACGGTCCCTTCTCTCGTGACTCGAGCGAGATCGTCACCGTCGGAAGCTGGCCAGGTAGAAGTCGGCGGTTGATCGCCCACGCGACGTGCGCGTCCGTCGTTTGCCCGAGCGAATGCCCGACCGTCACGCCCGCGATCTCGTTTTTGATTTTGATCCCGACGGAGGCTTCGAGGTGGAGCGGCGAGAGGATTCCACGTCCACGCCCAGTGAGCACGAGACGTATGTCTTGAATGTCGATGCCGACGTCGACGTTCGCTGATGTAGGCGTCGACTGCGCATTGAAGAGAAGCTGCACATTCGATCCAGCAGTCTCGCCCGGGAGCTGGAACTTCCAAGGAGTGCCCCCGGTCGTTTGCGTCGGGGCGTTGGCGAGGCCGCTGTCCAAAATCGTCGTCGCGACCGAATGCGCGGACCACTTGTCCGGGTTCGCGAGGACGAGGAGGTTGAGGCTCGCCGCAAGGCTCGACACGAGCGGCTGGATGCGGTCATCGCCCGTAGCCATTGCCGCGAACGTCTCGGCGGTGGCGATGAGGACGTCGACGTCGTTCTTGTGCGAAGCGAGGGCGCCGTCATCGGGCAAAAGCGCGGAGAGGAAAATGAACTTGTTATTGTGCCAGTTGGCCGCGCTGCCCAGGAATCCTTGCGGTGCTACGAGCGCGGGTCCCGCACCGGAGGTCGTCACCTTGCCCGCGGCAAGCCCGGAGATCGATCCCGACGCTGGGACCATGCTCGACTTCACGACGTACGTGCCAGGCGCGTCGTACGTGATCGCGGCGGTGTAGACGGCAACCCCGCTCACGGTCTGCGGTGGCGTGGTGCACGAGAGCCCCGCGTAGTCGATCTCCTGCGTCTGCTCACCACTCGTGTATTGGTCTTGGATGCGGTCATTGAACGTGAGCGCGGCGAGCGACGCGGTCGACGGGAGTCCTGCGCGGTATTTCTGCGCATCGAGCGGCGCGCCGCCCGACACGTCCGCGACGCCCGGCAACATCGCGCGACGGTCCGCTATCGGCGTGTGCTGAACGCGCGACACGATCCGCTGCGCGGTCGCGCGCGCGCCCGGGATGCGAGCCAAGTGGTGCGCGAGCGATCGATCGATGCCGTCGGTGCCCGTTCCATTTGCGAAGCGCGTGAGCGCACCGAGCATCATCCCCGTCGCTTCGGCATGGGCGAGCGGCCGCATAGCGCGCGCCGCCGCCGGTACCGGCGCCGGCGGAACGACACGCGGTGGCTCCGCCGCGCTCCATGTCGCGATGCACAAGCCGGTCGAGAGAAGGACAGATGCCGCGAACCGCGTCTTGACGTTCCTCATTCTAGCTTCTCCCTTTTCCCAACTCGTGCAACGAAGACGACACGTCGCCCGCGTGACCGTAGTGTGCCCACACTCTCCGCGAACGCGACGCCGACGTTCGACGTGCGCCCAGCCTTTTCCATTCACCACGGCGCGCGTCAAGGACGCTAGAATATCCTGCGCGTCGCCGTCGTCTGTCGCCTAACCCGGAGGATCGATGAAGACCATTGGCATCGCTGGGGCTCGAACGAGCCGCGTCATCGTCGCGGTATCCGTGGCGTGTGCGTGCTGTGCGCTCGGCGGCGGCACTGCGATCGCCGAACCGCCGGCCGCCCCCGCACAACCCCCGCCTCGGCCGCCGCCACCGGTCACGGTGTCGCCGCCGCCGCCGCTGACGCCGGCGGCGCGTTTGGCGGCGCTCACGACGATCGTCGGCGCGGGCTCGCGCCAAGGTCGACATCAAGCGGCGCCACCGAATCCGCTCCGCGTCCCCTTCGAAGTGAATCTGGCGAACTTCTTCTCGACGGAGTCCCTCGAGCACGGCGCTTACATCGACGGCGCGCAGCTCGTGCACCCGCGCTACGTGATCGCTGGCAGTGGTCCCATGGGCTACTCGATCGCCGCGGGCGGAAAGTGGTTCGTCGACTGCTCGATCAACGAGCTCGCCCCTCCTCGTGTGAGCACGGGCAACGCCACGGTGGTCGTGGCCGAACCGTACCCGCCGTTCGACGTCGGGATCGGCTTCGTGGGCGTTCCGTACAGCGCGCATCAAGTCCGAGCGACGCCAGGCCATCTCGCATTCGCGGTGATCGTGCCCGACGCGGCGACGCCAGCGACGCCGGCGATGATCCGGATCTCGCGCGCCTCCCCGTGGCTCTGGTTCGGTTGTAAGTTCGAGCCGCAAAACCCCTAACGAGGTCCCATGCGACTGGCTCCCCTCGCCGTACTTTCGTTCATCATAGCGGCGGCCGCGACGAGCGGCGCTGAGCCACCGCGCCCGGGATTCGTCCCGCAAACGCCCCCTGCGTCGAGCGCCCCAACGCCGCCACGACGACCCGGCAGCACCAGGATTCCGGTCCAGGTCACCGGGAGAACGGTGACGTGGAGCTATCTGAAGCTGCACCAGCCGCAAGCCGTGGTGCGTGTTCTCAACGAGGTGGCCGCGGGAAAGTCCCCGCGCAGCTCGCTCGCGGGGCTCGGGAGCACCGCCACGACGGACAAGCTCTTGAAGATGCCCCCGCAGCACGCGGCCACGACGGGCACGACGGGCACGACCCGCGGGGTCGCGCGCAAGGGGCAGACGAAGCAACAAGCGATCGCAGCGCCCCCCTCGGAATGGGGCGTGCTCACGCGAACGCTCCTCGGCGCGCCAGACTACGCGCCAACGGCGCTCAAGCTCGGCGACGCGTACGACAAGGACATCAAGCGCGCGAGCGTTTGGTTTACGGCGAACACGGACGGTCACATCACCGCGACGATTCCGACGGGAGCGCCATTTCGCATCAGCAAGATCGTCTCTTACGACGGCTCGATCGAAATGACGAGCCTCGGCCCCGTCATGAAGCCTTGGGATTGGCGAATGTCGGCCCCGTTCGAGTTGAGCGTGCGCGCAGGGCAGCAGTTCGCCGTCATCGTCGAGTTCGCGCCAAAGTTCGATCTCGGCACGATGATGGCGGGAGCCAAGACGGGGAAGCTCGAAGTGAAGGACGACAAATGGACCGTGAACGTGCCGCTCTCGGGCATGTTCAACGGCGTCCACGTCGCGGGCGTGGTGCTCAGCCCGACGGAAGACGATCTCACGTTCGCGACGACCTACTACCCCACCAAGAACGTGCCGCTGCCCACAAAGGTCCAAGTCTTCAACCTTGGCAACGACCCGCGCACGGCGACCATCTCCGCCGACTCGCTTCCGCCAGGCGTGACGCTCGACGGGTCGCCGAGCGTGGCGCTGGCGCCGGGCGAAGCGAAGCTAGTCGATATCCGCTTTCTCATGAACGGGGGACCGGGCTTCCATGGATGGGACTACGGCTACGGCCAACCGATCGTGCTGCGCGCGACTGCGCCGGGCGGGCTCACTTCGACGACGAACCTCACGATGAACATCCTCGAGGGGCAGCACAACTGGCACGCGAGCGGCACGCTTCTCAACGTCGACTTCGGCGCGGACTTCACGCTCTTCGCGCAGGGGCATTGGCACTACCGCTGCGACATGACCAACGACAGCTTGGTCATCAAGGACGTGGATCTCGACTTTCACATCTACGGGGCGACCGTCGCGACTTACACGGACGCTCTGGCGTCGGCAACCGGCATTGGGCTGCCCCAGCCGGGGTACGGATCGCGCTCCTCGGGCGGTCAATCCTACGCTCAGGATCTCCGCTGGGGCTACAACATCTGGACGACCTACGCGGACGCGACTCAGCAAAAGGGAACGTTCTGGGTCACGGTCGCAAACCATTGATCGCCATGTTGCCGTGGACGATACCGCAACGATAGTCGTCATTCATTGAGCGCCCGTGCGACAATTACGTGCATGACAAACGCGGTCCTCGTTCTCGGAGGCATTCTTTCCGCGTCGACTCTCATCGGCTGCGCGACGCTCGGCGACGAAGCCCGAGACACCTTCGCGAAGAACTTCAGCTGCCCGGAAGAGAGGGTGGAGGTGCGCGAGCGCAAGGACATCCGACCGTCGGATTGGCTCAACTCGGAAGTGCCTCCGGGCGAGGTCGCGGCCGATCCGGCGCGCCTCGCGATGTGGAATGAGCAACAAGCGAAGCTCCGGGCGGACGACGACGATCGCCACTCCATTTTCGAGGTGCGCGGCTGCGGTCACGAGTTGCTCTACTCGTGCGGGCACGTTTCCCATGGGCGCGCCTCGTTCCGGCTCTGCACGAAGCGCGACCCCCCCAGCGGCGCCGGGGAGTGAGCAAGAAGCTCCTCAGAGGGGCTCGTCCTCGCTGCGGAAAGGAAGGTAGCCTCTACCAATGTACCGCGAGCCTGATCCCGCCCCTCGATGCGCCTCTTGCGGCGGTGCGTCGCTGTCGCCAAGGGCTAAATTCGAGCTTTCGCGTGCAGACACCACCGACGAGGTGAGTTCGGCGCAAGCACAGATCGTCTTTCGCAAGCGTGGGGTCGCACCGCTTCCCCGCACGTCCATGTGGAGGAGCGACATTGCGGTGTGGGCCATCGACCGCGCCCGCGTCTGCCTCGACTGCGGGCACGTGATGCTCTGCTTCAGTGACGAGGTCCTCGCCAAGGTGCGCGCGGCGATGGCCGGTTACGAGCCCGACCTCTCGTCCTGAATGGACCAAGCGCGTGCGTTCGGTGCGACCGCGGCCTACGACGTCGCGTGCGGCCCGCAGAAGCGCACGCCCATCCCGTGCGCCGACGCCCACGCGACGCGCGCGTGCATCTGCACCCAGCCCGTTGGCGTCGAGACCTCGAGGACGAGCGGCGTGTCGACACTCTTCGGTTCGTCGGTGAACAAGAACGCGCCTCCGGGCGACACGTCGGAGATCGGCGATACGTGATGCGTGCGACTCCCCGGAACGCGCCAATCGACGGTGAGCGCCGTCGGCGTTCGCACGTGCGTGCGGCGGAGCGAATGCCAAATACGCTTCACGAAACTGCCGAGCGACATGCTCCGAACCTCTCGCACGTCGACCCGTTCGGCAAGTTTCTGGCGTGCGTGTTCTTGGCCCACTGCCGAATTCTTCGATAGCGGTCGTCCTATCGAGAAAGGAGACGGCCCATGAACAAGACGCTCGAAGTGGTCTTCGTGGACGATCCGAAAGAGTGGTGCGTCGACGTCGACGGGACGCTCGCACCCATGGACGACGCGGAGCTATGGGACGCGCTCGATCGCGGAGAGGTCAGCCGCGAGATGCGCGTGTGGCGCTCGGGGCTCGAAGGGTGGACGCCCGTCGAAGATCTCCCCGAGCTCGTGCCGTGGATCTCACCCGCGCGTGTACTTGTCGATCCACGATAGGACCTCTTCGTGCCACCGCTTCGAGTGGAGCGGCTTGAGCACCCAGTGGTTCTCGTCGGGGAAATGCAGGAAGCGTGAAGGGACGCCGCGTCGCTGAAGCGCGGTGAACGTCGCGAGGCCTTGCGTCTCGACGACGCGGAAATCGCGGCCGCCGTGGATGACGAGCGTCGGCGTCTTCCAGTTTTTCACGAACGTCATCGGCGTGTGCTTCGCGTAGCCCTCGGGGTTGTCCCACGGCGTCGCGCCGTGCTCCCACTCGGGGAACCACAGCTCCTCGGTCTCGTAGTACGCCATCGTCTCGTCGAGGTTGCCGTCGTGGCAGACGAGCGCCTTGAAGCGATCGGTCTTCCCGTTGATCCAGTTGATCATGTAGCCGCCGTACGACGCGCCGAGCGCGGCCATGTGATCCTGGTCGAGGCGTTTGTCGTGCGCGAGCGCCGCGTCGAGCCCCTTCATCAAGTCTTCGAACGGCGCGCCGCCCCAGTCGCCGCGGATCGCGTCGGTGAACGCCTGGCCGTATCCGGTCGATCCGTGGAAATCGACCATGATGGCGGCGTAGCCGTGCCCTGCGTAGGCCTGCGGGTTCCATCGGTAGTGAAAGTGATCGCCGAAGGATCCCTGCGGCCCGCCGTGAACCAGGAACGCGACGGGGACCTTGGCTCCCGCGGCGACGCCGGGCGGCATGACGATCCACGCGTGGACCTTGTCGCCCTTCGCGCCGGTGAACGTGATCTGCTCGGCGTCGCCCCACGCGACCTGCGCGACCTTCGCGTCGTTCAAGTGCGTGATCGCGCGCACGCCGGCGCCGGCGAGATCCGACGTGAACAGCTCGGCAGGCGAGCGCAGGCTGTCGTGCGAGAAGACGAGGCGATTGCCGGCGACGGTGACGTGCGATGTCGTGCCTTTGTCGACGAGCGTCGTGACCTTGCCGCCTTGCGCCGCAATCGCGAAGAGCGAATGGCGCCCGAGGTTGTCCGACGTCGTGAAGATCGTCTTGCCGTCGCGCGACCACGCGAGCTCACCGGCCGAGCGATCCCACGCTTCGGTGAGCGTCGTCGGCGTCTTCGTCTTCCAGTCCATCAGCACGACGCGCTGCCGATCCGCTTCGAAGCCCGCGCGCGCCATCGCGACGTACGCGAGCTTCGTTCCGTCCGGAGAGAAGACCGGCGTCGAGTCGGTCGCGGGGTTCGCGCTCGTGAGCGCCTTCGGCTTCGCGGAGCCGTCCGCAGGGACGAGCCACAGGTCCGAGTTGGTCGACCACGCGGCTTCGCGCGCGACCATCTTCGACGTGAAGACGATCTCGTTGCCGCTCGGCGCGATCGCGATCTCTTCGGTGCCGCCGAACGGACCGGGCGGCGCGTCGAACGCGAGGCCCTTCAGGAGATCGATCGGATCGCCTCTCGCGTCGGCGCCCCACACGAAGAGGTGGCTCCGCTTTCCGTCGTCCCACGCGTCCCAATGCCGCACCGGGAGCGCGTCGTATGCGCGCACGTGCGTCTTCCCGTGCTCGGCCTCGTGATCGCGCTTCGCCGTGTCGTCGAGCGTCGCCGCGTCGGGGTAGACGCCCATGACGAGGAGAAGGCGCTTGCCGTCCGGAAACGGTACGACGCCTTCGATGTCGATCGGCAGCTTCGTCACCTGCGTCGCCTCGCCGCCGTCGACCGCGATGCGCCACACCTGCGACGAGCCGCCGCGCCGCGAGAGGAAGTAGACGCTCTTGCCATCGGGTGCGAAGCGCGGTCCGTGATCGGGCGTGGGATCGCTGGTGAGGCGACGCACCGACGAGCCGTCGACTGCGGCGATCCAGATGTCCGTGCGCGATTTGTTCGCTTGGAGATCCGGCGTCGAGACCGTGAACACGACGAGCTTGCCGTCGGGCGACGCGTTCGGATCTCCGACGCGATCGAACGAGAGCATGTCGTCGACGGTCAACGGATGCGCGCCCGCAGCGGTGGGGATCGCGGCAGGGAGACCACCCGCCGCGGCGACGACGTCGGCGGACGCAGCGATCGGCGTGACGGGCTGCGGTGGCGACGCGCACGCGGCGGCGGCGAGAGCGAGCGAGAGGGCGATGGCGTGCAGGCGAACGGCGGTGCGCATCGCCACCGCATACCACCTCGGCGGCGCGTTCGGTGCGCCGACTCTTCAGGCCGAGTCCCACCCCGCGTCGAGAAGCGCGAGCCAGATCAACAGCGCTCCGCGACATTTCCAACCGGGATGGCGTTCGGCTCGGAGCGCCACCACGGGTGGACGCGCTCGACGCGCGACGGCTCGATCGCTTCGCCGAGGCGCGGCATCACGAGCTCGACGTTCTTCGCCGGTGCGAGCGCGAGCAGCGTCTCGGCCGGCTCGTCCCACGCGTGCATCGCGAGGTTGAACGTCCCCCAATGAACCGGCAGCAAGCGTCCACCGCCGAGGAGCGCGAGCGCTTCGAGCGCGTTGGCCGGACCGAGATGAATGTCGCCCCACGCCGGATGAAACGCGCCGACCTCGAGCATCACCAGATCGAACGGCCCGAGCCGCGCGCGGATGTCCGCGTACTCCGGCGTGAGACCCGTGTCGCCGCTGAAGAAGAACGATCGACGCGGCCCACGCACGGCGAACGACGACCAGAGCGTTCGGTTTCTCCCGCCGAGCGCGCGTCCCGAGAAGTGCTGCGAAGGCGCCGCGGTGATCGTGACCTCGCTGCGCGGAACATCGAACGACTCCCACCAATCGAGCTCGACGATCCTCTCGGGAGCAACGCCCCACGCTTCGAGATGCGCGCCGACGCCGAGCGACGTGACGAACGGGACGTCGCGACGCGCGAGCTCGACGATCGTCGGGTGGTCGAGGTGATCGTAGTGGTCGTGCGAGATGATCACCGCATCGATCGGCGGCAGCTCGTCGATCGAAACCGGCACCGGTTGAAACCGCTTCGGCCCCGCGAACGACACAGGCGAAATGCGCTCGCCCCAAACGGGATCCGTGAGGACACGCACGCCGTCGATCTCGACGAGGACCGTCGAGTGCCCGAGCCACGTCGCACGGAGCCCGGTCTCGACGGGACGCGCCCACGCCGCGAGCGGATGGACCGACGGCAGCGGCGCACGTGGCGAGCGACGTTGCCCGCCGAAGAAGTACTCGCCCATCGCGGGGAGCGCAGACTTTCGCTCGACGCGGGGCGCGACGCCGAGCGCGTTGCGGAACGTGCCGTCGGCGTAGCGCGGCGAAGCGATCATTCGCTCGAGGCGAAGCCCCGACGCCCGTGCACCGAATGCGGACATGTCCCTCCGATGCTCGCGGGGGCGCGAGGGTTTTTGGTCGCCGCGCGGCGAGCGCGTCTTGGCACGTGCTCGCCTACGGATCGCACCGTATATCCATGGGATGCGGCTCTCCGCGCTCCTGGGTCTCGCGCTTCCTTTCGCGCCGTTCTTCGCGTGTGGGAGCGACCGCGCCCTACCCGGTGCAACGCCGATCGAAGGCGACGCGACGATCGGGGACGGCGGTTTCCCCTTCGACGCACCACCTCCTCCTCCCGCGATCGGCGATCCGTGCCGCGGCGCGCCGCTCCCGACGGGCCAGCACTACGTCCCCAGCGGCATGTGCGCGCGCGTGGTCGCGACGAGGATCGGCGGCGTGCGGCAAATCACTTTCGCGCCGAACGGCGATCTCTTCGCCGTATCGAGCAACGGCACGATCCGATTGCTCTCCGACGCCGACGGCAACGGCGTCCTCGATGCGAGCGAGGTCACGACGTACGCGAGCACCGGCGGCAACGGAAGCAACGCGCACGTCGACGGCGGCTTCCTCTACGCGGGGACGCCGAGCGGCGTGCGTCGCTGGCCGTACGCGCCCGGGATGACGAGCGGCGGCAACGGCGAGGACGTCGTCGTCGATCAACCCTCCGACGGAGGTCACCCGCTGCACACGACCCACGTCTACGACGGCTACCTCTACGTGCACTCGGGATCCGCCGGCAACGCGGTCAACCCGATGGCGCCTGAATACGACACGGGACGATCGCTCCTCCGTCGGTTCGCGCTCTCGTCGTTCACGCCGGGGGCGCCGTTCGCGTGGGGATCGGGCGAGGTCGTCACCGTCGGCCTGCGCAACTTGGTCGGGTACACGCGGAGCGCGTCGGGGCGGATGTTCGGTGTCGTGAACGGGCTCGACGACATCCACTACGGCGGGCAAGACGTCCACAACGACAACCCGGGCGAGCAAGTGCTCGAGCTCGGGATGGGTCGGCAATACGGCTACCCATTCTGCTTCACCGCGCAGCGCGTCGTCCGCGGGGGCACCGTCGTCACGCCCGGGACACAGCTCGCGAACCTGGACTTCGGCGGACACGACGATGCCTGGTGCGCGCAGCACTCGTCGACGCCGGCGACGTTCGTGCAAGCGCACTCGGCGCCGCTCGACATCGCGTTCTTCGAGACGTCGCCTCGCGGCGCGCTCCCCGAGAGCTTGCGCGGCGGTGCGTTCATCGCGCTTCACGGCTCGTGGGATCGCGCGCCGAACACCGGATACAAGGTGATCTGGATGCCGTTCGACGCGAGCGGCAACCCGCCAATGCCGACATCGACCGCGACCGCCACGACGTTCCCCTACCGGACGATCTTCGGCGGCGGCGACGCCAACGCACCGAACGACGGCGCGTGGAGCTGGAACGCGAACGGCGTCGGCGAGTCGCCGCGGCCCACGGGCGTCGCGATCTCGCCGATCGACGGCGCGCTCTACGTCGCGAGCGACTCGGGCGGGATCATCTACCGAATCGGCATCCAGCGCTGATCGCGATCCGGCGAGGCGATCAGTCGAGCGGCACGACGTCGTGAAATTTTCCGAAGTCGATCTCGCGCGTGCGTCCGCCCGTCGACGTGAGGACGTCCGCGAAGCGCGCGTTCTGCACGATGTCGTCGAGCTTGTACTCCCAGTACGCGTGCACGTTCTGCCCGAGCGTCTGGTCGTAGCCGGTGAGCGAGACGTAGATCTGAACGCCCTCCGCGCGGAGACGTTCGATCGCATCGGGTCCGAAGAACGGGCTCGTCTCGTCGATGGCGTGCATGATCGTCCAGGTCAGGAAGAAGACCGGGTTCGCCGATCGCACGAGCGCGAGATCTCGCGGCACACGCGACGTCTCGCCCTCCGTCGTGCGATCGGCGCGCAGCAAGAAGACGCGGACGTTCGCCTCGACGATGAGGTTCGTGCGCCAGTTCGCGACGCGGAGGAGCAGGTGCGGGACGCCATTGCGCGGGTGGACGACCATCTTGTCGGAGAAGAGGACGCGCGACTTCGGTCGCGAGAGGCGCGCGAACGCGACCCCGGCGAGACTTCCGACGGCGAGGACACCGAGGATCGATTCGATCGTGACGATGACGTGCGCGAAGCGCGTCTGCGGCGCCATCGTGCCGTAACCGATCGTCGCGAGCGTCTGCACGCTGAAGAAGAACGCGTCCTCGAACGATCCCTCGCGCGCGTTCGAGATCCCGCCCGGCTCGAGCAGGTAGAGGCCGGCGAAGATCGCGTTCACGACCAGCACCATCGTCGCGACGACGAGGGCGAATTGCCAAAGCGGCCACGTCAAGAACGCGAAGTACATGTCGCCGCCGAGCTCGCGCGCTTGCCCCCGCGAGTGCACCTCGCTGAAGCCGGGGCTCGTCCGGTAGCGGATGCTCTTTGCGTGATCGGCCTCGGGTCCCGTCGCCATTCGCGCGAGTCTAGCCGCGAATTGGGAGCGAACGCATTCGCGCGCTACGATCGTATGCCGTGCGTTTTCTCCGCTTCTGTGCGCTCACCGCTCCCGTCGTAGCGCTCGCCGTCGCGTGCGGCAGCGAGCCTCACCGTGCCTCCGGTCCTCCGACGCCGCCGTCGCCGCGCATCAACGTGCAAGTCGCCGCGACCGCGTCGGCGCCCACCGACGCGACCGACGCCGGCGCGCCATTCCCGCCGAAGGCGACGTGCGACGCGCTGAAGGACCTGGGCGAGCTCGTCTCCATCGACGCCGATCCCCCCGTCCCGCCCGTGCTCGATCCGAGCGGCGACGGCATGACGCATTTCTACGAACGGCTCGCGGAGCTGGTGCGCGGCAACGCAAAAGACCACGTCCGCATCGCGGTCTATGGCGACTCGAACCTCGTCACCGACTTCATCACCGGCGGGATGCGCCGCACGCTGCAGAAGAAATTCGGCGACGGCGGTCACGGCTTCGTCGCGCTCGCCAAGCCCTGGAACTCGTACCACCACATGGACGTCCTCCACGACAACCGCGCCGACGCCTGGATCGGATACTCGGTTTCGAGCTACGCCGCGCCCGACGCGATGCACGGCCTCGCGCTCGTCGCCGGACAGAACAAATACGCGGGCGCATCGAGCTGGGTCGCGACCGCGGACGACAAGTCGCCGACCGGGCGCACAGTGAGCAGCTTCGACGTCTTCTATTTGAAGCGACCCGGCTTCGGATCGTTCGAGGTGACGATCGACGGCGAGCTGAAGGCGACCGTCGACACGAACGCGACCGAGCCCGTCGCCGCGTTCGAACGGATCGAAGTGCCCGACGGTCCGCACAAGGCTGTCTTCAGCGTGCCGACCGGCAAGCCCGTCCGCTTCTTCGGCGTCGCGATGGAGCGCGCGAAGCCGAGCGTCGTCGTCGACGCGTTCGGCGCCGTGTCGCTGACGGTGCAGCAGATGGCGACGCGCAACGAGCCCAAGGTGCTCGTCGCGACGCTCGCTCACCGCAAATACGATCTCGTCGTCTACTTCACGGGCACCAACGAATGGTTCGGCCCGGTGAAGCACAAGGAGTACATCGAGCGGCTCATCGCGCTGCATCGCGAGGCGACGCCGGGCGTGTCGGTGCTCTTCATGTCGCCGCCGGATCGCGTCGAGAACATCCACTCGTCGCAGTCGACGTGGAGCATCAAGCGCGTCGGCTCCGAGAAGCGCGAGTTTTCGACGGGCGCGCACGCCGCATTCTGGGACTTTCGCGCCGCGATGGGCGGCGAGGCGTCGATCGTGACCTTCCGCGGCAAGATGATGTGCGGCGAGGATCTCGTTCATTTCACCGAGAAGGGAGGCTTCTACATGGCCGACCGCATCGTCTACGCGCTCTGGCGTGACTTCGGCGCGTGGAGCGCGAAGCATCCGACGGCGGGCTGCGAAACGCAGAAGTAGAGGGCGGCATCGAAGCGGCTTCCGCGATGCTGCGCCTTCGTCTGTTCGCCTCGATCGTCGCTGCGACGCTGGCGGCGACGAGCACGCGCGCCGCGATCGCGGACGACGAAGCGGTCACCGAGCCCGACATCCGGCCGACGTGGCTTTGGCTCGCGACGCAGCTCGTTCCGAGCCCGGAGCTCGTCTACGGCGAATCGACGTCGCGCTTCGGCGCGCGCTGGCAGATAACGCCCGTTCTCTACTCATGGGGCATCAACCGCAAGCTGTCGCCTTGGCGCATCCTCGTCGCCGAGCCGCTCACGCGGCAAAGCGGATCGATCGAGCTCTTCTTCTCGCCGGAGTACGTGACGTACGGCTCGCGCTTCACCGACGGGCTGGTGTGGCGCACAGGGGTGCGTTCGTACTTCCCGCTCATCGAGCGCGGCGACTACCTATCGGTGTCCGCGGGCGCGTCGCACTTCACGCTCGGCGATCGCAACGGCGCCGCGATCGAAGCGGGCGCATACGTCCTCTACGGCACCGTCGGCGCGCAGCTCACGTGGTCGCCGTCGATCGCGCCGATGCGATGGATCGCCACCTTTCGCGTCAGGATCTTCTGATGAAGCACGCGCTCCTCGCGCTCATGGCCGTCGTCGTCTCCGCTTGCACCTTCGCGCGCGGATCGGGGAGCGAGGGGGCGATCGTCGCACCTTTGCGGATCAGGCAGCCCGTGCGAAGCGACGCGCGCCTCGCGATCCTCTTCGTCGGCCACGCGACGATGCTCATCCAGATCGACGACAAGCTCGTCTTGACCGATCCGCTCCTCGTCCCTACGGCAGGTCAGCTCTCGCGCCGCCACTCCGAGCCGGGCATCGATCCCGCGGACATGCCGCGTCTCGACGCCGTCGTCATCTCGCACATGCACTTCGATCACTTGTCGATGGGGTCGCTCGAGCTCATCGAGAACAAAACGCCGCGCCTCTTCGTCCCGAAGGGCGGCCTCGTCTACATCCCGAACTTCGCGTTCGACACGCGCGAGCTTGCGACATGGAAGAGCTGGGAGAAAGATGGGCTGCGGATCACGAGCGTGCCCGTGAGACACGTCGGGTGGCGCTACGGCATCGACATCGAGTGGATGAACAGCTTCTCGGGATGGGTCATCGAATACCACGGCATGACCGTCTACTTCAGCGGCGACACCGCGTACGACGCCGAGGCCTTTCGGAAGACCGCCGAGCGTTTCCCCAACATCGACGTGGCGCTCCTGCCCATCTCGCCCATCCATCCGCGTGAATTCATGAAGCGCACGCACGTCGATCCCAAGGAGGCCCTCGACGCGTTCGTCGATCTACGGGCCAAGGTGATGATCCCGATGCATTTCGACACGCTCGTGAACGGCTTCGATGCGCCCGGTGAGGCGCGCACGATGCTCGCGGAAGAAGCGAAAAAGCGCGGGATGGCCGACAGGGTGCAAATTCTCGCGATCGGCGAGCAGCGCGTGATCGTAAAGCGATGAGAATCATGCCCAAGTACGCGGATGTGCGCCGAGAACGGTCGAGCTCGCGCAACGCCAAGGTCGAGGTCAAGACGCCTGGGAACAAACGTGTCAGAGGGAATGTTCCGTTGGCGTCAGTAAAACCTCGGCGCTCTTCGCACGTACAAGCTAGTAGGTCGCTTACCGAAATCCCTCCCGTGAACAGCCCAACTCCCTCCCGCCCAGTTCGCCGCCCTGTCGCGGCCGAGCGCTCGACCGCCGCGCGCGAAACCATCGAGAGCTATCTCCACAGCATCGGGCGCGTCCCGTTGCTCACGCGCGAAGGCGAGGTCGCGCTCGCGCAACGCATCGAACGCGGTGAGCGCTCGGTCCTCGCGGCGCTCGTCCGCTCGCCTCTCGCGGCCCGCGAGCTCGCGGTCATCGGGCGCGAGCTCCGCGACCACAAGCTCAGGCTGCGCGAAGTGACGCGCGCGACCATCGACGACGAGAACGACGCCGACGACGTCGCCGCCGTGCGCAAGCTCGGCGGGTTGCTCGAGCGCGTGCCTCGCCGCGCGGTCGGGCCCATGACGACCGAGCTCCTCGAGCAGCGCCTCAGCAAGAAGGTCATCGTCCGCGTCGTGCTTCATCTTCAGCGCGAGCGCTCCGTCGCGCG
>JAYVXB010000293.1:0-18409 GCA_043785585.1 Deltaproteobacteria bacterium | reverse complement strand
TCGTCGCTGGTCTGCGTGTCCAGATTCCCTGTTGGTTCGTCGGCGAGCACGAGCGCAGGCTCCGTCACGAGCGCGCGCGCGATGGCGACGCGCTGCTGCTGCCCCGCGGAGAGCTCGGCGGGCCGATGGTGCGCGCGCGCCCCGAGATCGAGCGCTTCGAGAGCGTGACGCGCGCGCGCGCATGCCTCCGAGCGATCCGCGCCGCGCATGCGATGTCCGAGCGCGACGTTGTCGACGGCGCTGAGCGCGGGGAACAGATTGTGGGTCTGGAAGACGAAGCCGATCGCCCGACGCCGAGTCGCCGCGCGTTCCGCCTCGGACATGGAAGAGAGTGACGCTCCGTCGATCTCGACGTCGCCCGAGGTGGGCGCGAGGAGCCCGGCGATCATCGTGGCGAGCGTCGTCTTGCCGGATCCGGACGGTCCCATCAGGAGCACGAGCTCGCCGGCGGGGAGATCGAAGCTGACGTCGTCGATCGCACGGACGAGCCCCGACGCATCGAGGTAGTCCTTGCACAGCTCACGTGCCCGCACGACCACCGTCATCGGAGGATCTCCGCGGGCCCGACGCGCAGCGCACGGAGGGCGCTCGGGACGGTGGCGACCGCGCACATGAAGGCGACCGCCGCGGCGCCCGTTCCGAGGACGACGGCGGTGAGCGCGACTTCGATTCCGCCTCTCGAAAGGCCCGCGCGAAGGGCGAACGCGATCGCCGCGCCGCCACCGCCTCCGACGAGCGCGAAGGTCGCGGACTGCCAAGCGATGAACGCGACGATCTCCCCGCGCGTGCCGCCCATCGCGCGGAGCGTGGCGAGCTCGCGAATGTGCTCCTTCGTGATCGCGTACAGCGTCTGACCGACGATGATCGCGCCGACGGCGAGGCTGAAGAGCGCGCTGAACGCCAGCGCCGCACCCGCACCCGATCCCTGAACCCAGTAGCGCTCGGTCATCGACGCGAGGTCGCGCGTCGTGCGCGCTTCGATCGCGGCGCCCCGCGGAAATGCGGAGAGCAGATCGCGCACGCAGCTCGCGTCGCGCGCTTTCGCGACCCAGTAGTGCGCCTCGCCGTCACTCAGCTTCGCCAGGCGACGCGCGTTGGCGAGATCGGTGAAGACGTACGGATTGAGCGAGAACGCACGGATGCCCGTCGTCATCGCCACGACGTGGACGCGCGCGCCGCTGATCTCGAAGGTCGCGCCCATCCCTGCGGCGAGCTGCAGCTTCTCCACGTCGTGCTCGTCGATGGCGACGGCGAGAGGTCCTGCCAGGTCGTCGATTCGTCCGTGGGTGAGCGACCACGGGATCGGTGGAGACACGTCGAGCTCCGTGCCGACGACCTGGACGAAGTCGATCGCGCCGCTGGGCTTGCGGACCGGAACCGTCGCGACGATGAGCGAGCGGACGCCGACGACGCAAGGATCGGCGCGGAGCCGCGCGTCGCAGCCGACGGGCAGCGCGTCGGCGTTGTCGATGACCTCCGTTCCCCGCGCCATCAGCCAGACGTCGCCGCCGACGCGGCGAACGAGCGCGGAGGCGCCGTCGACGAGGCCGACGTAGAGACCGATCTCGACGAGCAACAGCGCCGTCGCGAAAGCAACGCCCGCGAGCGCGGCGACGAGCTTGCCGCGATCGAGAAGTAGCGAGCGCAACGCGATGGCGAACATCGGCACGCCACGGCTTGCGATCGCTGCTGAGCGTGAAGCGACTATGGCGCGCACTTTCCCAGAACGGCTCGCACGTCCGCAGCGGCGCTCGTCGACCACGGAGCGAGCACACGGCGAGCGCGATCGCAGTCGCCGCGATCGCGTGCGACGCGCGCGACGAGGACGGCGGCGTCCTTCGCGTGGAACGATCGCGGGTAGCGCTCGAGGAAGCGCTCGGCGACGAGCGCGGCAGCGTCGGTGCGTCCCGCGAACGCGAGGGCGGAGGCTTCGAGGAAGGCGGCGTCTTCGGCTTCGGGCGCGCCGGGATGCGACGCGGCGAACATGTGGAACGCGCGCGAAGCGTCGTCGTAGCGGCCTGCGCGGTAGAGGCGCATCGCTTCGTCGTACTCGCTCGGCGTGAGGGCCGGCGCGCTCGACGACGCCGTCGAGGCAACGGCGGTGGGCGACGAGGGTGCGGCGGGCGACGGCGCGCGCGGCGATGCGGTCGACGATGCGACGACGCGGGGCGGCCACGCCTCGCCCGCGGAAAGGAGCGCCTCGCCTGCTCCGCGCAGCCGCAACGCGACGAGGCCCTCGCGCACGTCGACCGCGAGCGTCTTGCCCGCGTTCACCGTGACCTCGAAGACGGTGCCGCGGACTTCGATCTCGCCGTCGGGGAGCGCGACGAGCAGACGCTCGTCGGGGCGCTGCGCGCGGACGGCGACGACGATCGTGCCGGTATCGAGCGCGATCGTCTCGGTGAGCGCGTCGCGGCGTTGCGTCCAGACGGCGCTCGACGACGCGTGCACCGACGCGGTGAATGGAGCGGGCGTAGCGCTCGAGAACGCACCGCCGATCGGCGCGAGCGCGAGCGACGCGGGGGCGGGTGATCGCGTCGCCATCGCGAAGACGGCGATCAGCACCGCCGCGGCGCACGCCACCGCAGCCGCTACGACGGGGATGCGACCGCGCGTACCGCCTCCGACGGCCGCATCGCGCAAGAGACGCGCGCGCCGGCGTTTTCCATCGAGCTCGTCGAACGCTTGCACCGGCAGCGCACGTCCGAGCGTGCGGAGACGCTCATCGGCGCGATGCCGCGCGTCGCATGCCGCGCACGCGGCGCGGTGGCGCTCGAACGACTCCGCGTCGGCGACTCCGAGTCGCCCCTCGCGATGAGCGTCCACCTCCCACAGCCGATCGCATCGCTCCGTCACCATGCGCCACCTCGCTTCATCGCTTCGCGAAGCTCCGCCTTCGCATGAAAGAGTCGCGTTCGTACCGTCGCGACCGGAATCTCGAGCGCGCTCGCCGCGTCCTCGGCCGACATCCCTTCGATCTCGATGAGGACGAACGTCGCGCGCTTCTTCTCGGCGAGCTTCGCGAGCGCGCGATCGAAGATGCGCAGCTCTTCGTTCGCGACGAGCGCCGCGTCCGGTGCGATCGGGCTCGACGTCGTGGTGGTTCGCGAGAACGTGTCGAGGACACGAAGCAAACGACCGAGGCTGCGCCGATGCCGCAGGGCGACGCGCACACCGATGCCGCACAGCCACGCGCGCGCCGATGCGTCGCCACGAAACGCGGCCGCGAGCTTCGGGAGCTTGAGGAACGTCGTGTGGACGAGATCGTCGGCCTCGGCGGAGTCGCAGAGGACGCGCTGGATCACGCGACGGACTGCGTGGTGATGGCGATCGTAGATCTCGCCGAGCGCGCCGAGATCGTCGTGGGCGATGGCCGCGAGGAGCTCGGCGTCCGCGACGTGCGCGCGCCCTCCGCGAATCGGCACGACGCTCACAGCACGTCTCCTGCGGCACCGAGGCGCAGCCCGAACGTCCAACTCGGCAGCGGCGGAAGCGGGACGTCGAGCCGCGTCGGCTTTCGGGCTGCCGAAGGCGCGAAGTCGCCGTCGAGCGTCACGCCCCAGCCCCAGCGATTCGTACGCGCGAACGTCCAACGCGCCGAGCTGCCGAGCCGAAGCTGGTTGTCGCCGCCGCTCGCCGTGTCGCCGGCGACGCCCGACGGTCCACCTTCTTCGTCCATGACGACGAGCGTCGGCATGAGCACGACGTCGAGCGCCGTGGCGCCGAGATCGATCCGCCGCCCGAGGCCTAGCCCGAAGGCGTACTCGTTGTAGCCGTACCCCGCGATGCGCGCGCCGCCCGGCCGCGCGCTGACGAGGGCGAATCGCGCGCTCGCGACGACCAACCACCCGCGAGCGTAGAGGTCGGCGCGTCCTTCGAGATCGCCCATCACGACCCCCGTCGGCTCGCCGACGCGCGCGCCGGCCGCCGCTCCGAGCGAGAGCTGGATGGGCGGGCGTTCCACGGTGCCGGCGCGTGTACGCGGTGCGGCGTCGCGAGGCGGAGCATCCGTCGGATCGACGGTGGTCGTGGCGGGCGCGGTCGGCGCGGGCGAGGGCGTCGGCTCGGACGGGATGGATGCGAGCAAGCCGAGTGCGATCGCGGGAAGTGACGACGCGTCGCGCACCTCGCGGTCGGCGACACGTCCGTCGGGCGCCGTCGCGCGCAAGACGACTTTCCCACGCGCGCGGAGGAGCGAGAAGCTCACGGGCCTGCATTGGCTCGCGGAGAGCTTCGCGATCTCCGCGCGGAGCTCGTCGAGCGCCGCGCGCCACGCGTCCTCGATCCACGGCGGCTCGGCGATCGTGACGGTCGTGCACGCGCCGTCGCCCGATGCGCTCGACTGCGCGAGCGCCGGCCAGCCCGCGAACGGCCCCGCCAACGCGGCGAGCCAAAACCATTCGCGCGTCGGCGGCATGCTGGTCGATACCACGGTACACACCGGCGCGATTCTCCGCTCGGCTCCGTTCAATCTCGGACGCGCTCAGTCCGCCTCTTCGCCGTCGCCGCCGCATCCCGAGGCGTCCGCCGGCGCGCTCGTCGACGGGAGCGCCATCTCCTGCTTCAGATCCGCTTGCTCCGCCGCGTCGCCGGGCGGATCGGTGCAGGCCGCGTGGGTTTTGGCGTCGATGCCGTTCTCGCACTCGCCGTCCGCGTTGTTGCCGTCGTCGTGCCCTTGCTGGCCGTCGCCGCAGCTCGACTGCTCGGTGTCCTCGACGCACGACGCGCCCGCCGGACATGCCGCCGCCGCCGCGACGATGACGAGCGCCGGCTTCGCGCCGCCGGCGACGTAGTGCGTCGTTCCGAGGCTGACGACGACGCCCTTCGAGCTCACGCGAAACGTGCGATCGAAATTCCCGGAGCGACGCGCCATCGCGATCGGAATGCGCCGCCCGTCGAGCTCCACGCTCAGCCCGTACGTCGTCCCTTGCGGGAGCGAGAGCTGGAACGCGCCGGTCGCGCCGACCGTGCTGCGCACCTCGGCCCCACCCGCGTTCGTCGCGACCACCGATTGCGGCGTGCCGGGATAGCTCGAGAGCGCGAGCTCACCGCGAACGACCGTGTCGGGCGTCGCGGCTTTCGACGCGCACGAAATTGCGAGCGCGGGGAGAAGGAGCGTGAGGATCGACAGACGCATCGCGGTCACCCTTTCGAGGCGAGCACGAATCGTGCTCCCTCGTATTGTCCCGCCGGAGGCGCGTCGTTCACGAAATGTGACGTCCCGACGCGTTACGCCGACGCGGATAGTTCCGCCGCTCTTCGACTCAGTGGTACGTCGCGGCGAACATCAGCGCCGGCGACCACGTCGACGAGTCGTACTTCGTCGACGTCAGCGTCGTCGTCCCCGTCGAGAAGGACACCGACGGCGACGCGTACTGGAGGCGCCCGAGAATCCCGATGCTCCACTGCTCCGAGACGAACCACTCGTAGCCGCCGCCGACGAGCGCTCCGAAGCCGGTGCCGTTGAGGCTGTTGCCGCCGGTCTGCGCCGTGAGCTGGAGCGCCGTCGGACCGACCGCGCCCTGCACGTGCCAGCCGTCCTTCGGATTCGGATACCAGTCGACGAAGAGCCCGAGCATCGACACCGTCGCGCGATCGATCGTCACGGTTCTCGTTCCCTGAGAAAGACTCGGCTGCGACGCGGTGCTCGCGCCGAAGATGCCACCGCCGACGACGAAGCCCGGAAACGGAGTTCCGCCGAACGCGATCTCGAGCGCGACGGCGCCGGCCGAGACCGTCGCGTCGTTCGTATCCTTGATCGTCGAGAAGATGCCGCCGCCGCCGAGCGCGAGCCGGACGTAGCCGCCGTCGTGCGTATGGTAGCCGGCCTTCTTCGTGGGGTCGCCTCGGGTCGGATCCGAGGGGGGCTCGTCGCTCGGCGTGTACATCGGCGGTGGCGGGGTGACTTGCTTTTGAGCGCACTGCCCGGCGGGCGTGCACGTCTCGTTCGCGCCGCATGCAGGATTGCACGCCGACATGCACACGCCCTTCATGCACGCGTACCCGGCGCGGCACGCAGGCTCGCACGCCGGCTCGCCGACGACGACTTCGTCGGCGAAAGCAGCGGAGGTGGCAAAGATGCTCGAGACGAAAGACACGGCAAAGAGAACGCGGGAGCGCATGGCGACGTTCTAACCGGCGGGTCGCGCCGCTGCAAACTTGGCCCCCCTCCGCTCCCCTCCTTACTTTTCCGCCATGGGCGAGCCTTCTCTGTCGCGCCGCGGCGCCGCCGCCGCGCCGACCGGATTCTCTTCGGGTACGCAAGCCACCGCGCTCGCGCTCCCGCGTGTCTTCGGGCGGCTACTTCTCCTGAAGCTCATCGCGCGCGGCGGGATGGGCGACGTCTACCTCGCGGCGACGACCGGCATCGAAGGCGCCGAACGCGCGTGCGTCGTGAAGACGATTCGCCGCGACCACATTCACGACGGCTCTTTCCTGGCGCGCTTCCTCGATGAAGCGCGCGTGCAATCGCAGCTGAATCACCCGGGCGTCGCGCAGGTCCTCGAGGCGGCGACCGACGCGAACGGCGAGCCGTACACCGTGGTCGAGCACGTCGAAGGGCGCTCGCTCTCGGAAGTGCGGCAGCGCGCGATTCAGCTCGGAAAGAAGATCGACTGGCCCGACGCGGTCGCGTGCGCGATCGAAATGGCGCAGGCGCTCGCGCACGTTCACGAGCGTTCGGGCTCCGACGGATCGCCGCTGCAGATCGTGCACCGTGATCTGTCGCCGCAGAACGTGATGATTGGGTACTCGGGCGAGGTGAAGCTCATCGACTTCGGCACCGCGCGCGGTCACAACCGCCGCTGCCACACGGTCGCGGGCGTCGTCTTCGCGAAGCCGGGGTACGTCGCGCCCGAGGTCGCGCGCCAGCAGGTCGGCGACGGACGCATCGACGTCTACGCGCTCGGGATCATGCTCTGGGAGCTGTGCAGCGCGCGGCGGTTCTTCTCGGGAAGCGATCCGCAGAAGCATCTCGAGGAGGCGGCCGCCGGCAAGGTGCTCGTCCCCGCGGTCGCGAAGGCGTGCGGCGCGCCGCCGCTGCTCGACGAGATCGTGCAGAAGCTCACGGCGAACGATCCCGAGGAGCGGTACGCCAGCGCGGCGCTCGCGGTGCCGGATCTCGCGAAGCTCCTCGGCTCGGCGCCGCCTTCGAAGACGGGCGAGCGCGGCGTGCGCGCGCGCGTGGCGAACGTGATGCGCGTGCTGTGGCCGAGCGAGCCGGGGAAATCGCGCGCGGAGTTCGCGAAGCTTCTGCGTGAGGCGCGCGAGCTGCGCGCCGAGGTGAACACGCCGAGCGCGAGCCGAGTCATGGAGAACGTGGCGGCGCGGATGGCGCCGGACGATCCGTACGTGCTCGCGGGGACGCCGTACCGCCTCGCGCGGAAGATCGGCGAGGGCGCGAGCGGTGTCGTGTACGAAGCAGAGCACGTCGAGCTCGGTCGTCGCCTCGCGATCAAGGTCCTCGCGCCGGAGCACGCATCGGCAAGCGACGCGGTCGATCGCTTCCGTCGCGAAGCGCGCGCGGTCGCGAAGCTCTCGCACCCGAACCTCGTCGGTCTCTACGATTTCGGAAAGTCGCTCGACGGTCGCGTCTTCCTCGCGATGGAGCTCCTCCACGGCGACACGCTCGCGAAGCGCTTGAAGAAAGAGTCGGCGCTCTCGTGGCGCGACTCGGTGAAGCTCGCGATCGAGGTGTGCAAGGCGCTGGAAGCCGCGCACGGCGCGAAGCTCGTTCATCGCGACTTGAAGCCGGCGAACTTGTTTCTCACCGACGACGGCGGCGTGAAGCTCCTCGATTTCGGCGTCGCAATGGCGCTCGCCGACACGATCGCCGACGCCAACGAGAAGCGCCAAAAGGGGTTCGCGATCTTCGGAACGCCCGAGTACATGGCGCCGGAGCAGGTCGCGGGCGAAGCCGTCGACGGTCGATGCGACATCTATTCGCTCGGCTGCGTCCTCTACGAGATGGTGACGGGGCTGCGCGTCTTCGAAGGATCGTCCGCGGTTGTCGTGATGGGCAAGCAGCTTCGCGAGACGCCGGAGTCGCCGCGCATGCGCGCGCCGTCGAAGGCGATCCCGCGCGAGATCGACGACGTGATCATGCAGGCGCTCGCGAAGACGCCGCGAAATCGTTTCGCGACGGCCGCTTCGATGCGGATCGCGCTCGAAGCGACGCTCGATGCTCCGGATCGCCGACGTGCGGCGTCGCGACGGACGGCGAAGGGTGTTCTCTTCGCGACGGCGCTGCTCGGCGCGACGGCGTTCGCGATCCAGGGCGGCGGATCGAAGTGGGCGGCGACGAAGTGGACGCAGATGATGGCGGAGCCGACGCCGACGCCGACGAATGCGATCGCCGCGGTGCGACCACCGCCGATGCGCGATCTCCCACCGGAGACGCCCGTCGCCGTTCTCGATCCCGAAGCGGCGACCGCGAACACGACCCCGACCCCGACCCCGACCCCGACCCCGACCCCGACCCCGACCGATCCCGAATCGCCCGCGACGAAAGCCGAGCGCGCCCGCGTCCTCTCCGACTTCCGCGCGAACGCGAAGCAGCACATGAGCGATCCCTCCGCCCTCCGCGCGTGGTCCTGGGCGGCCTTCCGCGCCGGCGAGTTCCGCGAAGCGCGTCGCGCCGCGAACGCATGGAGCCTCCACGACGGCACCGCCGAGCCGCGAGTCTTCCTCGCGACCGTCCTCGAGACGAGCGGCCACCGCGCCGAGGCGAAGGCCGTCCTCGACGAGTGGCTCCAGATCCATCCCGACTCGCCCGAAGCGAAGCGCGCCCTCGCGCGCCTCGGAGGCGATCACTCGGCCAAGCCGCAGCTCGCACGCAACAAGTAGCGCGGCCCTCGCCTTGTCAACGCGGGGTTCCTCGCGTAAGTGACCCTGCTCGAATGGAAGTCGTCGCCGCGACCGCGCAGCCCCTCCCGCAGGGGAATCGCTACAAGGTGATTCTTCGCCTGGCGATGCCGACGGTCATCGCGATGCTCTCGCAGAGCGTCGTCAACGAAGTCGACGTCCTCTTCTTCGCGCACCTCCCGCAGCCCGAGTCGTCGAACGCGCAAGCGGCGCTCTTGCCGTCGCTCCTCCTCGTGTGGCTCTTTGGCGGCAGCCTCGGCGCGATCAGCGTCGGCACGCAGGCGCTCGTCGCGCGCCGGTACGCCGAGCGCGACTACGAAGCCGCGGGCGCTGTCCTCTCGAACGCTGTCTGGTTCTCGCTCCTCGTCGGCGGCCTTCTCACGGTCATCAGCCTCCTCGCGCTCCCGTCGATCGTCAGCGCGATGACCGACGTGCCCGCGAAGGCCGAGATCATGATGTCGTACACGCGCCTTCGCATGTTCGGGATCATCTCGATGGGGATGACGATGGGCGTGAAGGCGTTCTTCGACGGCCTCGGAAAGACGCACGTCCACCTCGTCAGCGCGCTCGTGATGAACGCGTTCAACATCCTCTTCTGTTGGATGTTCATCTTCGGCCACCTCGGCGCGCCGCGGATGGGCGCAGCGGGCGCGGGCCTCGGCGCCGTGTCGGCGACGTGGATCGGGCTCGCGATCATGCTGCTCTACGGGTGGGGCGAGCGCGCGCAGTTCCGGCCGATCCGCTGGTCGAACATTTCGCGGCGGCTCACCTGGGACATTCTTCGCCTGTCGATTCCCGGCGCGGGCGCGATCGTCGCGATGGGGCTCGGCTTCGCGCTGTTCCAAAAAGCGGCGGACAAGCTCGACGCGGCCGCGACCCTCGCGAGCGGTGGCGCGATGACCGAAGCGGTGAACAGCGCCGCGACGACCGACATCGTCGCGATCCTCAAGCTGACGTTCACAGCGTGCCTCGGCTTCGGCACGGCGACCGCGACGCTCGTCGGTCAAGCGCTCGGCGCAAAGAAGCCCGACGAGGCCGAGAAATACGGCTGGGCGAGCGTCCGGCTCGGGGTCATCCTCTTCGGCGTCGTCGGCCTGTGCGAAGGCGTCTTCTTCACGCCGCAGCTCGTCGCATTCATCACGCACTCCGACGCCGTCCGCGCTGCTGCGATGACGCCGATGCGCGTGATGGGCATCGTGACTCCGGTGATCGCGGTCGCGATGATCCTCAGCGAGGCGCTCTTCGGCGCCGGAAATCCCAAGTTCGTCGCCGTCGCGCAAGGGATCCTCGTCTTCGGTTGGCTCGTCCCGGGCGCCTACCTGCTCGGAGTGGTGCTGCACCTCGGCCTCCTCGGGATCTGGTTGTCGGCGTGCATCTACGCCGCGCTGGCCGCCGTCACGATGAGCGCGAAGTTTCGTCAGGGGGCTTGGAAGCACATCAAGCTCTGATTTCGATTCCGAGGCAGCGCCCCTTTGCAAACGCGCCGCGCGGGAGTACCGATGGAGTGTCCCATGCAGCACCGGGCGTTCCTCGAGGGGTGGTGGATTGCAGCGGCGCTCGCGGTCAGCGTGCTCGCCGCGCCGGACGCGCTCGCCGCCAAGGTGCACAAGCCGCGGCCGCCGCAGACCGCGCAGCAATTCCGCCAGCACGCGCTCGTGCGTCGCGAGATGTTCGCGGGGATGAAGCGCGAGCGCGTCCGCCACAAGGCGCGGATGCAAGAGCTCGCGCAGCGCGATCGCGTCACGCGCCGAACGAAGGACGTCGACGAGAAGCAGCGCGTCCACGATCTCGTGATGGCGGAGCGCCTGCTCTTCGCGCAGCGCATGCGCGATCTCCGCGCGAAGGCGCCGGTCGATCGCTGACGTGGCGCGTTGGTCCTGACGTCGCGCGTTGGTCCTCGCGTGACGAGGTCGAACCTAGGCAGCGACGCCGAGCAAGTACTCCAGCGTCGCGCGATCGCCAAGGCCGTGACTGAACCGTCGAAAGAGTCCATACGCGCTCGCCACTTCACGCTCGCACGCGAGGCCGTCGAACACGACCTCGCTCGCGAGTGCGCTGTCGACTGCGAGGCGAACAAAGCCCGCCCGAGTCACGCTCTCTAGGACCGCGCGCATCCGCATCTGGCACTCCATCGTCGGCTGCAGAAGGCGCTGCCGCATGTCGCCCCAGTAACGCGAGCGCACGACGAGGCCGAGGTCCTCGAGCGAGCGGAGCATGCGGCTGATCGTCGGCCCACTCACGCCGAGTATTTCGCGCAGGTCGGACTGCGTGACGGGACGCTTGGCGTCGGAGATTGCACAGAGCAAGTCGAAGCGCGCCGGTGTAAGCCCGAACGGCGCAAGGAGCTCCCGCGCCACGCGGAGAGAGGAGTGAAAGGACCGTTTTGCTGCGAAGAACAGGGGCGTCATCGAACCTCCGGATATGGGGCGCGCCCAAGCAGACACTGTGCCACCGCATCCAGGCGAGGCGGGCGCTCCGCCAAAGCCGCCGAAAACGGAAGCATGCTAACGATTTTCGACGTCCGGCGGGCGCGCTGCCCTTCGAGGCGGCTGCCGACGCCCCCCTGTCCCGCCACTTCCGCTACCTGTCCCGGGACAACTCGAGATGCGTCGAACGCTGTCGCGCGCAGACCGACACGCGGTCGCAGGTCACGGCGGGCAGTCGCCGAAGTCTGGATTGCAGCCCGCGTCGATCTCGTCTTCCGGCGGCGTCTCCGGCGTCGCGCCGCTCGCGCTTCCGCTCGGAACCGGCGCTCCGGACGCGGCGGGAGGAGGCGCGACGTTGATGACGCCGCCAGGGAATTGCTGCCGCTCGGCGACGGTGCACGGCTGCGGGTTCACCGGATCGTTTTGCACGCACTCGAGGATCCACGCCTGCCGCAGCGAGAACGGCGGATCGCCGCGCTTTACCTCGGCCGCGGCCTCCGCGCGAACCGCGTCGATGTCGCCGCGCACGAGCACCGTCGACACCCACGGCACGTAGCTGACGACGAGCAACGCAATCAGCAGAATGCCGGCGAAGGGCATGACGACTTTGTAGAGCTGCGTCACCGGTTTGTTGAACCGGAAGCTCGAAATGAAGAGGTTCAACCCGAGTGGAGGCACGCAGTACGCGATTTCGAGGTTGAGCAAGAAGATCATCGCGAGCTGCATCGGCGACATCGACTCGTCCGGATGACGCGCGCCGAGATCCGCGACGAACGGGATGATCAGCGGTACCGCGACGAGGATCGCGCTGAAGCCTTCCATGATCATCCCGAGGACGACCAAGAAGACGTTCATCACGAGCAAAAACTGCCATTTGTGCTCGATGCCGATCTTGACCATGAAGTTCAAGATGTCGGTCGGGATCTTCTCGTCGATGACGTAGCTCATGAGAGCGTTCGCCATCGACAAGATGAGGATGATGCCGCCGGGGAGCGTCATCGACGCCCGCGCGATGCGCGGAAGGTCCTTCCTCCAGTTGAGATCTTTGTAGACGAAGAACTCGATGATCACGACGTAGAACGCGACGAGCGCGGCGCTCTCATCGATCCCCGCGAGCCCGGTGCCGAGGCCGATGATAAGGAGCGCCGGAATGCCGAGCTCCCACTTGAGCGCCCAGATCGCCTTGCCGGCTTCCTTCATCTGCGGCGGCTCGCGCTTGATCCCGTCGCGCTGCGCGACGAACGCCGCGTAGATGCTGAGCAGGACGATGACGAGGCCGCCGGGCAAGAGGACCGCTTTGAACGCGGCGCGGTAGTCGACGTGCGCGACGAGCGAGTAGACGAGGAGCGGCAGCGAATACGGCAGGAGCAGCCCGACGGAGCCGCCGGTCGTCACGAGGCCGAGCGAGAACTTCTCGGAGTACGCCTGCTTTCGGAGCGCCGGGTAAAGGAGGCCGCCGATCGCGATGATCGTGACGCCGCTGCCACCGGTGAGAACGGTGAAGATCGCGCTCGCGATGATGCAGACGATCGCGAGGCCGCCGGGGAGCCAGCCGAGCATCGCGCGCGCGCCGTGCACGAGGCGGTCGGGCGTCTTCGCTTCGGCGAGGACGTAGCCGACGAAGGTGAACAGCGGGATCGTCACGAGGATCGGCGAGCCGGCGAAATGCTCGCTCAGGATCTCGGACGTGATGAAGCGGAGGTGACCGTGCGGATGGAGAAGCCACGCGAGCTCTCCGGTGCCGCCGAGGAGCGCGAAGAGCGGAGTGCCGGCGGCCGCGAGCGCGAGAACGAAGAGCGGCGCCAGCGTCTTGAGAAAGCCGAGCGCGCCGCCCGTCTTTGCCGCGTCACCGGCGGCTGCGAAGAACGCGCGGCTCACGACGCACCTCCTTTGCTGGCGGTCGTTTCGGGTACGTCGATGGCGTCATGGGCGTGCGTCAGCTCTTCGTCGCCGTGCGTCGCGTCCGGATCCACCGTCGCGTGCCTGCTCACGATCAACAGAATGCGCACGAGGAAGCGAAGAGCGATCATCAGCATGCCGAACGGGAAGACGAAGTTCAGCTCGCGCAGCAGCATCCCGAACGTCGCCTCGGCGGCGCCCGGGACGTTGACCGCCGGGAGACGGCGGCGCTCGGCGTCTTTCTCGTCGAGGAGCTGCCCGTCGACCGCTTCCTTCGGGTAGTACGCCGTCCAGTCGGCTTCGCGCAGCCACGCGTTCCACATCGGCGGCGTCATGTACTTGTCGTACGGCTCGCCGGCGATCACTTTGGGCGCGGTCTTGAGGTCGAGCGACAGCTGGCGACCGAACAAGAAGAAATCCTTCGCGACTTGCGCCTTCATCACCGCGAGCTTTTCTCCGACCGTCGTCTCGCACTGCTCCGCCGAACCGGCCGAGCACGCCTGCGTCGCGGGCGCGTGAAACTGCGCGATCGCGATCGAGTCGACGAATGCGTAGACGGCGCCGAGGCACACGGCGATCGCCGCGACGCCGCTCACCACAGCCGCCGGAATGCGCATCTTAGGCTTGAGGAGACGCACGACGAGGTCGACGTTGATGTGCTTCCCCTTCGACGTCGCGATCGACGCGCCGAGGAGCGCGAGCCAGAGCGTGAGGCGCGTGACGAGCCCGCGAAGGCCGCCGAGGAACGACAGGATGGATGCGTTCTGCATCCAGTTCAGAAAGTTCGACGTGTACGTCACGCTCGACGCGGACCACGACCGCAGCGCCACATAGGCCAGGAGCAAGAACGGCGCGATCACGAGCGCGTGCTTCACCCATTGCTTCCCCGAGTCTCCCGCGGCGCGCGCGCGCTGCACGCGACCGACGACGTGCGCCATCCCGCCGGCCGCCGCCAGCGTCAAGAGGATGCGCACGACCGTCGCCGACGAGCTGTCGCCCTTCGAGAAGTCGCGCGTCAGGCTCTTGAGGACCGCCCACACCACGAGGAAAACGATCTGTGCGCCGAGGACGCCGACGCAGAGGCGCGTGTCGACTCGGGTCCACCAGTCATCGAAGCGTTTGAGCGGCGCGCCCCACGCGCGCGGCGTCTCCGGGGATTCCTTCGCGGTCGCGGGCGGAGACTTCGCTTCGTCGGGCATTGCAACGCGCAGCGTAGAACATCGCGTAGAGACGCATCCAGTTTGAAGCGCGACCACAAAGACGAAGCCCCCGCGTCCCTGACGGGGCGCGGGGGCGAGTGTCAGCGCGAGAGCGCTCTACGCGACTACTTGGCGTAGCCGACGATCGTGTCGAACGTGGCTGCGGTGAAGAGCGTGCCGCGCAGCTGCGTGCGGACCTCTTTGAACATCGCCGTCCACTGCGCCTTCTCGTCGGCGGTGAGCTCGACGATCTTCTTCCGCGCCTTGAGACGCGCGAACGCCTGCCCGTCGGCCGTGCGGATCGAGCTCGTGAGCGCGGCCGCAGCGTCTTTGCCGCGGTCCTTGATGACCTGCATCTTGTCCGCCGGGACGGCCGACGTCTTGAAGACGAGCGCGCCGATCCCGAAGCCCGCGGTGATCGGCGTGATGGTGTCGAGCTTCGACGACCACTGGAACTGCTCGGCGACGAGCGGCGGCGCGACGACGACGCTGATCGTCTTTTGGATGCCCATGAAGATCTCGGGCACCGTCACCGTCGCCGGCGTGTTCCCGAGCTTCGCCCAGAACGCCTGGCCGATCGGATCGCCCTGGATCACGTAGCAACCCTTGCCCTTCAGATCGTTGGGTACCTTCGCCTCGTAGCCGTTCGTGAAGATCTTCGCCGCGCCGACGTCGCCCCACCCGAGGACGGTGTAGCCCTTCGCGCCGAACGCCGTGTCGAGCGAACCCTTCATCTGGTTGCGCGCGTTGTCGAGCTTGGCCCAGTTATCGAAGAGGCCTGGGAGCTGGAAGATGAGGACGTCCATGTAGATCTTCGAGAGGCCCACCGCCGTCATGGCGCCACCCGCGAGGATCCCCTTGTCGATGTCGCCGACCATCGTCGGCTCGTCCGAGTACGTCCGGAAGTCGAGGACGATGTCGCCGCCGGTCTCGCTCTTCACCTTGTCGGAGAACTCGACGAACTTGTTCATCCACGGCGAGCCTTTCGGCGCCAGCGTTCCGACCGCAAGCGTGGTCGCCGCCTCGGCCTTCGTGGAGTGCGCCGCGCTCGCCAAAACCAGCCCCGCCGCCGCCAAACTCAGGAACAACTTGCGAAACATCGCTTACCTCCGGGCTTCGTCACGAAGCCAGCACGCCATCTTGGAACTTGGATTGACTCGAAGAACGTTTACTCGATTCACTTTCGGACTCTCGTTCGCCCGTCACCATCGCGTCTCTGGGTGCTGCGAAGCGGATTCGTCACCGATCGGTTACGACGCTCAGTCGACCGCGGGCGCGGCGCTCTTCGGCGGCGGGAGCGGCGTCGGCGGCTGGTTGTCCATGCCGCAATCGTGGATGCGCGCGGGTGCGAGCGCGCGCTTCGCACGGCGCTTCGCGATCGCGTTCGTCAGGCGCTGCTCCGGATCCGGATCTTCGGCGATGAGGACGTTGTTGAGCTGCGTCTCGTAGGTCGCGCGATCCTGCTTCGTGCAGGCGTACTTCGTCGCGTAGTTGAGCTGCACGACGAGCGCCTTGCCCTCGGTCTTCTGGAGGGCCATCTCGAACATCTGCTTCGACTGATCGAGCTCGGCCATCGCCATGCGCGCGTGGTACGCCGCGAGCGCGACGGTGCCGGCCCAGTGGTTGTACGAGGGCTGGAGCGCGACGCTGCGTTCGATCATCGCGACGCCGACGAAGAGCTCCGCGACGTACTCGGCGCCTTCGAAGTCGCCCTTCATCACGTTGACGCGCGCCATCCACGCGTAGCCCGTCCAGAAGAGGATCTCGGCGTCGTCCGTGTCGGTGAAGTTCTCGGAGAGCCACGCGTGGATCGACTTGTCGTCCTTCTTCGCCGCGGCAAAGCCCTGCGCTTTGTGGCCCAAGTGCTCGAGCCCGTAAAAGATCGCGCGGTCATACGCCATCTTCGCGCGCTTCACCTGGTACGCGGCGAGCTCCTTGTCGCCCGCGTCCATCGCGATCTCCCACTCGTCCTCGACGAACGCGAAGCCGAAGCCCGTCCAGCCCTTCGCGAGCATGAAGAGCGCGTCCTCGTTGTCCGGCGCGAGCTTGTGCATTCCTTCGAACTGCACGAGACCGGCTTGCGCGGCGGCGCGCGCCATCTCGAAGTCGCCGATCGTGTCGAAGGCCGACGACGCTTTGCGCGTCCCTTCGATCTGTCCATCGACGAGCATCTTTTTGATGCAGCCGGTGGAGCCGACAGCGAGAGCCAACATCAACGCGGTGGGGAGAATGCGGCCGAGGCGCTTGCGCTTTTGGGTCATTTGAGCGCCGAGTTCTACTACTTGTGGACGCGCGCCGCCATGATCAGCGTGCAGGCCACGCGCGTGCGGACGCTCGCCTCGGGATCGGCGAGGAGCGGGGCGGCGCGCGCGGAGCGACCGAGGGCCGCGAGGTCGGTCGCGGCGGTGAGGCGCTCGTAGGGGCTCGGCGCCTTCAGATCGGCCTCGATCCAGGCTTGCACGCTCATGTCGCCGGCGCTCGCGAGGGCGAGCTTGGCGCGGAGCGCGAGCGGACCGCCACCGGGACCGCCTTTGCCGAGCGCCGCGTACGCCTCGAGGAGCTTGATCGCGCGCGCGCGATGCATCTCGACCTCGGTCAGCCGCGAGAGCGCGGCGACGCGGACCTCGGGATCGTCGTCGTCGGACGCTTTGACGACGGCGGCGAGGAGATCCTTGTTCTTGTCGATGCGCGCGACGGCGATCGCGTGCATGCGGTGGCGCTTGGCCCCCGACTCGATCGCGCGCACGACGAGCGCGACGGCGACGTTGAGCGATTCCTGATCGCGTCCGTCCCAGCCACGCATCAGCGCCGCGGCCCCCTCGATGACGCCCGGCCCATTGCCCGATGTGAGGAGGACGATGAGCGCTTCGCGACCGCCCGCGGCGAAGATGTTCGGCGACGCCCACGCTAGCGCGATGTCCTCGCGAATGCCGTCGTCGGCGCCGCTCCAGAGATCGCGCAAGCGGTTGGCGACGCCGCCTCCCGCTTGCGGTGGGAGCGCGGCGATCGCGCGGATGGCTTCCGTGCGGAGGATCGGCTCGGGATCGACGCGCGCCGCCTCCGTCAGCGGCTCGAGATCCGCAGAGTCGACCGCGAACTGCGCCGCGCGCATCGCTTGGCGGCGCACGCGCGGAACGGCGTCGAGCATCGCGTGCTGGCGCGCCGCGCGATCCTCTTCGCGGACGAGCCCGCGCGTGCCGACCGCGCGCCACGCATCGTCGGGAATGCCGGCGAACGCGCGCACGTCGTCGGGATCGAGCTTGCCCGCTTCGATCCGCGCGAGCGCCGCTTCCGCGCCCGCCTCGTCGTGCGTCTGCATCCGATCCGAGAGCACGCCGTCGAGCTCACGCGCGCACGCGCGCACCTCACGGATGCGATCGATCGCATCTTTTGGATTCGCGACGCGGACCTCGCGCTCGGCGACGACCTTCGCGATGTCGGACGCTTCGTCGTTCGACATGTCGCCCGCGGTCTGGCGCGACGCGAGATCGCTCTTGAGCGACACGAGATCGCCGCGTTCGGCGGCCTTCATCGCCGAAGACCCGCAGCCCGTGGCTACGACGAACAGGAGCGCAAGACCGAGACGCGAAGCTCGCATGAGGTCACGAAGTAGCCTGTTTTTCGCGGCCTGGCCAGCGCGCCCGCGGAGGCTCTGCTAAACGTGGCGGCCCCCTTTCATGAGCCTCGTCCACGTGATCATCAACCGCAAGGCGCGGCACCTCGCCGACGACGGCGCGCTCCGTGGCGCGATCGCGGACGCGGCGCGCCGAGGTGCGACCGTGCACGAGACGCGCACGCTCGCGGAGCTCGACGAAGCGGCGCGTGCGATCGCCGCGGACGGCGCGCGCGCGGTGGTGCTCGCGGGGGGCGACGGGACGCACATGGCGGGCGTGACCGCGCTATGGCGCAAGATGGGCGACGCGATGCCCGACATCGCGCTCGCGCCGGGCGGGACCGTCTGCACGGTGGCGCGCAACTGGGGAATGCGCGGCGACGCGCGACGATCCGCCGAGCGGATCATCG
>JAYVXB010000292.1:0-6125 GCA_043785585.1 Deltaproteobacteria bacterium | reverse complement strand
ACTTCACCGACGCCATGGCGGTCGACGACAAGCGCATGGAAGGCGAAGGCACGCTCGACCCCGAATCGGTCAACCGTCTCGCGGGCGAGGCCGGTGCTGCGTACTATGCACGCATCTACCGCGAGTACATCACCGCGAAAAAGGCGCTCGGCGAGCAGACCGACCACATCACCGAGCAGGCCTTCGCGACCCGCATTCAGGGCATGGAGCGCGACGCTGCCGCCAAGTACGGCCGCCCGGTGCGCTACCAGGTTCAGGCGCGCAACAAAGAGGTCGTCCTCCTCGCCATCCCGCTTCCGTAGCTCCGCCGTGCGAGGCGGGTGCGGTGTGCTATGCACCACGCCACGTCGCGAAGGAATTCGGCGGCGGCGTCCCGGTTCTATCGGGGCCGGACACGTGCGCATGGAGAGCTTCGACCGATGGGCCTTTTCGATCTGTTCAAGAGCGGTGGCGGCAAGGGCGACAAGGCCGCCAAGAAGAGCAACGCCGCGGCGAAGTGGGCCGAACGGGCGGGCGACAAGCGCGCGCAGAACTACGACCGCCAAGAGGCGATCCAGGCGCTCGCCGACATGGGCACCCCTGAGGCCGCGACCGCGCTGCTCAAGCGGTTCACGTTCCTGATCGATCCGTCGATCACCGATCAAGAGGAGAAGGACGCGGCGTTTCGCGGCATTCTCCGCGCGGGCGACGATGCGATCGAGCCGGTGCGGGCGTTCGCGGCGAAGGCCGAGAGCCTCGCCTGGCCGATGCGCATCTTGAAGGAGCTCGTCGACGAGGAAGCGTACGTCGAAGAGCTCGTGCTCTGGCTCTCGAAGTGGGACACCGAGTACGCGAAGTTCGTCGATCCGAAGGTGCAGATCCTTCGCGCGCTCGAGGATCACAAGCACGAGCAGATCCGCGCCGCCGTCGAGCCGTTCCTCGAGGACGTGCACGAGCCGGCCCGCTTCCACGCCGCCGCGACGCTGATCGCGCAAGACGATCCGTCGGTGCTCGCGCCGCTCGTCAAGCTCATGGACGACGAAGAGAGCGTCCGCGTGAAGAACAAGATCGCCGACGGCGTCGCCGCGCGCGACTGGTCGGTCCCCGACGAGCTCCGCGAGCCGATGCGCAAGGCACTCCCGTACGCCTTCAGCATCGACGCCGAAGGGCACCTCAAGAAGCGCGAGACGTTCTAGTCGCCGACAGACTGCGACGACCAGCTGCCCGTCGTCTCTAGTCGCTGACCTTGAGCTGCGGGAACGAGAAGCCGACCGACAGTGTCACCATCTGGTTCCACTTGAACGTGGAGTCGTCGCCGTTGATCTTGCCGTCGGGGAACTTGTTGTTGTTGCCGCCGCCGCGCTGATCGAAGCCGCCGCGGTTCCACGAGAACGGAAGGGCGCGGTACTCGACGCCGATGGAAACGAGGTTGGACGCGTAGAACGTTAGGCCGACGCCTAACGTCGGTGCGATGGCGGTGCGAGACACCGTGGCGAACGTCGACGGATCCGCGCAAGGCTTCTGCCCGGCGCCCCCGCACTCGCCACGCTCGGAGAGACCGACGAACGCGACGCCGGGGCTCACGTAGAAGTCGGTGTCGACGAAGATCTTCTGGAAGATGGCGAGCTTCCCGCGAAATGGAATGATCGTGATCTGCGGCGCCGCGACCCACGAAATCTTCGCGGTCTGATCGCCGAACGACGCATACCCCTTGGGGTTGTTCGGGTTGTGATTCAGGTTCGCCGCTGTGCGCGCGTCGCGAACGGCAACCGAGTCGATTTGATCGGTGAGATCGGTCGTCGTGTTGATGGCGGCGAATCCGCCCCAGACGCCGACGCCGATCCAGTCTTTGATGTTGTACGTGAGGCGTCCGCCGACGAGGATCGCCCGGCGGTACTCGTCGAGGAGCGTGAACGAGACCGTCGGTGCGATCTCGAAGCGACCCTCGCGATACAGTCGCAGCTTGCGCACGGCCGGCGCGCCCTTGAGCGGACCGGTCAGCTGGATCTCTTGCGCGCCCGCAGTCGAAGCGACCGTCAGTGCCGCGCCGACCGCCACCGTCGAGATGAGTGCCTTCAAGAATCGCCGCTTCATCGCCGTCCTTGTTGTGACTAGGGGCGTGCCCTGGGATGAGGGATTCATTTCGGCAACCGGTACTCCCAGCTGAACGGGAGGAAGATGCTCACCCCGAGCTGGGCTTGGACGTTGTTCGTGAGGCGATTCTCGCCGAACCAATTGGCCGGGTTCTGCTGATCGAGCTGCGACCGCGGAATGACGAGCGACTCGAGCGCCTCGTTGAAAATGTAGTCGCGCACTTCGAGGGTCACCGCGAGCCAGCGGTTGACGAAGATGCGGAACCCGATGCCGAGGTTGAAGTCGACCTTGGGCTTGAACGAGAAGTTTCGGTTGTCGGGATCGATGACCGCGATGGGCCGAGTGGAGATCGCGCCGACTCCGCCAACGACGTACGCGTCGTAGTGGAAGATGAAGTCGCCGAACCCCGCCGCGAACTTTCCGTACATGGGGACGTACGTGAAGTTCACGTTCGCGCCCCACTGGTACTCGTTGAGCGGCACCGCGACGCGCGTCGCGCGGCGGTTCTGGAAATTGAAGTCCGAGTCGACGTTCTGCCCGGCGTACAGGTTGCCGTTGACGCCAATCGCGAGGACGTTGGTGATGTAGTAGTTGATCGCGAGCCCGGGCGCCGGGTGGCTGACGAACTGATCGTTCAGCGACAGCGAGTAGTAGGGCTGCAGCTCGACGCGGTGGTAACGGAGCGCGTAGATCTGCTGGACCGCGTAGATCTCCGCGTTGAAGGTCTTCTTGGCCTCCTTGCCCAGGTCGATCTTCGACGGACCGCCACCCTTGCATTGGGGAGCGTCCGGCGTGATCTGGCAGATGTCGACGTCGCCGCCGCTGGGCGTCGCATCGCTGCCTCCCGGGGCCGCGGGATCGCCGGCCTTCGGATCGGGTGTCTTCGGCGCGTCGTCGTCCGCGGACTGCGGCGACGTCCCACCGCCGGCGGGTGCCGTCGGCGGTTTTGTGCCCGCGCCTGGCGCCGGCTTTTTTGGCGCTTGCGCATGCGCAAGCGTAGGGAGGAGCGCCGCTGTCAAGAGCAGCGCCGCCGTCACGAGCCACCTGCGAGCCTGCCTCATCGCAACCCCTTCCGCTCCATCGAAGTCCGCGCCGCGCCCGGGATACTAAACCGACGTTGGGTAGGGGCTAGCGGCCTCCTAACTATAGAAAATAACTGGGGAATCAGGCTTCCAGCAAAAGCAGGCGCGACTATATCACGCGCAATTTCGGCCAAGCAACGAGAATGCGAAGGACTTTTCAACAACACAACCGGCCAAAGAGTCATCCTGGCCTTAGGCCGCCGCTGCTTCGTCGCCGCTTTGACCAAACAGCGCTTCGACGAATTCGTCGGCGTGAAACTCACGCAAGTCCTCTGCGCGCTCGCCGAGACCGATATACCTCACCGGTACTTTAAGCTCATCACAAATTCCGAGGACGATGCCGCCCTTTGCCGTCCCGTCCAACTTTGTGAGGATGATCCCCGTGAGATCGAGCGCTTCTTTGAACATCGCCGCCTGCGTCAGCGCGTTCTGCCCGGTCGTCGCGTCGAGGACGAGGAGCGTCTCGTGGGGCGCGCCGTCCATCGCCTTCGCGATCGTTTTTCGCACCTTTTTGATTTCGTCCATGAGCGGCGCCTTCGTGTGCAGGCGTCCGGCGGTGTCGACGAGGAGGAGATCCGCGCCGCCGTCTTTCGCTTTGTTGGTCGCTTCGAACGCGACGGCTCCCGGATCGGCTCCTTCTTTTCCTTTGACGACCTCCGCGCCGACGCGCTTGCCCCACACCTCGAGCTGCTGAACGGCCGCCGCGCGGAACGTGTCGCCCGCGGCGAGGAAGACCTTCTTGCCGTCGGCGTTGTAGCGAGTCGCAAGCTTTCCGATCGAGGTCGTCTTTCCGACGCCGTTTACTCCGACCATCAGCACGACCGTCGGCTTGGCCGAAAAGCGAAGGGCGCCGCCGCCGATCGAGAGAATGCGCGTCGCTTCGGCGCGGAGCGCGGCCCAGACCGCGTCGGCGTCGCGGAGCTCGTTCTTCGCGAGCGCTTCACGCAAGCGTTCGAGGATCGCCTGCGTGGTCTTCACGCCGACGTCGCTCGAAAGCATGACCTCTTCCACTTGCTCCAAGATGGCCGGGTCGATCTCTTTCTTGCCGGTGAATAGCGCGGTGAGACGCGCGATGAATCCACCGCGCGACGCGGCGAGCCCTTTGCGGAGACCGGCGATGTCTTTCTTCGATGGCGGCGCGGCTTCGGCGGCTTTCGCGCTCGCCGCGATGACCGCCGGCTGCGACTCGTCGGGGAGGACGTCCGACGACGGGAGCTCTGCGGGGGCCGTCGCGCCGCGTGCGGGCATGGTCTCGGGTTTGCGCGAGGCGGGCGCGGCTTCTTTCGCGGCAGACTTCTCGTCCACCCTCGCGCCGAGCTTGGGCGCACCTGGGGTCGGCGCAATCTCGGGCTTCTTTTGCGACGCCGGGAGCTGCGGCTCGCCCTTTCCGCGGAGCACGAAGAAGTAGCCGCCGATCGCGACGACTGCGATTCCGGCCACGATGAGCAGTATTTGCGTCGTATCCATTTCGAGGCTCCGGGCGCGCGCAGAGAGCGGGCGCGTGCGACTATAGGAATCTCCGCTCAGCCACGTCAATGCGGTCAGCCCTGCGTCGGGCAATGCGCTTCATTCGTCGTCGACCGGGGGGCGTGAGTCTTCGAGCGTGTCGTGAGACTCGGGCCTCGAGGGCGCGCGCGACGCTTCGGGCTTGAGCCGCTCGACGTCGGCTTCGACCCGCGCGTCGACGGTGCCGCCTCCGAATGCCGCACGCTCGACGGCGTCGGCCCATCGTGCGACCGCGAAGTCCGCGCCCGCCGCGCGGCGGACGTGGCCCGGCGTTGGCTCGGCCGGCGAGTCGAACGGACGACCCCGGCGGCGCGCCCAGGCGACGAGACGATCGAGGAGTGCGCGCTTTCGGAGGACGAGCGCAATCGCGACCTCGCCGCTCGGCGGGAGCGGCTGGCGTAGCGATGCGTGAAGCGGCGCCTCTGCGACGAGGGCGTCGCCATCGTGCACGTCGACGTTCGGGAGCACGAACTCGCCGCGCTCGTCCGTCGTCGCGCTTGCAAGCGTTTGCATGGCGTCGAAGGTCGCTCGTTCGACCGAGACGCGTGCGTTTGCGACGACGAGCCCGTCGTGCGCGTCGATCACCTCTCCGCTCCATCCCTGCGGGCTCGGCGCCGCGCGCACGACGTGCACCGCGGCTTCTCCGCGAGGTGCCGGACGTCGCGACGTCGGACCCTTCTCGATCGCGCGACGCGGCGCGCGCGCGCGCCCGAGCACGAGCCACGCGAGCACCGCGAGACCCGCGACGACGAGCGGCGCATGACGCCAGGGACTCGGTCCGCGCACGGGGAGCACGACCGCGAGCTCGCCTCCCGGTTCGTACCATGGTGCGTCGGGCGAATAGCGGAGCTGCAGCGTCGTCTCCGTCGCCGTTGGCGTCGCGAAGGTCACGAGGACGCGCGACTTGCCTGCTTCGAGCGGCGCCGCGCCGACGACGATTCCACCGACGTGGGCCTCGATGCTTCCTCCGGGTGGCGCGGCCGCGTTTTCGCTTCGCGCGACCGCCACCACGTCGATCGTCACGCCGTCCTCGGGCGATCCCGGCGCAAGCGTTCCGGCCGGTGCGGCGGGCACGACGAGATCGACCTTCGCGTGACGCTCGATCGGCACCGTGTGCACCGCGCCGCCAGTGTCGCTCGTTCCGGCGAACACGACGCGGAGCTCGCCGCGACCCGGCGGTCCGAGCGACGACGACGCGACGGTGAAGCGCGCGCGCCCCGACGTGTTGGTCGTGCCCATGCCGAGCGCTGCCGCCGACTCGTTCGTCAGCGTCAGTTGCAAGCCGGCTCCGGGCGTCGTCGTCCCTTCGTCGTCGATCGTCGCGACGATCTCGAGCGTCGTCGTTCCCGCATCGAGCGCGAGCACGCGCGGGACCGGATCGAATCGCATCGTGAGTGGCTTCAGCGAAAGATCGACCGGCACCTCGGTCTGCGTCGCGTCGACGTGACCGCCGCCGGTGAACGC
>JAYVXB010000291.1:0-6141 GCA_043785585.1 Deltaproteobacteria bacterium | reverse complement strand
CATGCGAGCAACGCGCGTGCCGTTCGGTGACCGGCGAGCGCGTCCCGATGATCCTCACCCGCTTCGGTGGACAGCGTGACTGTGCCGCAATCGCCGCGACTCGTGCCTTCACTTCGAACTCGATCGGACTGACGTACTCGAGATGCGAGTGAAGCCGCTCGACGTTGTAGAAACGCTCGATGTAGTCGCCAATCGAGAGCTCCGCTGCCTGACGTGTCGCGTACCGCTCGTCGTCGACAAGCTCGGCGCGTAGGGTCGCGAAGAAACTCTCGGCGACGGCGTTGTCCAAGCAATCGGCTTTGCGGCTCATGCTCGCGATCATCGCGTGCAACTCGAGCGCACGGCGGTAGTCGTAAGACGGATCGGACCCGTTCAGCGCGCCATTCCTGCTGCCGATGCGGAACATCAACCGCGTCCACCGAGGCCCCCGCTCTGAGCGCTGACGCCGGTCGACGCCGATTGCCGACTAAATCAGCGAGCGCGAATGTCGAACAAGGTACTCCAGCGAATGCCTGTCCGCACTCGTCGAGGTGCGCCACCGAGAACACGTCCGTCGTCGGCGGCACGGTCACGATCGCTGGCTCCTCCGTCACATCGACGGCGGCTCTGGTGTAGAGCGTGATTCGGGGGTTCACCAAGGTCTTCGTCGAGTGGGCGCGCCCTCATCTGAAGCCGGGCGCCGACGAGACAGCATTTCGAATGAGTGCGCTCCTCGGCATCGGGGGCTTCGTCGCGCTCGTGAGAGCGTGGCGAGACACGCGTCATCGCGCACGCCACGTCCGACGGAGAGGCGCTCGCGGCGCGCTACCTCACCACGGCGACACGCCGAAGCGGTGGCCGACGACGCTAGGACTCGGAACGCATTGAGTGCGCATGACAAACGCTCGTTGGAAAACTTCGTCCAAAGCACCACTGAATGTCCACGAGCTCGCCCCCGGTTCCTTTCAGCACGGAGCTCGCCCCCGCGCCGGCAGGAGCGTTACCGAGCTCCGACGCCTCGAATGGCTCGTTGCGCTCGACACGCTCTTTCACTCCAATGGGTCGTGGGGCTCGTCGAGCACGTTGAGGTACGCGCCTTCCGCGACGACGAGCGTGCGCCCGTCGCTCGTCGCGTAGCAGCGTCGGGGGTCTCTTCCCTTCGACCTGTTGCTGGGGCACGCGGCAGGCAAGAGACTCTCCCGCGCGAGCTCGTCCTCGCTCGAGCGCGAGGTGTCGAGGGCAAACGAGAAATCGAAGCGTGAGCCGCGCCGGCGTGCGCCGCGGAGCGTCACCCGCTCCGCGAGGCGGCGCGCGACCGGCCGTTCTGCGATCGCCGCGCCGACGGCGGGGTCCTGGCGTAGATCGCCCGGGATCGTGAGCCCGAGCTCGAGCGCCAGTTCCGTCCGTGAGGCGCGGTAAAGCCGGAGGCGCGCTCCCGTGCTCGCATAGCGAAGCGTGAAGGCAAGAGAGTGACGCTCCACAGTGCCCAGTCGAAGCCCTGCCGCGCGCGCTGCACGGTCGAACGAGGCGAGCGTCTCGGGCCGGATTGCGCCGAGCCAATGCGTCGTCGTGAAGGCGTGCTCGTACGCGCCATCGACGCGGCGCCAGGCCTCCTCGATCGATTGAATCGTGGGGAGGAGTAACGCCGAGAGGTTGGGGCGCGCCGCGGCCCATCCATGCGGAGGCGGGAGCGCCTCGAGTGGAGTCGGGTGGGAGTAAGAGAGCCCGAAATCCGTCTGCGGGACCGCCGTCTGCGACGCGCCCGCGCACTCGAGGAACGGAGGAGGAAGGGATTCGGGGGCGAGCGTCGCCCACAGACGTTCGCGCGCGGCGTCGTCCTCGGGGAGCGCGAGGTGAGCGTCGGCGTCGAGCCAGGGACCATTGCACGCCGCGCGCGCGAACGAGGGACGCGGCGGCGGCACCGGGGAAGACGGGGAGCTCGCCACCGGAGGGGTGCACGCCGCGAGGGAGGCGACGAAAAAGAGGGGAGCGCGCAAACGGCTCAATGGGGCTGCGTGGCGAAACAGGTCGCCGGCTCCGCATCGACGCGCTCGATGGTGTCTTGCTTGAAGTAGTACGTGATCGTACAGCGCGTGCGATTCACGCTCCGGCTGTACACCCAGAATCGATCCTGGAGACGGGCGTCGGTTTCGAAGCTTTGCGGGAGGCCGTAGCGTCGCACGACATCCGCGCGGTCGCCCTTCGCGAGCGTCGTCCAGCGGGTCAACGTCACAGCGCGCTCGGCGACGCCCAGGCGATAGGTTCGTGCGGCGTCGAAGGAGCGCACGCTTTCTTCGCAACTGTGCTGCGCGTCCCCCGGCGTCCAAACGAATTCGTAGGGCCAAGGCATTCCCGCGAGGTCGACCGTGCGCTCCGTCTGGGTCTCCCGGCCACGGAGCCACTCCGCAAACTGGGCGGCGCAGTCGGCGGCGAGCGCGCGGCCCTCGCGAATCTGCTCGTCGGTCGTACTCGAGTCGTCCATTCTCGGGAGACCCACGACGCGCGCGTAGAGGGCCACGAGCGCGGGCGGAAGCTCGACCTTCGCCTTCGAGCGGATCGTCGCGGGTGCGTTCGGGCGCGTGGCGTGCGAGCAGCCGAGCGCGGTGACGACGCCGATCGAGACCAGCCATCGGGAGGTCATTCGCATCGAACAGTTTATCGTCAGGGCGCGCCATCCGCCAAAAGATACATCCCGGCTACGATGAACGCCTGCAGGTCTTGTGAGCCGTCGAGACGCTCTGCGCATGCTCGTGGAGCACGGGGGGAGGTTGAATTAACGCGATCGAGATCCGTCGGACCGGGACCATCGAGGCATCGGTAACCGAGCCGAGCACGCGGAGACGGCCCTCGCAGCTTGGGCAGCGCAATACGTCGACGTCGAAGGTTCGTCGCAGAAGCGTGGCCCAGTCGATGCGGGCGTGAGCTGGCCGTGAAGCAATCGCTCCCAATGGCGGACGCTGAGCACGTTGGGCGCCAGCAGCGCGAGGCTTGTCGCGAGGATACCCACTTCAATCCTTCATCGCGTCGAGCGCCTGTTCGAGCGCCTTCGCGCGGATCGCATTCCGGATCGGTCCGTTGTAGAGGCGCACGAGGTGCTGGAGCGCCGCCTTCGCTGCGGGCCGCGCCGATCCATTCCACGGCTCGGCGCCGAGGCGACGCCACATCAGTTGCTCGAGCGCGCGCGGTCTCCGCACGAGGCCGGTCGCGGCGCGCTCGACGAGCTCCGGTGACGTCGGGACGAGGCGCATCGCGCGCAGATAGAAACCGATCGCGCTCGCGGAACCGACCGCCGCGCCCGCCGCGGCGTCGCCCGCGTCGCACAACGCCGCCGCGCGGGCAGGTTCGTCGCGCGCCATCTCGATTCGCTTCTGCGCCTCGCGCAACGCCGCGCGCGCGGCGGCTCGACTCGGTGAGAACGCCGCGGGCCGCACCTTCCACAGCATGAACGCGCCGAATACCGCGGCGGCGATGATGAGCGGTACGTGCCAGTCCTGCAGCATGCGCGCGAACCGTAGCAGAGAGGCCCGGGAGACCGGGAATATCGCGGGGCGCGACGCGCTAAGTTGCACGTGAGGAGCGGATCCGGCACGATCCGCGACAGAAGTCCCTGATGAGCCGCCGCCTAAGCCTCTTCGGTACCGTCTCGCTCGCGGCGATCGTCATGGGGGTCGGCGTTCCCAGCGTCGCCGGCGCGGACATCTACCAATCCGTCGACGCCGACGGGACGATCGTCTTCACGAGCAAGCCGCGGGCGGGCGCGAAGCTCGTCGCGAAGGATCGCGGCGACACGGCCACGCGCAGACTCGGCGTCACGCCGGTGCCGCCCTCGGATCGCGACATCAATCGCTACACCCGTTACGACGAGTGGATCCGCCAAGCCGCGACGCTCTACCAAATCCCGGAGCAGCTCGTGCGCGCGATCATCAAGTGCGAGAGCGACTACGATCCGCGCGCGGTGAGCAGCGCCGGCGCGCGCGGGCTCATGCAACTGATGCCCGACACGGCCGAGCGGATGCAGGTGAAGGACATCGACAACCCGCGCGAGAACATCTTCGGCGGCACGCGCCTTCTTCGCATCCTCGCGAACCAGTTCAACGGCGATCTCGAGCTGACGGTCGCTGCGTACAACGCGGGCGACGGCGCTGTGATGCGCTTCGGCGGGATCCCGCCGTTCTCCGAGACGCGCGGCTACGTCATCAACGTGACGAAATTCTACCGACGCTACCGATCGATCCCCGACGTCGTCGAAGCGAGCGTGAGTCGCGAGTGATGCGTTCGGAGTGCATCGCCGCGCTGGTGGTGTCGGTGGTGACGGGATGCGCGGCGAGCGCTCCGTCGCCAGACCCGTCGCACGCTTCGCGACGGCCGACGCATCGCGCGTCGACGCCGGATGCGCCCGCGCCGCCGCCGAAGCCGACCGAGAAGCTCACCCTCGTCGGCGTCGATGGATACGAACAGCACGACGCGACGTGGAGCAGGCCGGTCGCGCCGTCGATGCGGCAAGAGGCTTCCGCGCTCGCGGTCGATGCGCGTGGCGACGTCGTCATCGCGGGCGCGAGCTGGCCGCGAGGGGCATCGGCGGCGACGAAGGCCGACGTCTTCGTGACGAAGTTCGACTCCGGTGGACTCGATCTCTGGCGCAAACGCGTCGGTGACGCCGAGCACCAAAGCGCGCGAGGCGCGGCCGTCGACGCGAAGGGGAACGTCGTCGTCGCCGGCGTCTTTCACGGCACGATCGATTTCGGCGGCGCCAAGCTCACGAGCGCCGGCGAGTCGGACATCTTCGTCGCGAAGCTCGACACGTCGGGCAAGCACGTGTGGAGCAAGCGCTTCGGCGGCAAAGGGAAGGACGACGTCGCCGGGGTCGCGATCGACGCCGTGGGCGACGTGTGGTTCGCCGGCGCGACGTCGAAGGCGCTCGACTTCGGCGACAAGAAACCCGAGCCAGGCGGCGGCGCGTTCGTCGCCAAGCTCGACGCGCTCGGAAAGAAGCTCGAAGGGCGCTCGTTGACGGCGACGCCGACGGCGATGGCGCTCGACGCGAAGAGCGTGGCGTTCGCGGGCGCGTCGGCCGACGGCGTTCGGTTCGTGACGAAGATCGATCACGCGCGCGCCGATCAGATGACGGCGCTGCTGCGCGCGATGCCCGGCGTCGGAGGCGAGAGCGAGCTCGACGTGCGCGGCATCGCGATCGACTCCGCCGGCGCGGTCGTGGTCGTGGGAGATTTTCTCGGCGAGATCGCGATGGGCGACACGAAGCTGCGCTACGCGCAGTTCGACGCGACGAACGGCGACGTGGGCTCGGGCAAGCACGACGCGTTCGTCCTCAAGATCGACGCGGCGGGGCGGCTCGCGTGGGCGATGCGCTACGGCGCGTTCGGCGACGATCGCGCCACGGGCGTCTCGATCGACAACCTCGACAACGTCCTCGTCACCGGCGCGTTCGAGAAGACCGTCGACTTCGGCGGTGGGCCGATGCGCGCGACGGGCTCGGCGCAGCTCTTCGTCCTCAAGCTCGACGCGACCGGGCACGTCGTGTGGAGCACGACGTACGACGCGGGCGGAGCGAGCGCACGCGTCGCGAACGATGCGTCGGGCAACTCGTTCCTCGTCGGCGAGCTCCGCGCGACGACCGACTTCGGCGGTGGACCCGTCCTCGGTGTCGCTCAAGAGATGTTCCTCGCGAAGCTTCCGCCGTAGCTACACAGCGCGCTCGACCTCTGCGAGCGCCTCGTCACGGCGATCCATCTCGCCCGCGAGCACGTCGACCGGATCGCTCCGCTCGGCGCGCGCGCGCGTCCCTCGATGCGTGCGGGCGCGGAGGGCGAGGACGCGGAGCGCTGCGGCGACGCGTTCGAGGCCCGCGACGCTCGACGAGTGATCCGCGTCGAGGCGCGCGGCCTCCGCGAGCTCCGCGGTCAGCCAGTCGAGAGGCTCGCGCGCTTCCGGAGCGGCAGACGCTGCCCACGCCGCGCGCTTCCGTTCGAGCGCGACGCGATCGATCTGCGCGAGCCGCGCGGCGCACGCTCGCCGCGCCGTCTCGAGATCTTCCGCGCGCGTCACGAGGCCGTCGATCTGCGCGCGTAGCGCCGCGAGCGTCACGTCGGCGCGCGTCGCCTTCCTCGCCGCGAGCGCCGCCGCGTACACTTGCCCAATCGCGCT
>JAYVXB010000290.1:0-18465 GCA_043785585.1 Deltaproteobacteria bacterium | reverse complement strand
TGGGAGACGGAGCACGGCTCCGCGACGATCCACATCAAGCCGCGTCCGGGCTCAGCCGCACGCGAGGTGGTGATCAACTGGGCGCTCGTCGAGTCTGCGGAGTACGAGGAGCTCTACGCGATCGAGCAGGACGTGCGATCGATTGGTCCGGCTCCGTACTTCGTAAAGGACACCGAAGCCAAGAGCGAGGCGAAGGCCGAAGAGCAACCGCTCGAGGACGCCGACGCGCTTTGGGATCACATCGATCAGCGCGGTCGCAAGGGGACATCGATCCAGCGCTACAAGGGCCTCGGCGAGATGAACCCGGAGCAGCTCTGGGAGACGACGCTCGATCCGAACCAGCGCGTCATGCTTCAAGTGCGCCTCGACGACGCCGTGCAGACGGATCAAATCTTCACGATCCTCATGGGCGACCAAGTCGAGCCTCGCCGCCAATTCATCGAGACGAACGCGCTCAACGTGAGGAACCTCGACATCTGAATCGCGCGACTTACGTTTTGGGTCACAGAAGAGAGACCCAAAATGCGTCCCGACCGGATGACGACGAAGAGCCAAGAAGCATTTCGCGAGGCCATCGAGCAGACCTCGCGCCGCGGGAATCCCGAGGTTCTGCCCGAGCATCTGCTCGTCGCCATGCTCGCGCAGGACGACGGCGTGGCTGGCCCTGTGCTGCAAAAGGCGGGGGCCGACGTCGCGACGCTCGCGCGCGCCGCCGAGGCGAAGATCGACGGCTTACCCCGCGTCACTGGCGGTGCCGAGCCAGGGCTGTCGCGGCGCGCGCTCGAGGTCGTGCGAAAGGCCGAAGAAGAGGCGAAGGCGCTGAAAGACGACTTCGTGTCCGTCGAACACTACATCCTCTCGATGGCGAAGCACGATCGCGACGTGCAAGCGCTCTTCGAACGACACGGCGGGCTCCGGTACGAATCGATCCTGCAGGCCATTGCCGCCGTTCGCGGAAGCCAGCGGATCACCGATCGCGATCCCGAGGGGAAATTTCAGGCGCTCGAGAAGTACTGCCGCGACCTGACCGATGCCGCGCGCAAAGGAAAGAGCGATCCTGTCATCGGTCGCGACGAAGAGATCCGTCGCGTGATGCAGGTGCTCTCGCGCCGGACGAAGAACAACCCTGTGCTCATCGGCGAGCCGGGCGTGGGCAAGACGGCGATCGTCGAAGGCATCGCGCAGCGAATCGTTCGCGGCGACGTGCCCGAGTCGCTGAAGAACAAGAAGCTCGTGTCGCTCGACATGGGGGCGCTGGTCGCCGGCGCGAAGTACCGCGGCGAGTTCGAAGATCGACTGAAGGCGGTGCTCAAGGAGGTCGAGACGGCCGCGGGGCAGATCGTGCTCTTCATCGACGAGATCCACACCATCGTCGGCGCAGGTGCGGCCGAGGGCTCGATGGACGCGGCCAACCTGTTGAAGCCGGCGCTCGCGCGGGGAGAGCTTCGCTGCATCGGCGCGACGACGCTCGACGAGTACCGGAAGCGAATCGAGAAGGACGCGGCGCTCGAGCGACGCTTTCAGCCGGTGATGGTGTCGCAGCCGACGGTCGAGGACACGATCGCGATCTTGCGCGGATTGAAGGAGCGCTACGAGGTCCACCACGGCATTCGGATCCAAGACGCGGCGCTCGTCGCGGCGGCGACGCTGTCGGATCGGTACCTCACCGAACGATTCTTGCCGGACAAGGCGATCGACCTCGTCGACGAGGCCGCTGCCAAGATCAAGATCGAAGTCGACAGCATGCCGGCGGAGATCGACGCGATCACGCGCAGGCTCACCCAGCTTCAGATCGAAGAGCAGGCGCTGAAGAAGGAGCGCGATCAGGCTTCGAAGCAGCGCGTCGTCGCGCTGAAGAAGGAGATCTCCGAGCTCGAGGAACGCGCCACGGGGATGCGCGCGCAGTGGCTTCGCGAGAAGGAGATCATCGAGCAGATCCGCAAGACGCAGCCGGAGATCGAGCAGCTTCGCGGGGAGGCCGAGCGCGCGCAGCGCACCGGTGATCTCGGCAAGGCGGCCGAGCTGTCGTACGGCAAGGTCCCCGAGCTCGAAAAGAAGATCGAAGAGCTTCGTAGGACGCTGGCGCGCGTGCAGGAGAAGACGTCGTACTTGAAGGAAGAGGTCACAGATCAGGACATCGCGGCGATCGTGGCAAAGTGGACGGGCATTCCCGTCACCAGGATGCTCGCGGGCGAGCAGGAGAAGCTCCTTCGCATGGAGGACGGGCTTCGAATGCGCGTCGTCGGTCAAGACGAGGCCGTCGAGGCGATCGCGAACGCGGTCAGGCGTTCGCGCGCGGGGCTCGCCGACGAAAAGCGTCCGATCGGCAGCTTCCTCTTCGTCGGTCCGACGGGGGTAGGAAAGACCGAGCTCGCTCGCGCCCTCGCCGAGTTCTTGTTCGACGACGAGCGCGCCATGATTCGCATCGACATGAGCGAATACGGAGAGAAGCACTCCGTTTCCCGGCTCGTTGGCGCGCCACCCGGGTACGTCGGCTACGACGAAGGCGGGCAGCTCACCGAACCGGTGCGTCGGCGCCCGTACTCCGTCATTCTCTTCGACGAGATCGAGAAGGCGCACCACGACGTGTGGAACATCCTGCTTCAGGTCCTCGACGACGGTCGTCTGACCGACGGCCAGGGGCGCACGGTCGACTTCAAGAACACCGTGGTGATTCTCACGAGCAACATCGGCTCGCAGCAGATCCAGGCGATCGAGGAGCGCGAAGGTCTCGATGGTCCGACCAAGCGCGAGCTGATCCGCCGCGCCGTCACCGAGGATCTGCGCAAGGCGTTCCGCCCCGAGTTCTTGAACCGGCTCGACGAGATCGTCTTCTTTCGGCGGCTCGAGAAGGAACAGATCCGTCGCATCGTCGACATCCAGCTCGGGCTCTTTGCCACGCGCCTCGCACGTCGTGATCTCGTGCTCGAGGTCAGCGACCGCGCGAAGGACTTCCTCGGCGACGTGGGCTGGGATCCTCAATACGGCGCGCGTCCGCTCAAGCGTGCGATCCGCAAGCACCTCGAGGACGCGCTCGCGAAGCGCGTTCTCGCGGGTGAGTTCCCTCCGGGCACGCGGATCGCCGTCGATCTCGGCGTCGCCGGCGAGCTCACCTTCGTGCCTCGCGTACAAAACTGATCCGGTCCGGCGTGCCCCAGGGTCGTGGGGCGCCGGCGTCTGAATACCGACGGGCTGCGGTCATCGCGACACGGCTGTCAGCGTCGGGACCGCTGAAACCTTCGGCGATCCGGCGCGTACAAGGGAGAGAGGGACCCAGCCCGACCTGGGCACGGTTCTGGCAGTGCAAAGGTAACGAAGCGCTCGCGCGTCCAACGAACATGACCACCCCCGCTCGCCCCATCAGTCTCGCCAAACGGTCGGCTCGCGCCGGCTCGTGGATGGCGCTGCTCGCGGCGGCCACGCTGGGGGACGCGGCGGAGACCGTGCACGCCGAAGTGCGCGCCGATATCGCGACGACGCTCAAGGCTCGCGGTACCTACCGTCTCGTCGTTCAGTCGTACGATGCCAGCAACGGCAAAATCCCGGACGCGAAGGCGCGGCCGATCGGATCGATGCAGCGCGCCGTGACGGCCGACGAGCTTCGGCGCGGCGTTCATGTGAGCCTTCTCGAGCTCCGGGCGATGTCGACGGTCTCGCCGACGCCCGACGCTCCGATGGTGGTCGCATGGGTCGAGGCGGGCGAGCCAGACCTCGAGTTCGATGCGCGCGCCGCGCGCCCGACGCCCGGCAGCGTCTACGGTGAGGCGAAGAGCGGTCGCAGCGTTCAGATCAGTCTGCGCCGCACCATCTGAGCGGCCGTAGCGCAACGCCCCGACTGTGGCGTGCTACGCCTCGGCGGTCGCGGCCTCGCCTGGCGCAGCCAAGGATCGACGCTGCGCGCGAATCTCACGAACGCGGCGCTCGTACTCGCGCTTGATCGTGTCGGTGAGGGGCGTGCCGCCGAAACGCGACTCGAGGTACACCTGCGTGAGCGAGACGACCTCGTCGCCGAGCGGGTGCCTCCGCGCGCGCAGATCCTCGGCGTGCCGCAGCGGCGGGAGCGATGCGGGGCGTGAGACGCCGTGAGCCGAGAGCGCGATCTCGAGAAGTCGGTAGAGGGCGGCGGCCGATTCGAGCTGGGGATCAGGCGCCGGCTTCTGCTCGCCCGGCTTCGCGCCCGACTTCCGGCGTCGACGCCAAAGCGTGTACGCGGCGAGGAAGACGATCAGCACACCCGCCGCGACGAACGGTCCGCGCGTGAGCTTGCCGAGGGTCCCTTTGTCGATCCCCGCTTTGCGGCGGAAGCCGTCGTAACGACGGCTTACCTCGTCGAACAGGCGGACTTGCGTCCGAAGGTCGTACCCGACGACGTAGCGGTTCCACCGTTGCGAGAGCGCCTCGACGAGATCCCGCATGTAGACGAACGCGCCGGTCGTCTGCTGCAGAGGCTGCGCTGCGGACGGCGGCGTCGGATCGAATGCGCGCCACCCCGCCGGGCCAGGCTCATCGATGTACGCCTCGACCCACGAGTGAGCATCTCCTTCGCGCACGGCGTAGTAATGCCCGAATCGATTGTACGTCCCGCCGACGAACCCGGTCACGTTGCGCGACGGCACACCCACCTCGCGCAGCATGACGGCCATCGCGGTCGAAAAGAACTCGCAGTGTCCGCGCTTCGACTCGAAGAGGAAGTGATCCAGCGGCTGCTTGGTGCCGCCCGACGGCGATCCGAGATCGTAGGTGAAGTCGTTGCGAAGATGCTCTTCGAGGAGACGCGCTTTCTGGTCGGGCGTCGTCGCGCCCTCGGTCCAGCGGCGCGCGAGCTCGGTCACGCGCGCGGGAAGATCCGCAGGCAGCGAGAGGTAGCGCGATCGATCGGCGGGCACCATCGGATCCGCGAAGATCTCGGACTCCGCGGCGACATAGACGTCGTAGCGAAGCCCTCGCGCGTCGGATCCGGCGTAGCGCAACTCGCCCTCAGGGCCTCGTTGCACGGTGAGCGGCTCGCCGAGGATGGACTGATTCGCGGGCTTGACCGTGACCGCGACGGAGTGCGGCGGAAGAAAGATGACCGGGGGATCGATCGGTTCGAGATCGAAGCTTATCTTCCGATCGCGCGCGGGATTCGGCGCGCGCGTGATTCCGTACGTGAAGGGGAACGGGCCTTCGCGGATCGGATTGCGTTCCTGTTGCGTGCGCTGCCACGCGCGCCCGTCGTAGGCGTCGAACGCGGTGCCGCGCAGACGCAGCGTGATCCGCGCCGGCGGAGGTTCGGGGAGATCCGCGACGTCGAAGCGGAGCGCGATCGACGGATCGCTGCGCAAGACGCCGTGCTGCCCGAGGTCGACGTGATCCGAGAATCCGATCATGTGCCCGGAGCGCGGGTGGTTGAGCAGCAGGAGCGACAGTCCGACGCGCGGGAACAACACGAAGAGCGTCGTAGTAAAGAGGAGGATCGGCACCGACAAGAGACAGGTCGCCGCGAGGAATCCCCGACCGACGACGCGCCGGCTGCGGAGGATGCGCGGCACGTCGACGGGGAGGCCCGTGCGATCCCGTGCGCCTTGTCGGTAGTTGCCCTCGACTTCTCGCCGAAGGTGGCTGAGCACGAGCGCGCCAGGTGCGACGATCAAGAATCCGACGAAGCAGAGGCCATACGTGATGCCGCCGCCGAGGACGGTGCCCGCGACGAAGTGAAGCAGCCCAAGGACGATGATCTGCTGATCGTGCGCGGCGCCGCGCCGTGTCGCGAGCCGGACGATTTGGAGGAGGGCGGCGAACTCGACCGCGACGTCGAGCGGCGGTCGTCCTGTGAGGAGGCGAACACCCTGAATCACGAACAGCGACAACGGCGCGATGGTCGCAAAGTGCCGAAGCGCAGGTCGGCTCTGCCACGCTTCGGGAATGATGAGCGCGAGCGCCAGCCCCCCGAGCAAGAGGACGTTCGTCCCGAGCGGGAGTGATGCGGTGCTCACGACCGCGAGCACGCCGAGCGTGGCGAGCGCATCCGTCATGATCCGATGCACGAGGCCGAAGCGCATTATTCCGCCGCCTTCGGTTCGGAGCTCCCGTCGCGCGAAGGATGCTCGGGGCGCGACGGGTGACGTTTCGCCTCGGACGGGCCGAGGAGCGCGAGGTAGCGCAGGACGGGATCCGCGCCCGCAGTGCGATCCGCGCGCGCCGAGCCGCCCGCGTTCGTCACGATGGTCACGCAATCCCCGCGCTTCAAATGCGCTACCGCGCGAGAAGCTACGTCACGAATGCGTCGCTCGAACCCCAGATCCCATTCGTCGCCCGCGCCGAGAGGTCGCTGGACGTCCAGCTGGATCGACAGGTCGGGGCGCGCCTCTCTTGCGCGCTCGCGCATGACGAGATGCCCTGCGGCCGCAGACTTTCGCCAGTGGATGTCTCGCGGATCTTCTCCCTCGCGCATCATCTTGAGCCCGAGGAAGTCCTCTCCGTGTCCTCGGCCGATGACCCCGTCGGGCCCGAACGTTCGCCCTGCAGGAGAAGGCGGGAGCTGGACCGGGTCGACCGCCGGATAGATGATCAGGTCGCCTTCGGCAGGCACCTCTCGCGATTTTTCGAAGAGGCCGAACGGAAACCTCGTCGCGATCCGGAATCCGACGTGGACGTCGCGCCCGCGCTTGTTCGGCGTACGGCGGTAGGCAGCGACCTGCGCGGACTTGGGACTAATTTTTAGAAAGAAACAGCGTTTGTCAGCCGGCTGCCCTGCGCGAAGATCCTCCACCTCTATGGCGTATGAAGGGATCCTCGTTTTATGATTGAAGACTTCGATCTCGACGAGATGAGCGCGTCCGACCTGCGCGCGCATCGGGAGGCGGCGGGCGACCGTGAGATCGCGAAGCGAGAGCTCGCTCATGATCCCGCTCACGACGATCAACGCGAGGAGCATCCCGAGGAGGAGATAGAGGAGGTTGTTCGCGGTGTTGATCGCGGCGAAGCCGACGCCTAGCGTGATTCCGACGAAGAACTTCCCCTCGCGGGTGAACTTCAATCTGCGCGGCGGGCGCACGTTGCGCCATCGTCGCAAGAGCCTCGCGACGAGGCCGGGACGTTCGGCGACTGTTGCCTGCTGCATGCGGCTTCTCCGTTACCTCAGAAACCTCAGAGTGGAACGGGGACGCGCGCGACGATCTCGCGCACTGCGGACTCCGCCTCGTCGCGCGTCGGCATGAAGCCGTCCGCGTGCGTGGCCAGGCGCACGCGGTGCGCGAGGACCGGCACCGCGAGATCGTGAATGTCGTCCGCGATGCAGTAGTTGCGTCCGCGGAGAAGAGCGCGGGCGCGCGCCGCGTTCGCGAGCGCCATCGCGCCGCGCGTGGACGCTCCGAGCGAGAGGAGCGGAGACCCGCGCGTGGCCTGGATGATTGCTTGGAGGTAGCTGCCGAGCGAGCTGTCGAGCGCGACGCGGTGCACCTCGTGCTGCAAGCTGACGAGCGCCGACGGATCGAGCACCACCGGTACGTCGCGAGCCGTGTCGGTGTTCCCGCTCAGGAGCAGGCGCATTTCGACTTGCGGTGGGGGATAACCAATCCGAACGCGCAAGAGGAAGCGATCGAGCTGCGACTCGGGGAGAGGGAACGTCCCTGCGAAGTCTTGCGGGTTTTGCGTTGCGATGACGAAGAACGGCTCGGGGAGCGGGATCGTCTGGCCGTCGAGCGAGACCTGACCCTCGTTCATTGCCTCGAGGAGCGCCGACTGCGTGCGCGGGCTCGCGCGGTTGATCTCGTCGGCGAGCAGCACGTTCGCGAAGACGGGGCCCTGCCTGAGAACGAACTCGCCGCGGCGCTGGTCGTAGACCGAGACGCCGAGAACGTCGCTAGGCAGGAGATCGCTTGTAAACTGCACGCGTCGCAAGTCGCCGCCGACCGCCCTCGCGAGCGCACGGGCGAGGGTCGTCTTGCCTACGCCGGGGACGTCCTCGATGAGGAGGTGCCCGCGTGCGAGAAGCGCCACGAGCGCGAGCTCCACCGCCTCGGACTTCCCCTCGAGCGCAGCCTCTACCGCGGTCCGCAACTTCTGGAGCGACGGGAGCTCCTGCGAAGTCAGCGCTGGGGCCGCGGTCATGAAGCCCAGAGTAGCACGGCGAAGTCTGCACGCGTCGCGCGCGTGAGCTTTATGTATAAAGGAGCCCGGCGCGCCAATCCGCGCATTGCGATTTGCGGCATTGCCTCCGCGTGCTCGGACGTTCGACACTCCGCGCGTGGACCTGCGTGTCGAGCTCCGTTCGGTGACCAAAACGTTCGGCCCGGTCCGAGCGCTCGCTGGCGTGAGCGCGGTGTTCCGGAGTGGGCGCGTCTCGGTCGTGCGTGGCGCGAACGGATCGGGGAAGTCGACACTCCTCGGGATCGTCGGAACGCTTGCGCGTCCAACGTCCGGCGCGATCGATCACGGCGCCCTCGGTAAGACACGCGCCGAGGTGCGGGCGCGCCTCGGCTGGCTTGGGCACGAGTCGCTTTGCTACTCCGAGCTCAGCGGACGCGAGAACATCGAGCTCGCCGCGCGCCTCTACGGCTGCGACGCCGTCGTCACGTTCGAGCGAGCGAGCGCGCGCTTCGACCTCAAAGGCTTCGCCGATCGGCCGCTTCGAACGTACTCGCGCGGACAGCGCCAGCGGGTGGCGCTCGCTCGCGCGCTCGTTCACGAGCCGAAGCTCCTGCTTCTGGACGAGCCAACGACGGGGCTGGACGCCGCCTCCGCGGAGCGCCTGACGCGGGTCGTGCGGGAGGAGGCAGGGGGTGGTGCGATCGTCGTCGTCGTGACTCACGACGCCGCGTTCGCCGAGGCGGTGCGTGACGACGAAATCGTCCTCGAGCGCGGGCGAATCCTCAGCGGATGAGTGTCGCGATCGCCGCCGCCGTTTCCGGGAGGTCCGCGAGAACGGCAGCCGAGGCGCGCGGATAGATGGCGAGGAGGGGAACGTCCGTCACGAGCGAGACCTCCGCGGCGTTGCGGCCCGTGGAAGCGTCCTCGGTCGGAGGCGCCATGAGGATCACGCCGGCGAGTCGAAGTCCGCATGCCCGCGCCGCGCGCGTGGCGGCGCCGATGTCGTGCAGGACTCCCAACCGGTCCGGAGCGACGAGGACGATTGCGGTCGGCGCGAGATCTCGTGCGAGGTCGGCGTTCGTGAGGCCAGTGGCGAGCGGAGAAAATAGCCCGCCCGCGAGCTCGACGAGAACGCCCTGCGCGTCCGCGCGGAGCAGCGCAACCTCTCCGACAATCCCTGGCGAATCGATCACGACGCCCGTGGCGCGCGCTGCCAGATGCGGCGAAACGGGGGGCTCGAACGTTCGTCCGAAGGGACGTTTCACGTGAAACGTGGACGCCTCGCGCAAGCGGCGCGCATCGTCGCCCTCCGCTCCGGGGAGTACGCCGGTCTCGATCGGCTTCACGCCGCAGACACGCGATGTCGCGCCCCACCGAAGGAGAAGCGCGACGCTCGCGTGCGTCTTGCCGATCTCGGTGCCGGTGCCTGTGACGACGATCAGCGGGGTTGGCATGCGAGGGCCTCGGCGATCGTGCTCAGCGCTCGGGACAGATCTCCCGGCGTGTGTCGCGCGGAGACCGTAAGGCGGAGACGGGAGGTCCCGCTCGGAACCGAAGGCGGACGGATCGCGGCGACGCGCAACCCGCGAACGAGCAGCTCGTCGGCAAGTCGCCGTGCAGCGTCGGGAGAGCCGACAATCCAAGGGATGATCTGCCCGAACCCCTTTGCTTCGACGCCGAGCTCGCGAAGTCCCCCGCGGAGCTGCGCGGCAGAGCGGAGGACCGCCTCCCGGAGCTCGGGTCGCTCGCGAGCTTCACGGAGACCGGCGCGAGCCGCTTCGGCGACGACGGGACTGAGTCCGGTGGAGAAAACGAAGGAGCGCGCGCGGTTCCAGAGCCAGGAAACGAGTGATTGGCTGCCGGCGACGAAGGCACCGCTGGCCCCGAAAGCCTTCCCGAACGTTCCAATCCACACGTCCGGAACGATCCCCGCTTCGACGCAGAGGCCTCGCCCGTCGGGGCCGAGGACACCGAGCGAGTGGGCCTCGTCCACGACAAGCGCGGCCCCGTGCTCGTCGCAGATCTCACGAAGCGCGCGCAGGTCGGGGGCGTCGGCGTCCATGCTGAAATACGACTCCGTGACGACCCACGCACGCCCATGTCTCGGTGCAGTAAGGGCGCGGCCAACAGCCGCTGTGTCGAGGTGCGGTGTCACCACGACGTCCGCGCGGGACAATCGCGCGCCGTCGATGATCGAGGCGTGGTTCAGCGTGTCACTGACGATGAGGTCGCCGGGCCGCGCGAGGGCGCCCAATGCGCCGACGTTCGCCGCGTAGCCGCTCGAGAAAACGAGAGCTGCCTCGCACCCGAGCCAAGACGCGACGTCCTCTTCCAGCCCGCGGTGAATGGCGCGCTCGCCCGCGACGAGGCGCGACGCGCCGCTCCCGGAAGCTCCTGCGGGAGCGGGCCGGCGGGCGAGGCCGAGGTAGTCGTTGGAGCAAAAGGACGGGGCGTCGTCATCGACGGGGAGCGCGCGCGGGCGAAGCAGCCCCTCGGCGTCGAGCGCCTGAAGGGCATCGTCGAGGAAGCTCAACGCACGAGGAGGATGTTTCACGTGAAACCTACTGCTCGTGCGCCGGCTCCGCGTCGTCGTCCGCATCGGCCGGCTCGAGCGCGTCGTCGATTCGCATGAGTACGCGCCGAAGGAGGTCGCGCGTCTTCCGCTCGAGCGCCTCGCGCTTTCCCCGTTCGGCCTCGAGCTCGTGGACAAGCGCCATGGCCGCGAGGAGCATTGCCTGCGGTGGGATTGGGCGACCGCGCGGCGAGACTTCGGTGAGCTTCGCGGTCACCACCTCGGCGAGGTGGTGCAGCTCTCCCTCGGGCGCGGAGCTCACGACCTTGTAGCTTTGCCCTGCGATGTGAAGCTGAACGGTGCGCCGGTCCATCGAGCGGCGACGAGCTTACCACCGCCAGGGCCGTTCGCGTCAGCGACGGATCGCCTGGTAGACGAAGATGAACGGATAGACGAGGAGCGCGAGGTCGATCTGGGCGCCGAAAATGAGCTCGCCTTGCTTCGCATCACCGAGCCCATATCGACCCTGAACGAACAACCCGAGCCCGAGGTTGTACCAAGAGTGAAAGTTGTAACTTCTGGAGCCGAAAAACAGCGTCGTCGCGACGCCCGGCTCCCACGCGAACCCAGGCGCGCGTCGTTCGAACGCGCCCGCCGAGAGGATGAGCGGTAGGTCATCGCGAACGGGGATGAGCCACTCCACGCCGCCGCCGAGCTCCAACGTCTCGAACGATGCCGACACGATGTCGACGTACGGTCCAATCGCCATGTCGCGGCCGCGTTCGCGCAAGAACAAGACATCTGCGCGACCCCCGAGATGAAAGAGCCCGCCGTGCTCTCCGCCTCGCAGGCCTGTGACGCCGCCACCGAGCGTCATTCCAACGTTTGCTTGGGGCGCGGCAGCGGCGCGCGAACCGACGGCCAGTACGAGCACGAATGAAAGGCTCGCTAGCGCCCCTTGTCTCGCCGAGATCTCCCGATGTCGCATCCGAAGCGGGAGCTTATCCTCGGGGGTTCAGCCGCCGCCACCGCCGTCGATGGGGAGCGATGTCGCTCCGCAAACATCGGTATGTCCGGGCGGACAGCTGCGGCAGTCGATCAGCTGATCTTGACCAAAAATGCAGGGCAATCCAATGGTCGATGAGCCGCCAGACATAGCGCTCGTGTTCGCGCAGTTCGGTTGTGGGAGGAGCGGGCTCGAGACGCCCTGCGGGAATGTGACGAGACAGCCTCGGCAGATGTCGATCGGGAACTGAAACTCGTTCGATTCGACCCGCTGACCGCCGAGCGTGTGGCCGAACACTTTGATGTACGTGAGGGCCCGCGCGCGTCCGCCAGCGGGAACGGTGATCGCCGCTGCGGCTTGGCTGTCGAAGATGACAACGCCGAAGGGGGTGTACGACGGCGTGCCGCCGCTTGCGGGATCGACCGAGCCGCCCGCGCTGACGGTGAAGGACGGACGAAGATCGGCGCCTGTCGCGGCGTCGGTGACGCGAACGATCGCGCCTTGGAGAATGACGCGCGACGTTTCCGTACGGTTGCTCTCGACGCTCCCACGCGGAGTCATCTGATTGCCGACGAGGAACTCCGCATAATACGAGGTGCTGAACGCGACATCGAGCGTCCCCGTGCTGATGTACGGCTGCGACGGGTCGGCGGTGTACAAGCACCCGTTCCCAGACGCGACCGGCGGCTGCAGCACGTAGCGGATGAAGATCGTGCTGTCGTCATGAGCGCATGCGGCGTTCAGGCCTGCGGCGCTGACGGCAATGCCGACGACGGCGATGAGGTGCCCCCAATAGCGCTTCATGAGACCGTTCCTCCTGTTTGGGCACGCACCGCCGGAGCAGCGTGTGCACCATGGCCGCGAGATCCGCAGCGACACTCTGAAGCGTAGCGAAGGAAACGGGGAAGCGCCAAAAAGGTGCGGGTCCTCGGCGCGTGTCTCAGCCGATCACGGCGCGACGGAGGACGTCGAGCCGGACGCTCTCGAGGTGCGCGGTCCCGATCGCGGTGACGATGGGAAGCCGCAGCGAGTCGCGCGACCGCTTCTTGTCGGCGGAGACGAACGACCAGCTCGCGGCGAGCTCTCCGCTCGCGGCAGCGATGGGAAGTCCTAGCCGCGCGAGCAGCGCGCCGGCGCGCTCCGCGAGGGCGGCGGGGGCCAGATCGAGAGCAGCCGCGGCGCGCAGCTCGACGACCGTTCCGATCGCGACGGCCTCGCCGTGCAGGTACCGCGCAAACGCGCCATGCGCTTCGAGCGCGTGCCCGATCGTGTGCCCCAGGTTGAGGAGCGCGCGGCCGCCCGCTTCGCGCTCGTCGTCGCGGATGACGCGAACCTTCGCTTCGATGGCGGCGCGCACGATCGGCATGAGCACCGCGGGGTGGCCGGCCTGGATCGCCGCCGCATCGCGCTCGAGGTGCGCGAACAGGGCGGCGTCGTGGGTCAGCGCGATCTTGACGATCTCGGCGAGGCCCGCGGCGCGTTCTCGCGCGGAGAGCGTCGACAGATGCGCGAGATCCGCAACGACGCCGCTCGGCTGATGAAACGCGCCGACGAGGTTCTTTCCCGTCGGGTGGTCAAACCCTGTTTTACCGCCGACGGAAGCGTCGACCATCGCGAGAAGCGTCGTCGGCACTTGGACCACGCGCACGCCACGAAGGAGCGCAGAAGCTGCGAATCCCGCGAGATCTCCGACGACGCCGCCCCCGACCGCGACGACGAGCGCGTCTCGATCGACGCCGGCGCCGAGCGCGGCATCCCAGATCGTCGACACCGCGGCGATCGTCTTGTGGCGCTCTCCGGCGGGCAACGTCACTCGCGTTCCCGGGAGCGCGAGCGGACCGAGCGCGGCCTCGACGATCGCGCCGCGCGCGCGCTGAACGTTCGCGTCGGTCACGAGCACGACGGACGACGGCGCGCAGCGCGCGATCGCGTCGGTGAGCCGCGTCGGTGCGTCGAAGCACACGTCGATGGTGTAGCTGCGTGCCCCGAGCGGGACGACGATCGGATCGCGTTCGGCGAGCGCGACGATCGCGTCGACGATGGCGTCGGGCTCCGTGGCGTCGGTCGCGAGCGTCAGGTGGCACTCGGCATATGCCTCGGCGCGTTGCTCGAGGAGATCGCGCGCGCGTTGCGCAGGATTGGGGCCCGCGAGATTCGGTCGGCCGGCGGGATCCCCCACACGCGCGACGATCGTTTCGGGCTCGGCCGTGAGCGTCACGACGAGCGCGTGGTCGAGAGCGAGCCTTCGTGTCTTCTTGTGGGTGACGGCGCCGCCGCCGAACGCGATGACGCGCGCGGCGGGCTCACCGAAGAGACGTGCGATGACGTCGGCCTCGCGCGCGCGAAACGCGGCTTCTCCCTCGTCGCGCCACAAATCGGGCACGCTTCGCTGCGCCTCGCGCGCGATCGTTTCGTCGACGTCGACGAACGGGATGCCGAGTCGCGCGGCGAGCAACGGGCCCACCGTGCTCTTCCCCGTCGCCATGAATCCGCTGAGCACGATCGTCCGCATCGCGTGCCTCCCCCCTCGTGTCTTAGTACGCCACCAGCTGCGCGCGATAGCCGTCGACGTTCCGAAGGATCTCGCGCATCGAGTCGCCGCCGAACTTCTCCAGCAGAGCATCGGCGAGAACGATCGCGACCATCGCTTCGCCGACGACCGACGCCGCCGCGACGGCACAGACGTCGCTTCGCTCGAACGCCGCATCGAACGCCTCTTTCGTGACGACGTCGACGCTCGCCAGCGCCTTCTTCAGCGTCGCGATCGGCTTCATCCCGGCGCGACAGACGACCGGCTCGCCGTTCGTGATGCCCCCTTCGAGGCCGCCCGCGCGGTTCGTCGGTCGCGTGAAAGCGTGCGAGCTCGCGTCGTAGTGAATCGCGTCGTGCACGTGGGATCCGCGCGACCGTGCGGCGCGCATGCCGAATCCGACCTCGACGCCCTTGATCGCCTGGATGCTCATGAGCGCTTGCGCGAGCCGGCCGTCGAGCTTGCGGTCCCACTGCGTGTGGCTCCCGAGCCCCATCGGAACTCCGGTCGCGACGACCTCGAAAATGCCCCCGAGCGTGTCGCCGGCGTGCGCCGTGTCGCGAATGGCTTCCTTCATTCGGGCCTCGGCGTCCGCGTCGGCGCACGCGAGGTCGGACGCGCGCGATCGTGCGCGGAGCTCGTCGAGCGGCAGCTCGTGCTCCGCGACATCGACCGGGCCGATCGCGACGACGTGCGCGAAGACGTCGATCCCCACGCTTGCGAGCAGCTTCCGCGCGACGGCACCGACGGCGGTTCGTGCCGCGGTCTCGCGCGCGCTCGCACGCTCGAGGATGTCGCGGAGATCGTGGCGATCGTACTTGGCTCCGCCCGCGAGGTCGGCGTGCCCGGGACGCGGGCGGGTCAGCGCTTCGGGCGTCGACGGCAGCGGTCCCGGCCCCATGCGATCGAGCCAATTCTGATGGTCGCGGTTCGTGATCGACATCGCGATCGGCGAGCCGAGCGTCTCCCCGTTGCGCACTCCGCCGACGATCTCGACGCGATCGGTCTCGATCTTCATCCGCCCGCCGCGTCCATACCCGCGCTGACGCCGCGCGAGGTGCTCGTCGATGTCGCTCGCGAGGAGACCGAGCCCGGCCGGGATGCCCTCGACGATCGCCGTGAGCCGCGGACCGTGCGATTCCCCCGACGTGACCCACCGTAGTCGCGACATGGCAGGAGCACCCATACCATGGACCTCTCGGCGTTGAATCCGAGCGAGTCGGACGGCCTTTGGCGGCTGGCGAACGCGGGCGCTAGAGTGACGCGCGATGACGATGGGCGGCGCGCTCCGGTTCGAAAAATACGAAGGGCTCGGGAACGACTTCGTGGTCGTCGAGGCCACGCGCGACGACGCGATCACGAGCGCGCGCGCGGCGGAGATCTGCGATCGACGTCACGGCGTCGGCGCGGACGGCGTGTTGCTCGTCCTGCCGTCGCGCGATCCGGCGAGCGTCGCGCGCATGAAGGTCATCAACGCGGACGGCTCGGTCCCCGAGATGTGCGGCAACGGTCTGCGGTGCGTCGCGCTCCACGTCGCGCGCGCGCGCGGGCTCGCCGTGGCCGAGCTCGCGTTCGACACCGACGCGGGGCCGCGACCGTGCGTGGTTCACGACGCGAACGGCGCGGGGCTCGTCACCGTCGACATGGGCATCGTGCGCGTCCTCGGTGCGCGCTCGATCGACGTCGGCGACGAAGTGGTCGACGTCGAGATCGCCGATGCGGGGAATCCGCACGCAATTCTATTCGGAGATTTCCATCGATCGCGCGTCGAGTCGCTCGGCCCACGCATCGCGACGCACGCTTCGTTTCCCGACGGCACGAACGCCGAGTTCGCGCGGATCGGCGAGGGCACGATCGATCTCGTCGTTTGGGAGCGCGGAGTCGGAATCACGCTCGCCTGCGGAACGGGCGCGTGCGCGACCGTCGCCGTTGCGTGCGCGCGCGACCTCGCACGCTACGACGAAGTGGTCTCCGTGCGCCTGCCGGGCGGCGCGCTGGACGTCACGATTCACCGCGCCACCGGTCGCGCGATCATGCGCGGCCCCGCGCGGCGCGTCTTCGGCGGCACGCTCTACTGAAGCGTCACTCTTCGACGATCGTACCGATCGTCTCGCCGAGCACGACGCGCTTGATGTTACCGTGCGTCGTCAGCTTGAAGACGCGGATGCTCATTCGGTTGTCGCGGCACAGCGTGACCGCCGTCGAATCCATGACGCCGATTCGATCCGCCAAGAAGCGGTCGTACGTCATCTTCGAGAACATCGAAGCGTCCGGGAATTTCACCGGATCGCGGTCGTAGATCCCTTCGACCTTCGTCGCCTTGCAGAGGCAGTCGGCGTGGATCTCCATTGCGCGAAGCGCCGCGGCGGTGTCCGTCGAGAAATACGGATTGCCCGTTCCCGCGGCGAAGATGACGACGCGCCCCTTCTCGAGGTGGCGCTCGGCGCGGCGCCGAATGTACGGCTCTGCGACCTGACGAATCTCGATCGCGGTCATCACGCGCGTGGGGACGTTCTCTTTCTCGAGAGCGTCTTGGAGCGCGAGCGAGTTGATGACCGTCGCGAGCATTCCCATGTAGTCGCCCTGCGCGCGATCCATCCCGACGCTGGCGCCCTTGAGGCCGCGGAAGATGTTGCCTCCGCCGACCACGATGCCGATCTGGGCGCCGAGCGCGTGAACCTCGGAGAGCTCCGCGGCGGTGGCGCGCATGACCTCGGGCTCGATGCCGAATCCGGCGTTGCCGCAGAGGGCCTCGCCGCTGAGCTTGAGGACGATGCGGCGGTACTTCAGTTGGGGGTGCGGGGGCGGTGGGGCGACGGTCTCATCGTCGCGCTCGTCGAGTGGGTTTTTGCGCATGCAAGGAGCATCACGTACTCGGTGCGGCCGAGGGCTGCAATGGCGAGCCGGCGCCGAGCTTTGCCTCCAGCTTTTTTGCGAGGTCGTCGGCACCTTGCGAGCGCGCGAGCAGCAGCGCGAGACGGAGCTCGCCGTCGGAGGGCTCGGTCGGCAGATCGATTTCGAACCACGCGCTGAGCCACGCCGCGTAGATCCGCTCGTCTTCGTCCTTCGATGCGGCGAGCTCGGCGCACAGCTCTTCGGCGAGATCTCCGTGCGCTTGCGTGAGCACGGCCTTCACGAGGACGTGCGTGCGGTATCGATCGGCCTCTGTGTTGCCGATGCGCGGCACCGCGCGAACCGCCTCGATGCACCTCGCGAGCCCCGCCGGCGACCCACCGGCGCGCTCCGCGTCGGCTTCGATCACTCGACGCAGGAGCTGAATCCGCCCCATGGCCATCACGGGCGAGCTTGCCGCGAGAGCATCGAGCGCCGCGCTTCGTTCTCCTTCCGCGATCAGCACCGCGCTCGTCCCGAGCGTCGTCGACAGAAAGCGTAGCAACGCCGGCGCGCGCTCGCGACGCTGAAGCACCATGCTGCGTATCGCCGCCGTACCGGATCGCGCCGTTCGCAGCTCGCGCGCGAGACGAGCTTCTTCCGCGCGCAGCACCGCCAGCGTCACGAGCGACGCGACGATCGCCGTGATCGCCAGCGGCAGCGTCATCGACGCGAGCGTCTGCTTGGAATGCGAGAGCGTGAGGTACGCGTACGCGAGCCCGAACACGATCGCCGTCTCGCCTGCCGCGAGCGCGAGCCAGCGAGGCATCGTCGCGACCAGCGGCTGACCGCGGTCGATGCGAACAACAGGGAGAGCCGTCGCGTCGTCGTCCATCGCGGACGTGCTTTTTAGCACGTAGGCACGCTCTCGCTTCGAGTCGATCATCGCGCTCCCGAGCTTTACCGCGCGGTGGCGCGCGTGGGCGTCTCGTAGTAATCCGGCCCCATGTCGACACGCCAGCGCCTCGCTCGCTTGGGGCTCTCGGTCGCGTTGTGCGCGATCTCCGCCACGTCGGCGGCGTGCTCGAGCTGCAAGGACAGCGGCTCCGACAAGGGCGACATCGACGGCGGCGCCGCGCCGATGAGCTCCGCGCTCACACCCGAGCAACAGAAGCAGGTGCTCGCGAAGGTCGGCGACAAGACGATCACGCTCGGCGACTACGTCGCGGCGCTCGAGCACATGGATCAGTTCGATCGCCTCCGTTACCAATCGCCGGAGCGTCGCAAAGAGCTGCTCGAAGAGATGATCAACGTGATGCTCCTCGCGCAAGAAGCGATCGCGAAGGGGTACGACAAGGATCCGGTCGCGCAGCAGGAGATCCGCGCGGTGCTCCGCGACGCGATGCTCGCGGCCGCGCGCAAGGGGGCGCCATCGCCGGCGGACATTCCGGACGAAGAAGTGCAGGCGTTCTTCGACGCGCACAAAGCCGACTACCGCGATCCGGAGCGTCGCCG
>JAYVXB010000289.1:0-6149 GCA_043785585.1 Deltaproteobacteria bacterium | reverse complement strand
GCCCGTGTCCACTCGCCATCGCGTCGCCATCATCGGTGTCGGGCTGATGGGGCGCCGGCACGCGCGGATCATGAGCGAGCTTCCCGAGCGCTTCGAGGTCGTCGGCGTCGTCGATCGCGACGCGGGGCGCGCGGAGATCGCGGCGCGGACGTGGGGGGTGCCGGTGCTCGCGGGGGAGGCCGAGGCGATTGCGCGCGCGGATCTCGTCGTCATCGCGACGCCGATCGCCACGCACGCGACCCTCGCGATCGAGGCGCTCGCCGCGGGCCGCGACGTCCTCGTCGAGAAACCGGTGTGCGCAAGCGCGTCCGAGGCGCGCGCGGTGCTCGCGGTGGCCGCGCGCGAACGGCGGCAGCTCTTCGTCGGGCACTCCGAGCGATTCAATCCTGTCGTGCGCGCGCTGGCGCGTCTCCTCCGTGGCGACGACGTCGTCGCGATCGAGCTGCATCGCATCGGCGCGGGGCGCGTTCCTCTCGCCGACGAGCCGGGCGTGCTGGTGAACCTCGGCGTCCACGATTTCGATCTCGCGTCGTACCTCACGTCGGCGAAGGTCGAAGTCAAAGACGCGGTCGGGCGTTCGGGCGACGGCCACGCGACGCCGGAGGACCTCGCGCACGTGCTCCTCGCGACCGAGCACGGCTCGATCGGCCACGTGTACGTCGATCGCACCGCGCGCGTCCGCCACCGCACCGTGCGCGTCACCACGCGCGCGTGGATCTACGAAGGCGATCTCCTCGCGCACCGACTCGTGCGCACGCCGCGCTCGGCCGCGTGCGATGCGCCGACCGAGACCGAGGTGCCGCTCCTCACCGAGGAGCCGCTCGTCGCGCAGGCCCGCGCCCTCGCCGACGCGCTCGACGGCAACACGCCGCGCGAGATCGCGACCGGCGCCGACGGCGCGCGCGCTCTCGTGATGGCCGAGGATGCCTCGCAGCGAATCCGATCGTCGTCGTCGCGCCTCCACATCGCGAAATTCGTGCACGGGGCAAACGCCGAAAAGTTGTAGCGATTCGGACGGCCCTGTTACCCACGATGCATGCCTCGGTCGGACGATGACCGCCATGCGGTGAAGGAAACGTTTCGGCCCATGCTGCGCGCAGGGGCTCGCTTTTCACGCGAGGCGTCCCAGCGGCCGATCCTCCTTTTCGAGGACGTCTACAAATCGTACCGCGCCGGATCGCCGGTGCTCCGCGGGATGAACCTGATCATCGAGCGCGGCGAGTTCGTCTTCATCACGGGCTCGAGCGGCTCCGGCAAATCCACGCTGCTTCGTCTGCTCTATCGCGCCGAGAAGGTCGACGACGGTCGCATCCTCTTCCTCGGTCGCGACGTCGCGCGCCTCACGGCCGACTCGATTCCCTTTCTGCGCCGGAACATCGGCGTCGTGTTCCAAGACTTCAAGCTCGTGAACGCTTGGAGCGTCTTCGAGAACGTCGCGATCGCGCTCGAGGTGCTCGGCCTTCCGCCGCGCCTCATTCGCACGCGCGTCGGCGAAGCGCTCGAGCGCGTCGGGCTCGCTGGGCGCGGAGACGATCCGGCCGGTGTGTTGTCGGGCGGCGAGCAGCAGCGCGTGGCGATCGCACGCGCGATCGTCGGTGAGCCGGCGCTCATTCTCGCGGACGAGCCGACGGGAAATCTCGATCCGCAGCTCGCGATCGACATCCTCGGGCTCTTCGAAGAGATCAACGAGTCGGGGACGACGGTGCTCTTCGCGACGCACGATCGATCGCTGCTCGAGGTGCGCGCGCGCCGACTCGTGGTGCTCGACGAGGGCAAGGCCGTCGACGTGCCGCACGGGATCGCGGCCGCCGAGCCGGAAGAATACGACGTCGAGTTCGCGCACTGACTTCAGGGAGGAACGCACGATGTTTTCCGGTGGAACGACGCGCAGGGCCCGTCGCGGCATGCTCCGCGAGTGGCGACTTCACGCGCTCAGTGTCTTCTCGCTCGCCGTCGCGTTCGTATGCCTCGGCGCGGCGCTCCTCGTCGTCACGAACTTGCGCTCGGTCGAGGAGCGCTGGGCGCACGCCGGTCGCGCGTCGATCTACTTGAAAGAGTCGGCGACGCAGGACGACATCGAAGCGTTCAAAGCCGCGCTCGCGAAGGTGCCGAACGTCACGGCCGTTCACTACGTGTCGAGCGGGCAGGCGCGCGCCGATTTCGGATCGCGCGAGCTCGGCTCGCAGGGCGTGAAGGCCGAGCTCGCGGCGCTCCCGGTCGAGGCGTTCCCCGCGTCGATCGAGATCGACGTGCGACCCGAGACGACGGACGCGGAGCTCGCCGACATGGTCGCGAAGCTCCGGATGCTCCCGAGCGTCGACGACGTCGAGACGTACCAAGCGTGGACCGAGCGCCTGTCGAAGCTCGTGCGCGGTGGCGTGGCGGCTGCGGCGCTCCTCGCGGTCGTCGTGTTCGCGGCGGTGCTCGCGGTCGTCGGCTCGACGATTCGACTCGCGCTGCAGCGGCGTCGCACGGAGGTCGAAGTGCTGAAGCTCGTCGGCGCGACGGATCGTTTCGTCAAAGGACCTTTCGTGGTCGAAGGTGGGATCCAGGGCATGCTCGGCGCCGTCGGCGCGATCGGTCTGCTCGCCGCGCTCTTCTTCGTCGTGCGCGGTCGCCTCGACTCCGAGCTCGCATCGCTCGTCGGGATCGAGCCTACGTTTCTCCCATGGTACGTCGCGGCCGGGATGGTCGTGGTCGGCGGACTGCTCGGCGCGACCGCCGCCGTGACGAGCCTGCGAAAGTTGATCGCAGTATGAGCGCGAGGCGTCGCACCTGGGCGGCGCTCGTCTGCGCGTGCGCGTGCGCGCTTCCGCTCGTCGAGACGAGCCACGCCGCGCCGCCGCTGCCCGGCACGCAGTCCACCACCACCGTCGGGAACACCGCGCTCGCGCTCGCCGCGCTCGATCGCAAAATCGCCGATCTCGACACCGAAGAGCAGGCGACGAAACAAGAGCTCCAGGCGCTCGGCGGGCAACTCGCCGAAGCGCACGCGCGCGTGATCGGTCACGGCAAGGCGTTCTATCGGCTGACGCGAGCGGGGATGCTGCCCGTCGGCGGAGGCTTCGATCAGCTCGTGCGCCACGCCATGCGCGTCGAACGCGCGCGCCGCGCCGTCGGCAACGACGTCGAGCTCGAAAAATCAATGCGGTCGCGCGGCGCGGAGCTTTCGCGCGCGCTCGAACGTGTCGCTCGCGATCGCGTCGCGCTCGCAAGCCAACGCACCGCGATGGACGCGGCGCGCCTCGCGATGGAAGACGAGATTCGCCGGCAAGCCGCCTTCGATCGCGCGTTCCAGTCGTCGTCGGGCGCGAGCGAGTACGTCGCGGTCTACGGCGGCGCGGGCGCTCCGCAAGACGACGCCGTGCGCGGCGGGTTCGCCTCGTCGCGCGGTCGCCTCCTCTTCCCGGTCGCCGGTCGCGCCGAGGTGCGCGCGGCGAAGCGCGAAGGCACCGACGGACCGGGCCTCGAGATCCAAGCCGCCGCAGGCACCGCCGTTCGCGCGGTCTACGCCGGCCGCGTCGCGTTCGCCGATCGCTACGGACCGTACGGACGCATCGTGATCCTCGATCACGGCGAGCACTACTACACCGTGAGCGGCAACCTCGCGTCGCTCGAGGTCAAGGTCGGCGCCGACGTCGCCGCGGGCGAGCGCATTGGTACGGTCGGCAACGAAGGCCAAGGCGCGATGCTCTACTTCGAGATCCGTCACGGCTCGCAGACGATCCCACCAGGCGCCTGGCTCGGTCTCTGACGGATCGAGGATCCTCGGCTTCGGGCGCACGTCGGTGGCGTTGGGCTGTCGACGCAGAGGAGCGAGACGATGCGCCACGTCGCGTCCTCAATGACGCGCGGCGTTCACGATCGTCATCACTTCGTCGTCGGTCATGATCCGCGTCGTCGTCTTCGCCTGCCCGAGGATCGCCGCCACGAGCGACTCGCTCGGCTCGATGCCGCGCTGGCGGAGCCAGAAATTCACGTTCGACGCGCCGCTCATGAAGCCGATGCAAATCTCCTGCTGCCGCCCGAACATGCCGGCGGGCACGCCGCTGTAGATCCGATCCGCGAGCCAAGCATCGCCCTTCGCCATCGCCTTGATGATCGCTGCCGCGTGCACGCCCGTCGCCGTGCGGAACGCGTCGCGCCCGATGAGCGGGTAGTTGATTGGCACGTGCCAATCGACGGCCTTCGCGATCGTCGTGCAGTACTCGAGGAGCTTCGTGAGATCTTGATCGAGCTGTCCGAGCAGCTTGAGGTTCAGGAGCAAGAGCTCCATCTGCGCGTTGCCGACGCGCTCGCCGATCCCGAGGCCGGTCGCGTGGACACGGTCGGCGCCGAACTCGAGCGCCCAGATCGCGTTCTCGAGCGCGAAGCCGCGATCGTTGTGGCCGTGCCAGTCGATGCCGATGTCTTTCGCGCCGGTGCCCGCGATGACGCTCTTGGTGAACTGGATCAAGTTGCGGACGCCGTCGGGCGTCGCGTGTCCGACGGTGTCGCTGAGGCAGAGGCGCGTCGCGCCGTGATCGATCGCTGCGCGAAACAGCGTCGTCAGCACGTCGGGACGCGAGCGCGTCGTGTCCTCGGTGACGTACGCGACCTGCAATCCCGCCTTCACCGCGACGTCGATCGCCTCGACGCTCCGCTTCGCGATCAGCGCGACGTCCCACTCTTCCGCGTATTGCCGAATCGGGCTCGACCCGATGAACGCGTACACCTCGATCGGCAGGCCGGCCTTCTGCGACACCTCGATCATCGGCGTGATGTCGCCGACGACGGTGCGACCCGCGCACGCGACGCGGATCTTCATCTTGCAGTCGACGACCTCTTTGCACATCCGAAGCACGTCCTCGAACGCGCGCTTCGAGCTGCCGGGGAGTCCGATGTCGGCCTCGTGGATCCCGAGGTCTTCCATCAAGTGGAGGATCTTGAGCTTCTCGCCGATCGGCGGATCCTCGACGGAGGGATTTTGCAGGCCGTCGCGGAGGGTTTCGTCGAAGAGGGAGAATCCGGGCGGGAGGAGCCGCCCTTTACGGTTCACTTCGTTCCAGTCGAAGATGAACTGGGCCGCGCGATCCGCTTCCGTGGTGAAGTCCGACATGAAGAGCAGTATAGCTTTTCGCAACCGCGCCGAGGGGAGGCACCGTTTTGGACACGCCGAAAATCATGCAGGCCGCACAGCTCCAGGTCGTGCTTCCCGGTTCGCGTGCCAGCTTTCGACGGCGCGTGATCGAGGCGCTCCGCAGCGTCGTCAAGGCGCCGGCGGGCTTCTGTTTCTTCGGCAAAGACGACGGGCGCGCCTACGCGGATGCCTCGCGCATCGTCGACGGGGCCTCGGTCGGCGTGCGTTCGACCGACGGCGTCAAGCTCTCGCAGGCGTTCGGTTTCGACCCGAAGAGCCTCGTGACGACGACGCTCCGCGCGTACATCGCGACCGAGCTCTATCCGGAGAGCGAGCGCATCCTTCTTCCGTACTACCGAGATCACTCGGTCGGCGATGCGTTCAAGCACACGCTCCTCTTGTTCCTCCACGAAGGCGGCGTGCTCTTCGGGCTCGCGGGGCTCGAGCGACGCGAGGCCGACGGCGAGTTCACCGAGGCGGACAAAGAGGCGTTCGAGACGCTCGGCCCGTTCGTCGTCGCCGGTGCGCGCGCGCAGATCCAGTACGACGAGCTCTCGCGCGAAGCGTCGGCGATGCGCTCGCTCGGCAAGCTCAACGGCGCGCTCTTCGTCATCGATCGCGACCGCAAGCGCGTCGTGTGGGCCGCCGATCGCGAGAACGGGATCGACTGGGCCGAGGACGTCGAGCCGATCCAGGACCAGCTCGTCGGCGCCGTCGAGATCGCGCTCGCGGCGAAGGCGCGTGGCGATGCGCTTCCGACGCCGCCGCGCTTGCCGAACGGGACGGTCACGGGCGTCGCGAAGATCGACGGCGATCCGGTCTTCGGCGGCGCAAGATGCGCGGTCGTTCGCGTCGAGCCGTCGCAGAAGCAGAACCAGCAGGCGATGGAGGGGCTGAGCAAGCGCGAGCGCGAGATCGCGCGTCTCCTCGTCGCGGGCTACAGCGGCGTCAACGTCGCGGCGATCGCCGGGCTCAGCGAGAACACCGTGCGCACGTACGTGCGTCGCCTCTACGGAAAGCTCGGCGTGTC
>JAYVXB010000288.1:0-45083 GCA_043785585.1 Deltaproteobacteria bacterium | reverse complement strand
CCGGTGCCGTGCTCGCGCCCGACGCGCATGCGCAAAGACAAAGGCCGAGTCCGACGAGCACACGGAGACGCACCGCGGGCAGTCTAGCGACTCGGCCTCGAGCCGACACGAAAAGCGCGAGCGACGCTGACGACGAGGCGCTCACCGACGCGCTCCGCGCGATCGGCGCGCGCATGGGTCGTAGTAGCGGCGTGCCGTGTTGATGCATCGGCGCATCATTTTCGATGCAGGGGTACAGCACGACGCGTAGCATCGCGCCGCGCGTGTGGCTCGAGAAGCACGGCATCGAGAGAGCCCTCGGGAGGTTTCGCCATGTCGATCGGATCGGAGTTCAAAGAGTTCATCGCGCGCGGCAACGTCGTCGATCTTGCGGTTGGCGTGATCATCGGCGGCGCCTTCGGGAAGATCGTCACCTCGCTCGTCAATGACATCGTGATGCCACCCATCGGCCTCGCGCTCGGCAAGGTCGACTTCGCGAATCTCTTTCTCACGCTCGGAGGCGACGGAAAGAAGTTCGACACGGTGAAGGCCGCCAAGGACGCCGGAGTCCCGACGGTCGCCTATGGGCAGTTCATCAACATCGTGATCGAGTTCGTCATCATCGCGTTCGTCGTGTTCATGATCGTGAAGGGGATCAACGCGATTCGTCGAAGGGGCGAGGAAGCGCCCACGACGAAGGACTGTCCGCGCTGCATGGAGAAGGTGTCCGTCAAAGCGACGCGGTGCGGTCATTGCACTTCGGAGATCGCGACCGCGTAGCGCGGGCCGCGTGGTTCATGGCCGGCTTCTGCGGAGAAAGAAGATTGAAATGAGATCCGTAGCTTCGCGCGGTGCGCATCGCGCCCTGATGTCCTCACTCGCGCTCGTGTCCGTCGTCGCCGTCTCCACCGTCGCGTCCGCCGACGACGCGCCCGCGGGCACGCCTCCGCCCGAGTCGAAGGCGATGGTCGAGGCGCCGAAAGCGAGCGACGCGCCGAAGATCGAGAACAAGCTCGACGGGACGAACATCACGCTCTCGTCCGGCGGTCAGCTCTCGACGGGTAACTCGAGCTTGCTCGCGCTCACCGCGAACGGCGCGTTCGAAAAGCGCTTCGACAACAACGGCATCGGCTTTTCGCTGCTCGGCAACTACGGCCAAGGCGCGCCGGCAGGCCAAGACATCCGCGTCACGGCCGAGAACATCCAAGGTCGCATTCGTTACGACCGCTACATCGTCGACGAGATGAGCGTCTTTCTCATCAACACCGTCCGACACGATCGGTTTCAGGGACTCGATATTCGCTACAACCTGGACCCCGGCGTCAAATACCTCTTCGTTCACGAACCGTCGACGACGCTCTGGGTCGAAGGCGGCTACGACTTCCAGTACGACGTGCGTCGCGACGACGCGCGTCCGGTCATCGACGCGAAGGGCGCGCCGGTGCTCACGGCGACCGGGCAGCTGACGCTCCTCGACAAGACGGCGACCGACCACTCGTCGCGCCTCTTCTTCGGATTCAAGCACGGCTTCAACAAGGAGGTCACGCTCGCGACGGGCCTCGAGTACCTGCAGAGCATCGTCGACGCGACTCGCTACCGCGTGAACTTCGACGCGGTGTTCGCGGCGAAGGTGAGCGGCGGTCTCGCCGTCGGGCTCGGGTTCGGGGCGCGGTACGATCACTCGCCGCTGCCGGGCAAAGAGAAGCTCGATACGACGTCGACGGTGAGCCTCATCTACGCGTTCAGCGACGCGAAGCCCGAAGCACCTCCTCCCCCACCGCCCGCCGCGCCCGCCGCACCCGCACCTGAACCACCCCCCGCACCCGCACCCGCGCCCGCGCCCGCGCCGGCACCCGCGAACCCGTAGGAACGCGCCTCGCGATCCGTACGCTGGCGCTTCAGCCGCCGATGTGGCTCTTCAGGAAGCTCATCGCGTACGGAGTGACTGCGCCCGCGATCATCGTCGCGGTCGACGAGTCGACCCCCGCCTTGTCGCAGAGCGCCTCGACGACACGGCCGCTCACGACACCGAGCGCGCCGTCTTCGAGCGAGCCGAGAACGCCGTCGCCCTTGAGAAGGCCCGACGCGAACGCGGCGAAGAAGCTCTTCCCCGGATGGTCACCCAAGATCCCGTGCGACGCAGCGTGGTCGTCCACGTGCGCCTGCGTCGCGTCGAGCGCATGCCCGAGGTACGTCTGCGCGGCGTCCGTCGAAATGCCTTTGTCTTGAAGCGCCGCGAGCGCCTGCTGGCCCTGCTCCGAGGACAAGAATGTTCCGATGAGCGCTTGAGCTTCCATGGTCTGCTCCTTCGTTCGAGTCGATGAGGTCGATTGCATGAACACAGTCGCGGTTGACGTCATCATCGATGAATCGAGCGATCAAGGGTCGCGCAACGGGAGGCTCGCGAATTCGACGGAGGCCGGGCTCGAGCGGGTCGACTGACCGCTGCGCTCAGCTCTCCTTCGTCGTCCCCTTCGATATCTCCAGCCGCTCGACGAGTCGCTCCGACAGCCATCGCCGGAAACGCTCGCCGGTCGGATCCTTCTTTCCAGGCATGGTCGCCTCGCGCACCGCCGGTCCGCAGATGGCGTCGCCGAGGAGCGCGAAGCACGAGAGCATCACGACGTTCGCCGAATCCTCGAACGGCGGGCAACGAATGCCGCGCTCCTCGAGCTTGCGCTTTCGGATCGCGTGGACGATCTGGGCGATCTCCCCGAGCTTCGAGGTCGCGTGATCTCCGGACACGCCCGAGAGCGCGAGCCACGCGATGAGGCGCGCGTGCCCGTTGCCGTAGAACGTGCGGAAGACGCGCTCGATCAGCGCCGCGGGATCGGCTTCGGCTTCACCGGCGTGAAACGACGCGACGATGTCGGCTTCGAGCGACGCGCCCGCGCGTTCGACGACCGCGTGGACGAGCCCCTCACGGCTCCCGAAGTGATGAAGGATCGCCGGGTGCGACACGCCGACCTCTCGCGCGATCTCCTGGAGCCGCAAGCCGTCGGGCCCGACCTCGCGCAGCATCCGCCCCGCGATCGTCAGGATGCGTTCGCGCGCATCGCTCGGTGGCGCGGTTTTGCTGGCTTTCTTTCGCATGGGAGACGCCTTCCAACGGTAACTCCGAGGTCGCTGACAAAGTTGTAAGTTCGACCGTTGACAATCTTGTAACTCGCCCTAACAATATTGTCAGTGACGGCCCGAACGCCGCACCTTCCGAAGGAGAACAACCGTGACCACCACGTTCGATCGCCCGATGGACTTCCGCACCGCGTATAGCGCGCTCTCCGCGCTCTTCGCGAATCCGGACGACACGAAGCAGGCGTTCCGCGTCGTCGAGGCGCTCAGCGGCGCGACGGGCGAGCGTTTGTTCGCCAAGTTTCGCGCGACCGACGTCGGGAAGAGGGCGCTCGCCGAGCATCGCGCGCTGCTCCCGATGTTGCAGGACACGCGCGCGCTCGAAGCGCTCCCGGAGAGCTCGCTCGGGCGCGCGTACCTCGAGTTCTTGCGGTCGCAGCAGATCACCGCGGACGGACTCGTCGCCGCGAGCGAAGAAGGCTACTCGCTCGATCCGGAGCTCGACGCCGATCGCAGGCTCTTCAACGATCGCCTGCGCGACATGCACGATCTCTGGCACGTCGTCTCGGGCTACCGCGGCGATCTCATCGGTGAGGGCGCCGTGCTCGCACTCTCGTTCGCGCAGACGCGAAACATGGGCGTCGGCCTCATCGCGCTCCTCGGCATCCTCAAGATCGGCAGGACGTTCCCCGGCTCGCGGAAGATCATCTGGAACGGCTTTCTGCGCGGCCGTCGCGCGAAGTGGCTGCCGGCCGTCGACTGGGAAGCGATGCTGTCGCGACCGCTCGACGACGTGCGCCGCGAGCTCGGCTTCGACGCGCCACCCACGTACGATCCGCTCTACACGAGCGACCCGCGCCTCGCGTCGGCGATGGCCGCGTGAAACGGGACGACGCGCGAGCGCGACGAGAGATAAGCTCGCGGCTTGTCCATCGAAGCCGTCGTGAGGGAACCGAAGCTCGACGTCACACGGCTTCCCGTCCGGATGGCGGCGGATGCGCGACGTGTCATCGCTCGACTGTTCGTCCCGGGCGGCTCGGCGCGCATTCGCGAGATCATCGGCCGCGTCGCGTCGCTCGGCGACGGCGAGGTCTCGTCGATGCTCGCGACGCTCGTGACGGACTATCGCCTGCGGCACAAAGACATCCGCGGCATCTTCCGCCAGAACTTCGCGCTCGCGACTGCGAACGTCGGCATCGAGGTCCAGCTCAGCGACGAGCGGCGTCTGCTCCTCGGCGCGTACTTCACGAGCGAGTACTCGCTCGAGTCGGTCGCGCTCTTCAATCCGTCGATGGTCCTCCACCCGGATCAGAACGGCGTCCCGCGCGGCTCGGTGCGCTTCATCATCAGCGTTCGCGCGTGCGGCGAAGGGCACATCTCGTCGATCGAATTTCGCACGGGCCTGATCGACGCCGAGCACCGCATCACGTTCGATCCGACGAGCCGCTTCGCGCTCACCGGGCGCCCCGAGGACGACATGCTCTACGACAAGAGCTCGTACGTCCTGAAGCTGGTCGAGATGAAGGCGCACCGACCGTGGGCGGACGCCGTCCTCGGTCTCCTCGACAACGAGTTCTCGATTGCAGACTTGAAGTACGCGATCGACAAGTGCCGCCCGCAAGGGACCGACACGTCGTTCAAAGAGCTCGCCGACAACATGCTCTGGCTCGCGCACTCGAACTACCACCTCGAGTTCTCTCCCGACGTGCAGCTCTCCGAGCGCGTCATCTTTCCCGTCAGCGAGAACGAGAGCCGCGGCATCGAGGACGCGCGCTTCGTGCGCTTCACGGGGCCGGACGGCAGCGTCGTCTATTACGCGACGTACACCGCGTACAACGGCTTTCGCGTCCTTCCTCAGCTCATCGAGACGACCGACTTTCGGCATTTCAAAATCAACACGCTCAACGGTCGGTGCGTTCAGAACAAAGGGATGGCGCTCTTTCCACGGAAGCTCGGCGACGACTTCGTGATGGCGTCGCGGCTCGACGGCGAGAACATCTATCTGCTGAGATCCCGCAACATCCACTTCTGGAACGAGTCGAAGCTCATCCACGGTCCGAAGCACTCGTGGGAGTTCGTGCAAGTCGGCAATTGCGGATCGCCGATCGAGACCCCCCAGGGATGGGTGCTCCTCACGCACGGTGTGGGGCCGATGCGTCAGTATTGGCTCGGCGCGCTGCTGCTGGATCTCGAGGATCCGTCGAAGGTGATCGGCGAGCTACGCGAGCCGCTGCTCGCGCCGAACGCCGACGAGCGCGACGGGTACGTGCCCAACGTCGTTTATTCCTGCGGAGCGATGCTCCACGACGACCGGCTCATCATCCCGTACGCGATCTCCGACAGCTACAGCAGCATCGCGACCGTCTCGATGAGCGATCTGCTCTCTCATCTGATGCACGGAAGCTCCGCGAGGTAGCAACGTGCGCTTGTCGGTCCGCCGACACTGGCGCAGGTCGAAGGCGTGCTTACAAAAAGAATCATGCCCCGTGCGCCGCAGTCGCTCCCGCTCCTCCCGCTCCGCAACGTCGTCCTCTTTCCTGGTGTGACCGTTCCGTTCGACGTCGGCCGTCCAAAGACGGTCGCGTTGGCCGAGGCGCTCGCCTCCCGCGCGAAAGGCGGCGAGCGTCCGCTCATCGCCGTGTTCGCGCAGAAGGATCCCAAGGTCGAAGATCCCCAGCTCGGCGATCTCCACGCCGTCGGTGTCATCGCGCGCATCGTCGCGATCGCGAAGCAAGACGGCGGGACGTATGCCGTCGTCGTCGAAGGCATCGAGCGCGCGCAGCTCGGCGCGATCACGTCGACGTCGCCGTACACCGAGGTCGAGGTCACTCCGATCGACGCGGACGCGACGCCCGCCGACGCAGAGACCGAAGCGCTCGCGCTCACGCTCCGCGATCAGACGGTGGAGATCCTCGGGATGATTCCGCAGATCCCGCACGCGGTGGTCGCGCAGATCGGTCTCCTGGTCGAGACGCCTGCCGCGCTCAGCGATTTCGTCGCTGCGTACGTGCCGACGACGGTCGAGGACAAAGTCGCGATCCTCTCCACCTTCGAGACGAAGGCGCGCGTGCGGCAGGTGCTCCAGCACGTCGCGCGGCGTCTCGAGACGTTCAAGATGCGCGACCGGATCAACTCGCAAGTCAAAGACGAGATGGGCAAGACGCAGCGGGAGCACGTGCTCCGCCAGCAGATGAAGGCGATCCAGGAAGAGCTCGGTGGCGACACGGACGAGACCAACGATCTCGATCTGCTCGGAGAGCGGATCGCGAACGCGAAGCTTCCGGAAGAGCCGCTCGGCGTCGCGAAGAAGCAGCTCAAGCGCCTTCGCGCGATGCAGTCGGGGTCGCCCGATGCGTCGACGACGCGGACGTACCTCGAGTGGATTCTCGATCTGCCGTGGACGCACGAGAGCGCAGACGCGGCCGACATCGCCGCGGTGCGCGCGGTGCTCGACGCGGATCATCACGGCCTCGAGAAAGTGAAAAAGCGCATCCTCGAGTTTCTCGCGGTGCGAAAGCTCAAGAGCGACAAGAAGGGGCCGATCCTCTGCCTCATCGGTCCGCCGGGCGTCGGCAAGACGTCGCTCGCCAAGAGCGTCGCGCGCGCGCTCGATCGAAAGCTCCATCGCGTCTCGCTCGGCGGAGTCCACGACGAGGCGGCGATTCGCGGTCACCGCCGCACGTACGTCGGCGCGTTGCCGGGCCAGATCATCCAAGGGATGAAGAAGGTCGGCACCACCAACCCGGTGTTCGTGCTCGATGAGGTCGACAAGCTCGGCTCGGACTTCCGCGGCGATCCTTCGTCCGCGCTCCTCGAGGTCCTCGATCCGGAGCAGAACGACACGTTCTCGGACCACTACCTCGAGATTCCGTACAACCTCTCGAATGTCATGTTCATCGCGACGGCGAACCAGGGCGACACCATTCCCGCGCCGCTCCGCGATCGCATGGAGATCATCGAGATCCCCGGGTACACGCGGCGCGAGAAGCTCGCGATCGCGCGGACGCACCTCGTACCGAAGCAGCTCTCCGAGCACGGCATCGACGCCTCACGGCTCGAGATCTCGGACGAGGCTCTGCAGACCGTGATCGACAAGTATTCGCGGGAGGCGGGCGTGCGTTCGCTCGAGCGGCAGCTCGCGGCGATCGTGCGCGGCGTCGCCGTCGAGATCGCCGAGAAGCGCGAAGACCTGAAGCAGAGAGTCCACACCGAAGACGACGTGCGGAAGTACCTCGGTCCCGCGCGCTTCGGCAGCGAGGTCGCGGAACGCACGGAAGATCCGGGCGTCGCGACGGGACTCGCGTGGACTCCGGTCGGAGGCGAGATCCTCTTCATCGAGGCGACGCGCATGCCGGGGAAGGGGAAGCTCACGCTCACCGGTCAGCTCGGCGACGTGATGAAAGAGAGCGCGCAGGCCGCGCTCAGCTACGTGCGATCGCACGCCGACAACTACGGCATCGACGCAAACTTCGCCGAGACGAGCGATCTCCACATCCACGTCCCCGCGGGCGGCATGCCGAAGGACGGCCCGAGCGCGGGCGTCACGATGCTCACGGCGATCGTGAGTCTGCTCACCGGGATCCGCGTTCGTCACGACGTCGCGATGACCGGAGAGATCACGCTGCGCGGTCGCGTGCTCCCGATCGGCGGCCTCAAGGAGAAGGTGCTCGCGGCGCATCGCGCGGGCATCAAGCGGATCGTCGCGCCGGAGCGCAATCGGCCGGACCTCGAGGAGATCCCGGACGAGGTGAAGAGCGAGCTCGAGTTCGTCTTCGTCGGCCGCATGGACGAGGTGATCGACGCGGCGCTCGAGCGTGCGCCGGTACCGCGCGTCGGTGCCCTCGTCGGTGGCATCGTCCCGTCGAATCCGGCGGCCGCCGCTCCCGCGTAGCCGTGACGCCCCTCCTCCCATGGGGAGGGGCGTCAGCGATATCCCTGCTGCAGCTTCGCGAGCGCCGCGTTGCCCGGGCACAGCTCGTCGAACGGGAGGCGCGTGAGCGGCGTGTCGACCGTCTTCGCGCCTGCGTGCATCTCGATGCCCGACTCGTCGAGATAGAGGAGGCCGGTGGGGATCTCGCCCGCGCTCTGATGCTTCTGCAGGTACGACGACACGGCGCTTCGATCCTGCGGATCGTAGTCGGCGGCGACCTTGCGAAGCCGCACGACGCTCCCGTCGTGCATCGTTACAGTCGTCGTGCTCCCCGCGGGGTAGTCGGCCACAATCTCGGATTTGTGCGGGACGAAGTCGGCTTCGATGATCGGCAGTTGGTGTTTTCGCGTGTGGACATAGCTCTTCGTCGAGCCTTCGTGATCGTTGAAGGTCACGCACGGAGAAATCACGTCGACGAGGGCGAAGCCGCGGTGCAAGAGGCCCGCCTTCAAAATCGGAACGAGTTGCGCTTTGTCACCGGAGAAGCTGCGCGCGACGAACGTGGCGCCGATGCTGAGCGCGAGCATCACCGGATCGATCGGCGGCTGCGTGTTCGCCTCGCCCTTCTTCGATTTGGATCCGATGTCCGACGACGCGGAGAACTGCCCCTTGGTGAGGCCGTACACGCCGTTGTTCTCGATGATGTAGAGCATGCTGACGTTGCGGCGGATCGCGTGGCACATCTGGCCGAGGCCGATCGAGAGCGAGTCGCCGTCGCCGCTCACGCCGATGTAGAGGAGCTCTTTGTTCGCCGCGTTCGCCCCCGTCGCGATCGCCGGCATGCGCCCGTGCGCCGAGTTGAAGCCGTGCGCACCCGAGACGAAGTACGTCGGCGTCTTCGACGAGCAGCCGATGCCCGACAGCTTCGCGAGCATGTGCGGCGGCGTGTCGAGCTCGTAGAACGCGCGCACGATCGCCGCGGTGATCGAGTCGTGTCCGCACCCCGCGCACAACGTCGACATCGATCCTTCGTAGTCGCGCACCGTGAGCCCCAGCTTGTTCGGCTGGAGTGACGGATGACGCGCCGACGGCTTCTTGATGTAGCTCATTCGCGCTCCTCGACGCTGGTGGCCGCCCGCGGCGGAAGCTGCGACAGAACCCCTTCGACGACTTGCGCCGCCTGAAGCGGGAACCCGCCATACGCGAGCACCGACCGCAGCTTTCGCTTCAACGTCGGCGTCTCGAGTGTAATGAGCGAGCGCAGCTGCGCGTCGCGGTTCTGCTCGACCACGAAGACGGTCTCGTGTCCGCGGAAGAAGTCCTCGACCTCGTCGCCGAACGGGAAGCCGCGAATGCGCATGAAGTCGGCGACGACGCCGCGCGACGCGAGGTCCTCGATCGCCTCGCGCACCGCGAGATCGCACCCGCCGACCGTCGCGACGCCGATCTTCGCTCCGGGGCGCCGCTCGATGATCGCGATCGGCACGAGGCGCCGCGCCGCGCGGTGCTTTCGCGCGAGGCGATCCATGACCTCCTGGTACTCGTCGGGACTCTCGGTGTAGCCGCCGAGCTTGTTGTGGCCCGAGCCGCGCGTGAAAAACGATCCCTTCTCGTGGACACCCGGGAGCGTGCGCGCCGCGACACCGAGCTCGTCCTCGGGCGAGTAGCGATGAAACTTGGGCATCGCCTCGAGCTGGTCGCGCGTGAGCACGCGCCCGCGATCCGGTTTGTATCCGTCGTCCCACTCGAGACGCGGAATGACCCAGTCGTTCATACCGATGTCGAGATCCGTCAGCATGAAGACGGGAGTCTGGAACCTCTCGGCCAGATCGAAGGCCTTCACCGCGAAGTAGAAGCACTCGCTCGGGTTCGCCGGAAAAAGCACGACGTGCTTCGTGTCGCCGTGCGAAGCGTATGCGCAAAGCAGAATGTCGCCTTGCTGCGTGCGCGTCGGCATCCCCGTCGCAGGCCCGACGCGCTGAACGTCCACGATCACCGCTGGAATCTCGGCGTAGTACGCGAGCCCGATGAGCTCGTTCATCAGCGAGATCCCCGGCCCCGACGTCGACGTGAACGCGCGCGCGCCGTTCCAGCTCGCGCCAATGACCATGCCAATCGCAGCGAGCTCGTCCTCTGCCTGCAGAATGCAGTACTTGCGTTTGCCGGTGACTTTGTCGGTGCGGTACTTCGCGCATAGCGACGTGAATGCATCGAGGACGCTCGTCGACGGCGTGATCGGATACCAGGCCGCGACCGTCGCGCCCGCATACAGGCACCCAAGCGCGGTCGCCGTGTTGCCGTCGATCAGGATCGAGTCCTTCGTCGCGTCCATCTTCTCGAGGCGAATCGTGAGCGGGCACTCGAGGTGCTCCTTCGCGTAGTCGTACCCGAGTCGAATCGCCTTCGCGTTCGACTCCATGAGCGCCGGCTTCTTCGCGAACTTCTCCTTCAGCATCCCCGACACGATGTCCATGTCGATGTCGAGCAGCGCCGCGAGCGTTCCGACGTACGCGATGTTCTTCGTGAGCGTTCGCTCGCGCGACTCGGCGAATGCGTCGTTGCACAGCTTGGCAAAGGGAACGCCGAGGAACGTCACGTCCTCGCGCTTGAGCGCCGGCGCGAGCGGCCACGTCGAGTCGTAGATCACCCATCCACCCGATCGAACCTCCTTCACGTCGCGCGCGTACGTCTCGGCGTTCATCGCGACCATCAAGTCGTACTCCGCCGTGCGCGCCGTATGCCCACGAGCGCTGACGCGGATCTCGTACCAAGTAGGCAGTCCCTGAATGTTGGACGGGAACAGGTTCTTTCCCGAGACGGGAATGCCCATGCGAAAGATGGCCTGCATCAACAAGCCATTGGCGCTCGCCGAGCCCGTCCCGTTGACGTTGGCGAGCTTGAACGCGAAGTCGTTGACCTTGAGCTTCAGCGCTTGTTGCACGCGGGTCTCCCTGCATAGGGAATGAGAAAGTCGAACTTCTGCATGTCCCACGCAGCCGTGGGGCAACGCTCTGCGCATAGGCCGCAATGCACGCAGAGATCTTCGTCTTTGATCATCAGTCGCGCGGTCTGAGGCAGTGGCCCCGACGCGAAGATGTCCTGCTTGGCGTTCGTCGCGGGCGCGCTGAGGCGACCGCGGAGATCGGCCTCGTCGCCGTCTTTGGCGATCGTGATGCAAAGCACCGGACAGATGTCGACGCAGGCGTCGCACTCGATGCAGAGGCGGTCGGTGAACACCGTTTGGATGTCGCAGTTGAGGCAGCGCTCGACCTCGCGCGCCGTCTGCTCCGCGGTGAACCCGAGCTCGACCTCGATATCGAGCTTCTTGAAGCGCTCGACGAGATCGACGTGCTTCATCTTCTCGCGACCTACGGGATTGTAGTCGTTCTTGTAGCTCCACTCGTGGAGCCCCATCTTCGCGCTCGAGAGGGTCATCCCAAACGGTGGGCGCTCGCCGAGCGGAATGTTTTGGCAGAGGTTGTGGATCGAGATCGCGGCTTGATGGGCGTGCTCGACCGCCCAGATGATGTTGAGCGGTCCCCACGCCGCGTCGCCGCCGAAGAAGAGGCCGGGCCGGGTGCACTCGAACGTGACTTTGTCGACCGTGGGTTGATCCCACTTGTCGAACTCGATCCCGATGTCGCGCTCGACCCACGTGAACGCCGTCTCTTGGCCAATCGCGAGGATGACGTCGTCGGCGGGGAAGAAGACGACGTCGATCGGCGTCTGCACGAGCTTGCCGTTCTCTTCTTTGGACTCGTACCGCTGGAACTCCATCCCCACGAGCTTGCCGTTCTCGAGGACGAAGCGCTTTGGCTCGTGATTGACGACGATCTCGACCTGCTCTTCTTCCGCGTCGTCGAGCTCCCACGGCGATGCCTTGAAATATCCGCGCGGCTTTCGCGCCATGACCTTGATCGTCTTGCCGCCGAGCCTGCACGACGTGCGGCAGCAATCCATCGCGGTGTTGCCGACACCGATGATGAGGACGCGCTCGCCAATCTTGTCGATGTGCCCGAATGCGACCGATTCCAGCCAATCGATCCCGATGTGGATGCGATCGGTGTCGTAGCGACCAGGGATCTCGAGGTTCTTCCCTTTGGGGGCGCCGCTCCCGACGAACACGGCGTCGAAACCCATCTCGAGCAGCGCCTTCATGCTCGTGATCGGCGAATCGTATTTCACCGTCGCGCCCATCTGGAGGATCTGACCGATCTCGTCGTCGAGGATCTTGGGCGGCAGGCGAAACGCCGGAATGTTCGTGCGCATCAGGCCGCCGGCGACCGCGAGCTTCTCGAAGATCGTGACGTCGTAGCCGAGCGGACAGAGATCGTTCGCGACCGCGAGGGACGCAGGTCCGGCGCCGACGCAGGCGATTCGTTTTCCGTTCTTCTGGGGCGGCGCCTTCGGCAAGCGATCGGTGATGTCGTCGCGAAGATCCGCGGCGACGCGCTTCAATCGGCAGATCGCGACCGGCTTGTCTTCGACGCGCGTGCGACGACACGCGGGCTCGCAGGGTCGGTCGCACGTGCGCCCGAGGATTCCCGGAAAGACGTTCGACTCGCGGTTGAGCATGTACGCATCGGAGTACCGCCCCTGCGCGATGAGGCGGATGTATTCCGGGACGTTCGTGTGGGCCGGACACGCCCACTGACAGTCGACTACTTTGTGAAAGTAGTTTGGGTCCTTGACGTTCGTAGGCTTCAACCAGCCCTCCCCTCGGTCGAGGAGGAGCTTACGCCTGTTTCAAAGTGTGCGCTCGCCGAGCGCCGCGCCGACTTTTCCAGCGGAGCCGGTCGCGCCGGCGCTCGCTCCGCCCGCGCCGCCGCCGCCGCCTTTGCCGGTCGCGATCGTGACGACGCCGAACGGGTTCGCCTTCGCGCCGTCGCCGACGAGGCCGATCGCGATCGACGGTCCGCCGTTTCCTCCTGCTCCGCCACCGCCCGCGCCGCCTCGACCGCCGACCGCGCCGTGACCGCCGCCGCCGGAGTCGTAGGTGATCGCGCCGCATCGTTGCGACGCTGCGCCTCGTAGGCCGTTGTCGACCACCGTCTCACCGGCCGAGCCTGCGTGTCCTTCGCCTCCCGCGCCGCCGCTGCCGCCGTCACCGCCGGTGATCGACGAGTCGGTGAACGACGGCTGCGAGACGATCACGAGGACCGCGATCCCCGCGCCGCCCGCGCTGCCGCCCGCGCCGCCACCGCCGCCACATCCGCCGTTCGCGCCGTCGCCGCCGCGTCCGCCGAGGAGCGTGCCGCACCCGAAGCAGGCGCGAATGCGCTTCGTGCCACCCGATCCGCCCGCGCCGCCGCCGGTGCCGTTCGTGCCGTTTGCACCGAAGCCGCCCACCTTGCCCGCCCACTCGCCGCCGAGGAACGCGCCGATCGCGTCGTCCGCAGCCGCGCCCCCCGGACTGTCGACGCCGTCCGCGCCAGGCTTGCCGTTCGCGCCGTCGCCGATTCCGTCGGTGCCGACGAGCGGGCACGCGCTCGGGCAGTCGTTTCCACCTCCGCTGCCCCCTTTGCCGCCGCTCTCGGGATCGCCGCCCGCGTTGCCGTCGCCGCCGACCGCAGAGTCGCAGTCGGTCGCAGTGCCGCCCACGCCGCCCGTCGCGGTGCAGACGCCCGCTCCTCCCGCCGCGCCAGCGACTCCGCGCGCGCCTTTGCCGCCGACGATGCTCGCGTGCACGACGACGAGGAATGCTTGCGACTGCCGCACCCAAAGGGCGTAGCTGCTCTTCCCGTCGACGCCGGCCGAGAGATCCGCTCCTGCGATCGTGACGCCGTCGATCACCGTCTGCGCGTCGAGATCCGCGGCGATGACGGTGCGCGCCTCGGACGACGTGATCCGCACGACGTTGAGCTGCCAATCGCGCGCCGTGAAGTCCCGCGTGTACCCGCCGTAGACGTGGACGCCCGAGAAGAGCGTGACCGCCTCGAGGTACGTCCCGGCGGCGACCTTGACCAGGCACGGCGCGCCCGAGCACGCGGTGGCGCGCTTGATACCCGCTTGGATCGTGTGCATCGGAGCCGCGGCGGTCGTGCCGTCGGCGCCGTCGCTTCCGTCGGGCGACACGAAGACCGCGGGACCTGCCGGATCGTTCGGCGAGCCCGCGTCGGGCTGCGGCGGCGCGTCGCCGGAGAACGATCCGGAGCTGGCGCACGCGGCGGCGGTCGCGGCGACCGCGACCAAGAGAACGAGCTTGGAGCGGTGCATGGGGGCGCACAATAGAACGTGTTCTAGTTTCCGTCGAGCGAAAATAGAACGTGTTTCAGGGAGGGAGCCCCCTACACGAGACCAGCATGACGGCCATGGGGCGGTCGCCATCGGTGTAACCTCCGCGTCATGTTCGCGGCGAGCCTGTGCATTTCGCGTCTCGACGCGCCGAACGCCGACGCGGCGGTGCGTGCGTTGGCGGCGCGGCTCTTCGCGGAAGGGCACGTCCACGCGTCGTTCGAGGCGGCCGCGATCGCCCGCGAACGACGCTTGCCGACGGGGCTTCCGTTTTCCGGAGGAGCGATCGCGTTGCCGCACGCGGAGCCCGAGCACGTGATTTCCCCAGCGATCGCGATTGCGTCGCTGGCGGCGCCGGTCCGGTTTCGTCAGATGGGATCGCCGGCGGTCCAGCTCGATGTCGCGCTCGTCGTGATGCCTGCGTTCTCGGCGAAGGAGCAGGCAGCGGCAGGGCTTGCGCGTCTCCTCGAGATCCTCCGCGACGACGCGCTCCGCGCCGAGCTCGCGCGTGCCGCGACCGCGGACGCGATGCACGCCGCGATCGCTGCGCGGTGGGACGGCGCGACATGAACTCGCTCCGCACGATCGTCTTCTATCTCCGCGACCTCGGGCCGGCCGTGCTGATGCCGGTCATCGTCCTCATCATCGGCCTCGTCTTCCGGCAGGGGCTCGCACGATCCGTCCGCGCCGGTCTCACCGTCGGCGTCGGCTTCGTCGCGGTGAACCTCGTCGTCGGTCTCCTCATCAACGAGGTCGGTCCTAAGGCAAAGGCGTTCGCGAACGTCCTCGGCGTTCACCTCGACACGCTCGACGTCGGATGGCCGATGGGCGCGGCAGTGTCGTTCGCTTCGCCGATCGCAGCGGCGCTCATCCCCGCGGTGCTCGTATTGAACGTGATCCTCGTCGTCGTGAAGCAGACGCGCACGATCGACATCGATCTCTGGAACTACTGGCACTTCATTTACACGGGGGCGCTCGTTCACGCGGCGACGGGCTCGCTCGTGCGTGGCGTCGTCGCGGCGTGCGTGACGGCGTTCGTCGTCTTCAAGCTCGCCGACTGGACGGCGCCCGCGGTCGAGCATCACTTCGGCCTGAAGGGGATCTCGCTTCCGCATACCGAGACGGTGAACTGGGCGCCGCTCATGTTCGCCATGGAGCGCATCGAGAAGAGGATCCCGGGCCTCGCGCGCCTCGAGGCGGATCCCGCAGCGGTGCGAAGGAAGCTCGGGCTCCTCGGCGAGCCGCTCTTGATGGGAGCTGTGCTCGGCGTGCTCATCGGCGCGCTCGGCGCTGCGCCGCTGTGGAAATCAGGGCAGATCGGCGCGGCAGTGAAAGAGGTGGCAACCCTCGCCATCACGATGGCCGCGGTGCTCGTCGTGCTGCCGAAGGTCGTCGCGATCCTGATGGAGGGGCTCATCCCGATCTCCGAAGGCGCGCGCACGTTTCTGCAGAAGCGTTTCCCCGGTCGCGAGGTCCTCATCGGGCTCGACGCCGCCGTGGTCATCGGTCATCCCGCCAACATGGCGGTCGCGCTCTTGTGCGTGCCGATCGCGCTGCTCCTCGCGATGGTGCTCCCGGGAAATCGAATGCTGCCGTTCGGCGATCTCGCGGCGCTGCCGTTCTATGTGCTGTGGGGCGTCGCGGCGTCGCGCGGCAACATGGTGCGCGGTCTCATCAATGCCGTCGTCATCGTCGCGCTCATTCTCTGGATCGGCACCGACCTCGGACCGCTGACGACGGACCTCGCGCACGCCGCGCAGTTCAAGACCGAAGGGCTCGGCGCGGACGCATCGCAGTACACTATGTGGTCGGGCGTCGCGCTCGGGAGCCACGTCGTGCCGTGGATCGTGCTTCAGCTCTCGCAGCCCGGCGAGCCGCGCTTTTGGGTCGGCGTCGCGGCGGCGGCGGGGTACGCGCTCGTCTGGTTTTGGGTGCGGCACGACGTGCGGCGCGCCTACGCGCCCGAGATCGCGGCGGCCGATGCCGAGGCGCGCGCAAAGGACGGCAAGGACGTGATCTCGTGAAGGTCGTGCTCCCCGATGCGCTCCACGCGAGGCCCGCGAGCCTCTTCGTTCGGCTCGCGTCGCAGTATGCGGAAGACGTGTCGATTCGCAGAGGCGACCGCACGGCGAACGGCAAGGACATCCTCGCGGTGCTCGCGCTCGGTGCGGTTCTCGGCGACGAGATCGACATCGTCGCGACGGGCGAAGACGCAGCGACCGCCGAGGACGCGCTCGTCCGCCTCGTCGAGCGGAGGTTCGACGCAGACCTCGTACCCGAGAGGGGAGCCGCAGCGGTGGAGGGGATAGCGATCGGGCGCGCCGTCGTGCTCGTGCGGCTCGTCCCCCCGCCGGCTTCGTCGGCTGCGATCGGCGCGAAGGCGGTCGAGATGGAGCACGCGCGTCTCGCGGAAGCGCTCGCCACCGCGGAGGCCGACGTCGCCCTGCTCGTGGGCGCGCTGCCGGAGGCGGAGTCCGAGCTCTTCGCGCCCGAGATAGAGATCCTTCATTCGCTCGCACCGCTCCTCATGGCGCACGTCGGTCGTGGCGCGTCCGCAGAAGACGCCGTTCGCGCGGAGACCGCGGCGGGAGGTCCTGCGACGGCTGCCAGCGATCTGATCCTCGACGCCGGAGTGCGCCTCATCGCGGCGCTGGCAGGTCACGAGGGCGAGGTGCAGCGGCTCAGGGCCGCGTTGGTGCAGCTCGGTGGAGATCGCCACGACGACGTCGTCCTCGTGGTCGAGGACTTGCCGCCCTCGGTCGTCGCATCGCTTCCGGCGCGCGTCGTCGGGATCGTCGCGAGCGACGAGAGCGGGCATGGGCACACGTCGCACGCGGCCATCCTCGCGCGCGGTCGCGATGTGCCGCTCGCGTTCGTACCTGCTCACGTCGTCGCGTCGATCGATCACGGCGAGCGTGTCGTCGTCGACACGACCGCGCCTTCGGCGCGCGTCTGGAGCGCGCCCAGTGAAGCGCTCGTCGCCGAAGCGCGCGCGCGGCGCACCGCCAGGATGTCGTCGCTCGACGACGACGAGCGCTGCTCGCTCGCCCACCTCGCGGTCGCGGTTCGCGCGAACATCGGATCGCTCCACGAACGCGTTCCGCGCGCCGCCGAGGGCATCGGGCTCCTTCGCACGGAGCTCGCGTTCGCGGGGCGCGGCGCGTGTCCGAGCGAGCGCGAGCTCGAGATCGCGCTCGTCGTCGTCGCGCGCCGAGCCGGCGGCGAGCCCGTCACCGTGCGCCTCTTCGATGCCGGTGGCGACAAACCGCTCGCCTGGATGCCGCCGCCCGCGGACGCGCCCGACGCGCGCGGGATGGAGCTCCTTTTTCACAACGATCGGGCTCTCACGACGATGCTCCGCGCCATCCTCGCTGCCCATCGCGCAGGCGCCCGGGTGCGTGTGCTCTTGCCGCTCGTCCGGTCGGCGCGCGACGTTGCGGAGATCCGCTCGCGTCTCGGTGACGAGCCGATCGCCGTCGGCGCGATGATCGAAACGGCCGACGCCGTCGACGGCGCGCGCGCGATCGCGGACGCAGCCGACTTCGTCTGCATCGGCACGAACGATCTCGCCGCGTCCGCGCTCGGCGTCGATCGCGCGTCGGACGGAAAGCGCGCGCTCGACGCCCGCCTCCTCGAGCTCGTCCGCCGTGTCGTCGATGCGTCGCATGCGTCGCGTCGCTCGGTCACCGTGTGCGGCGAAATCGCCGCCGACGAGCAGGCCGCGCTCGCGCTCGTCGGCGTCGGCGTCGATGCGCTCAGCGTGGGTGTCTCCTCCGTCGCGCGCATTCGTCGCAAGCTCGCGTCGTCGACGCGCGACGACTGCGTCGCAGTCGCGCACGCGATATCCTCGCGCGCATGAAGAGGATCCTCGTCGCCTGCGGCACCGCCATCGCCACGTCGACCGTCGTCGCGCACAAGCTCGAAGAGATGCTCCGCGCGCGGGGCATCGAGGTGAAGATCGATCAGTGCAAGGCGTCGGAGGTCGGTAGCAAGGCGCAGGCGTACGACGTCATCGTCTCGACCACCGAGGTCGACGACACGCGCGGCAAACCGATCGTCCGGACGCTCTCGTTTCTTACGGGCATCGGCGTCGAAGCCGACGTCGAAAAGATCGTGAAGCTGCTCGGGTGAACCTCGCGGCGTACGTCTCTGCGCGCGCGCGAATGGCGGTCGCGGCGCAGGACATCGTGTTGGTCCTGGCGCTCGTCGTCCTCGCGACCGGCAGACCGAGCGCGTTCACCGTCGCGCTCGGCGCCGGCATCGTGACGGTCCTCGCTTGGGGGATCGCGACGTTGCACTTCCCGCGGCGCGTGACGTGGGACGTCGCCGCGATCACCTTCTCAGCGCACGGTCGCTCGCACACCTTCGCGTGGAGAGATGTCGCGCACGTCCGCGTCCGTCGCTTCCTCGTACGAGACCGCGTCCTCGTTCGTCTCCTCCCATCGCCGCCGTGGCGCGGTCGCTATTGGCTGCTCGCCAACATGGAAGGATACGAAGCCCTCGTCGCCGAGCTCGAAGCGCGCGCCGCGCATTGAGAATTGACCGCCAAGGCGCCAAGCCGCCAAGGTTTTGTCCTCCCCCCTTTGGCGTCTTGGCGCCTTGGCGGTAAAAAAATCACGCTTGGACCTTGAATCAATCAAACGATTGATTATATCTACGTCACCTCGATGGCCCGACCCGTTCACGCCGACGCCGAAGCGACCAAAGGACGCATCCTCGACAGCGCACGCACGCTCTTCGCAGACGTCGGGCTCGACGGGGCTTCGGTGCGCGACGTCGCCGCGGGCGCCGGCGTTTCTCTCGCGATGGTGCACCACTACTTCGGCAGCAAGGACGACCTCTACGAGGCGTGCATCGACGCGGTCTACACGGAGATCGCTGCGATGGGCGCCGCGCTCCAGGCCGAGCTGGCGAGCACCGGCTCTCCCGCGCAGCTCATCGAGCGCGCCGTCGTCACGGGGTACCGCTTCGCGCGCGCACACCACGTCGCCGTGCGCCTCCTCGTCCGCACCAGCGTCGGCGCGGGAACGCTTCCGCCGCGCGGTCGCAAAGCGCTCGTCGCGTTTCTCGACTTCGCGTCGCGCGGCCTCGGCGCGCTCGCGGGTCGTCGCCCCACCGATCTCCGCCTCCCGCTGCAGAGCGTCGTCTTTCTCGTCGCGCGCTATTCGGTGCAAAGCGACGAAGAGCTCGGCGTCGTCGCGGGGACCACCGGACGCGCCGCCCACGCGCGCGTCGAACGCCACCTCGTCGACGTCGCTCGTCGTCTCGTCCTCGGAACATCCAGCCCATCGTGAGCCCCGTCATGCAAACGACCACCTCCGTCGCCGCGCCCACCGTCTTCGTTCGCTCGCCCTCTGCGAGGCTCCCCCTCACCACCCGCTTCAAGCTCGGTCGCGAGATCACGGCCGAGCAACGCGCGTTCCTCGACGAGCATGGGTTCCTCGTCTTCGAGCAAGTCGCGAAGCTGCGCGAGGTCGACACGATCCTCGCGGAGATCGACCGCATCGAGGAGCAGTGGATCACCGAAGGACGCGAGAGCGTGAACGGCATCCCGCTCTTCTCGGGCCGATCGCGCGACGGGCGTCCGCTCATCCAACGCTTCCCGTTCACCACGATCTTCTCCGACGAGATCAAGCGCTTCGTCCGCGACGAACGCTTTCAACCCGTGCGCGATCTCATCGGCAAGAACACGCGCGTCGGCGACGAAGAGAAGGACGGCGTCGTCTTCAATCGCTACTTGAACAGCCCCGGCAGCGCGCGCCCCAACCTCGGATGGCACACCGACGGCCTTCGCGACCTCTTCTATCTCCGCATGCCGAAGCAGATGCTCAACGTCGGGCTCCACTTCGACACGTGCACCAAAGAGAGCGGCGGGCTCCGAATCCTGCCGGGGAGCCACAAGCAGGGCTTCTTTTCGATGTGCTTCAAGAAGCCGTACTTCATCGGCAACACGCCCGATCCGAACGAGATCGCGGTCGAGACGCTCCCGGGCGATCTCACGGTGCACGACGGACGCACTTGGCATCGCGTGCAGGGATCGCCGTTCACCGGGCCGAAGAGCCTGCGACGCAGCATGTACGTGCCGTACCTGACGGATCCGTACGAGCCGAAGAGCGAAAAGAGCAAGACGCCGATCTACTTGCGCCTCGGAAAGGTCCTGACACAGCTGCGCTCGCGTCTCGGGTGAGCTCGGGTGAGCAAAGGCCAAACGGCGCCTAGGGCGAGGCCACGAGCTCTGTGTCGACGTGCCAATCGCACGTCGGCTAGAGTGCGCCGCCATGTTGGTGATGAAGTTCGGCGGTAGCTCGGTCGCGGATCGCAAGCAGATCGAGAGGGTCCTCGGGATCGTGCGCGGTCGCGTCGCACGAAGGCCGATCGTCGTCTCGTCGGCGCACAAAGGGATCACCAACGCATTGATCGAAGCGGGTCGCACGGCGGCGCGCGGCGAGGCGGAGACGGGGGCGTCGGTCATCGGTAAGCAACGTGCGATCGCGCGCGATCTCGGCGTCGCCGACGAAGTGCTCGCGCCGTTCTTCGGCGAGATCAAAGATCTGCTTCGCGGAGTGCGCCTCGTCAAAGAATTGAGCCCTCGCAGCCTCGACTACATCGCGAGCTTCGGCGAGCGGATGGCGGTGCGGGTCATCGCGGATTTCTTCGCGCGGAGCGGGCTCGAAGCGCGCGCGTACGACGTGTTCGACCTCGGCTTCATCACCGACTGTAGCTTCGGACAAGCGCGCCCCGTCGAAGACTACGAAGCACGGATGCGCGCCGCGTTCGCCGAGAAGGTCCCCGCGGGCGTCGTTCCGATCGTCACCGGGTTCGTCGCGAAGAACGAAGCGGGCGAGATCACCACCATCGGCCGCAACGGGAGCGATCTCACCGCGACGCTCGTGGCCGCTGCGCTCGGCGCGGACGAAGTGGAGATCTGGAGCGACACCGACGGCGTGATGAGCGCGGATCCGGCCGTCGTGAAGGCGGCGAAGAACATCCCGACGATGAGCTTCGACGAGGCCGCGGAGCTCGCGTACTTCGGCAGCCGCATGCTCCACCCCGAGACGCTCATCCCCGCGATGAAGCGCAACATCCCGGTGCGCGTTCTCAACACCAACCGCCCCGATCATCCCGGCACCGTCATCGAGCAGACGCCCGGCGCGCGCGAGGCGGCGGTCACGAGCATCGCGTACAAAGAAAATCAGAGCATCCTGACCGTGAGCTCGCCCCGGATGTTCGCGCATACGGGATTTCTCGCTCGGATCTTCGAGGCGACCTCGCGTCACGCCATCGTCGTCGACATGGTCGCCACCTCGGAGATCAGCGTGTCGCTCAGCGCGGCCGAGCCCGAGTCGCTCCTGCGCGCCGCGGAAGATCTTCGCTCGCTCGGCGAGTGCCGCGTGACGACGGGCAAGACGATCCTCGCGATCGTCGGTCATCACCTTCCGCGTCGGGCAGGGACGGGCGCGGCGATCCTCGGCGCGCTCGCCGGCGCGGGCGTCAACGTCGAGATGGTCAGCTACGCGACGGGGAGCATCAACTTCTCGATGGTGATCGACGACGCCGACGTCGAGAAGGCCGTGCGCACGCTGCACGGGACGCTCTTCGAGTAGTCGAGGAAAAGTCAGTCGGTAATCTTCACCATCGAGAGCGAGCTGCCATCCGGCCCGGACAGCGTGAGCTGCAGCTCGTTGATGACGTACGTGTACGCGCCGGGCTTGATGTCGACGTTGCACTTGTCGTTGCCCGCGACGCCGTGGTCGCTCTTGCTCTCGAGCATCGTCACGTCGTGATCGGTGATGCGCGCTGCCGCGGTGGCGCCGACCGTGAGCGACGAGCCATCAGGGAACTTGCAACGGTTCGCGAGCGTGATGTCGCTCGACGCGAATTTGAATCGAAAGTCGAAGATGATCCCGTCGACGCTCGTGCTGCCTCCCCAGAGACCGCGGAGGTCGCCCGCGGTCGCCGTGGCGTTGTGGGGTGCCGTGTAGAGCGGATCGAAGTTGCTTCCGCCGCCCCCGCTGGTCGTGGTCCCGCCGGCGGACGAGCAGCCGGCGACGAACGTGAACGCGACGAGAGCGAGAGTGCGGCCGAGCTTCATGGCTCGGTTGTACGCGGCGCGCCTCGGGCACCTTCCTCGCTTTCGGCTAAGCTGCGAGACCATGGGACGACTGAGGATGCCGTCGAAGGAAGAGGCGCTGCCGGGCCGCGCCGAGAAGATGCCCGTCGCCGCGAAGCACTTCGTCAACGGGGCGCGCATGGAGCCGCCGTTCGCGGCGGGGACGAAGCTCGCGATGTTCGGGATGGGCTGCTTCTGGGGTGCCGAGAAGAAATTCTGGCAAGCGACGGGCGTCGTCTCGACGCAGGTCGGCTACGCGGGCGGCCTCACGCCGAACGCGACGTACCGCGAGGTGTGCGGCGGCGCGACCGGACACAACGAGGTCGTTCGCGTCGTCTACGATCCGAAGCTGATCAGCTACGAGGCTTTGCTGAAGCTCTTCTGGGAAGATCACGATCCGACGCAAGGCATGCGGCAAGGCAACGACGCGGGCACGCAGTACCGCTCCGGCGTCTACTGCTTCGACGCCGAGCAGCGTGCCGCCGCCGAGTCGTCGCGCGACGGGTACGCGAAGGTGCTCGCTGCCGCGGGCTTCGGCGCGATCACGACCGAGATCGTCGACGCGCCCGACTTCTATTACGCCGAGGATTACCACCAGCAGTACCTCGCCAAGAATCCGGACGGCTACTGTGGCATCGGCGGAACCGGCGTGGCCTGTCCCGTCGGCCTCGCGCGCGCGTAGCGCTCACGCGCTCAGCTGCGTCGTCTCGTCTTCGTTCATCGCGACGCGCCCCGGTACGACGACGGTGAACGTCGATCCGCGCCCCTCTTCGCTCCGCAACGCGATCGTCGCCTGCATCGCATCGGCGAGACGCTTCACGAGCGCCAGCCCGAGGCCGATCCCGCCGAAGCGTCGCTCCGCCGAGCCGTCGACCTGCCGGAACTCCTCGAAGATGCGCGCCTGCTCCGCGACGGCGATCCCGATCCCGCTGTCCTCGACCTCGATCGCGACCGCGTCGTCGGCGTGGCGTCGTGCGCGAACGACGATTTTCCCACCCTCGGGCGTGAACTTCACGGCGTTCGACAAGAGGTTCAGCACGATCTGCCCGAGCTTGCGTGGATCCGTGAAGACCTCCGGCAGATCGTCGTCGAGCTCGATCGCGATCGCGAGATCCTTCGTCCCTTGCATCCACCGCACGCTCGCGACGACCTGCTCGACGAGCTCGCGCACGTCGACGTCCTCGGGCTTGAACGCGAGCTTGCCGGCGTCCGCGCGTGCGAGCTCGAGGAGATCGTCGATGAGCTGGAGGAGCGACTTCGCGCTTCGCTTGATCCCGCGCGTAGCCTCTCGCTGTTTGTCGGTCACGGGTCCGTAGATTCCGCCTTCGACGAGATCGCTGAGCCCACAGATGCCGTGGATCGGCGTGCGAAGCTCGTGGGTGACGTTCGCCATGAACTGGCTCTTCTGTTTGCCGGCCTCGATGAGCGCCGCGGTCCGCGCTTCGAGCGCGCGCTGCTTCTCGCGGAGCTTGGCGAGGATGCGCGCCGTGAAGAACGTCGGCACCGCGAGGACGAAGAACGCATAGACGAGATCGATCGCGACGTACGAGCGCGTGATCCCGCCCGACGTGACGACCGGCGGCGGATGCGACGGGAGGACGCCGTTGTGAACGAGGAGCGTCATCGTCGTGTAGAGCGCGAGGACGATCCCGGTCGAGATGACGGTGAGCCCGACGTTGCTGAGGAGCGCGACGACGGTGATCTCGATCGCGTAGACCGGGAAGAGCGGAGAGAGCTCGCCGCCGGTGAGGTAGATCGCGCCGGTCATCGCGAGCATGTCGGCGAAGACGTTGACGCCGGTGGCTTCGAGCATGAGGCGATTGCGTCGGATCGCGAAGAGAGCGAGCGTGTTCGTCGTCAGCTTGAACGCGAGCAGTGCGTAGAAGCTGCTCGAGAACTGAACGACGTGCGCCAGGTCCGCCGCGACGGCGAGCGCGATGAACGCGAACGCGAGCACGTACCCCGACGTGACGCTGGACCACAGCCGCGACCGGTTCTCCGGCAGCGCCATCTCCGCGACGAACGACGGGTAGCGCATCGCTGTCTCTCCGCTTCCGCGCGGCTCTACGCCTGCTCGGCGGGCCCGACGAGCGAGCGCACGCGTTCGAGCAGCTCCCACATATCGAAGGGCTTCACGAGGAACCCCTGCGCGTTGAGCCCGTTCTTCGTGTACTCCTGCGCGTGTTCGAGATCCTTGTAGATCGCACTCATCATCAGGACGGGCATCTTGTCGCCCTCCGGAGTGCGCTTCACTTGGAAGCAGACCTCGAAGCCGTTCTTCAACGGCAAGAGGACGTCGACGATCATCATGTCCGGATGATCCTTCTCGAACGCGAGGACGCCGTCGGCGCCGTTGCGCGCGAGCGACGTCTGATAGCCATGAGCTTGGAGAAAATCGAGGAGGATGTAACCGTTGACCGGATCGTCTTCGACCACGAGGATCTTCTTCACGAGGCCTCCGCGGCGCGGGATGGCTTCAAGCGCGCACCGTCACGGTGAATATGCGGGATGCGCCGCGCGAGACCAGTGATTTCGTGATGAAGGGAGCGGCGCTTACCGCAACCTACGTCGCCTACTTCGCCCCCTTCGCCCGCGTCGCGGTGCACCGCTTGCTGTCGCTCGTGCTCTTCGCGTCGCCGTCGTACGAGATGCTGTCGTAGCAAATCTCGAACGCGACCGCTGTCGCCGGCACGGGCGCTTTCTCCGAGCGCCCGACCTCCACCGCCCACGTCGACTTCTCGCCCGCGGCGAGCTTGCCGTTCCAGCTGAGCGGCGTCTCGGTGCGCGCGACGAGCTTGCCGGCTGCGTCGTAGGCGTAGCCGTAGAGCGCCGCGAAGCCGACGGTCTTGTCGCCGAGGTTGTACATGTCGAACTTCGGCCAACCCTTGTCGTTTTTGGTCGGCGTCTCCTTGAACATCAACGTCTCGAACGGCGCTTTCTTCGACGGGGTGATCTTCTCGGCGGGCGGTGCGGCCGCCGTCGTCGCGGCTGCCGTCGCCGGCGCCGTCGCTGCCGCGCTGCTCGTGGCGGAGCCCGATGCCGCGCCCGCCGCGCCGCTCTCTTTGCCGCACCCCCCGAGCATCGCCAAAGCACCCAGCATCACGACTCCGACGACGCGCATCTCGATTTTCATGATCGCCTCTCTGGCAGTTGGTGAGGCGCGAGCCTCCACCCGAACCCGTGTGGCGTGCAAGTACGGAAAGCACACCCGAATGGACGACGCGCGCGTCAGGCCGGACGGCAGGACGTGCAGCACGGGACCGCAAGCTCGCGCCCGCCCGCGCGTTCTCTCGTTCGGAGCGAACGGAGAGGTGTGCACATGATTCGAAGGCTTCAGGGATCGCGAACGCTCCGAGCGAGCCGGTAGACGACGTGCGTCCGCAGCGGATCCCCCTCCGGCACGAGAGGGTGCTCGAAGGTGTCCGTTGGCGAGAACACCATGCCGAGCCGTTCCATGACGCGACGCGAGCGCTCGTTGGCGGGCGTCGTGACCCCGACGATCTCGTCGAGCTCGAGCCGTTGGAAGCCGTCGCGGATCGCGGCGCGCGCCGCGTCCGTCGCGTAGCCCTTGCGCCAGTGATCGAAGGCGAGGCGCCACGCGATTTCGATCCCGGGCGTGAACCCCGCGTCGTAGTCCGTCCGGCTCAAACCGACGAGGCCAACGAAGACGCCGTCGCGCTCGACGACGAAGCGACCGAACGCGTGCGCGCGCCAGTGCGCGAGCTGTTTGTCCATCCACGCGACGCATGCGTCGCTGGACATCGGACCGCCGAGCGACGCCATCACGCGCGGGTCCGCGCCGAGGCTCGTGACGACGCCGAGATCTGCGGCGCTCACCGGACGAAGACGCAGCTCCCCGACAGCAAGCTCGATCATCGCTCGTCTCCTTCCACCCTTACGCGACGCAGATCCATCATTCGGTAGCAGCTCGGGTGCGCGTCGCCTGGCGGAGCGGGCGCTCGATCCGGAAGGCTCTCGGTCCCTACGTACGAAGGATACTGCGGGTGTCACCCGCGGCGACGACCTGTCTCCCTGAAGAGACACCAGGCAGGCTACGATCCCCTGGGAATCCGGCCGCGCAGGCGCGCGCCGGCGCGGTACGCGATTTGGGAAAGGGACCTCGATGCGCCATTCGACCGTCTTCGCCGCAGCCTCGACGCTCCTCATTCTCCTCGCGGCGGCCGACGCGCGCGCCGCGAATCTCACCGTTGGCGTCGTGCCTTCGACGCTGAAGGTGCGCCCGGCCGACAACCCGGCGACGACGCCAGGCGCTTCGATCAAGGCGGCGAAGAACGAGCTCGAAGCGTTTCAAATCGTCCTGCGCGCTGGCGGTACCGACGTCGCCGCGGTGAGCGCGAAGCTCTCTCTCTCGCTCGCGGGCCCCGGCGGCGCGAAGATCCCGGACGCGAACGTCACCCTCTACATCGAGCGCTACTACAACGTCGGCACCCCTTCGAACGACGAAGGAGCCGCCGGACTCTGGCCCGATCCACTCGTCCCCGACATCGACACGTACGTCGGCGAGAAGCGCAACGCCTTCCCCGTCACCGTCCCCGCGAACCAGACGCGCGTCGTCTGGGTCGACGTCCTCGTGCCGATCGATCAAGCGCCCGGCGACTACGCAGGCACGATCGAAATCGACGTCGGCGGCGCGATGCAGGCGTCCGTCCCCGTGAAGCTCCACGTCGGCAACTTCGTCCTCCCGAGCACCGCGACGCTCACGAGCGCGTACGGCATGGACTTCGGCGGCGCCCCGCAAGCGCACTGCGGCGGCGCGTATCCGTTCTGCGCGACCGAAGATGCCGCGAACGCCATCCGCGAGCTCTACCTGCGCGCCGCGCTCGACCATCGCATCACGATCAGCAACACGGATTTTCAACCGCCGTTCGGCGGAAGCCTCGCGCCGTTCGAGAAGTACGTGCTCCCGCTCATCAACGGCACCGGCCCGACGCGTCTCGTTGGCGCCAAGCTCACGACCGTCGTTCTCGACGGAGGCAACAGCTCACTCGGTCCGTGGATCACGTACGCGAAGAGCAAAGGCTTCTTCGAACGCCTGTTTTACTACCCGGTCGACGAGCCCGGCTCGAACGCATCGACGTGGACGACGTTCTCGAGCGACAGCGCCGCGCTTCACACCGCGGACTCCGCCGCGCAGATTTGCCTGACGACGTCGTTGCAAGATGCACAGATGTTTTCGGCCCAGGACAAGATCGACATCTTCGTCCCCGTCCTCGACCAAATGTACGGCCGTCCCGGCTCTGGCTACGACGGCGATCAACGCGCGAAGTACGACACGTGGATGGCGGCGAAGGCGAATCGCAAGATCTGGATGTACCAGTCGTGCGATCAGCACGGCTGCGGCGGCTGCGGCACGCCGTCGCCCGGCGTCGAGTACACCGGATGGCCCCAGCGCGTGATCGACTCGAGCGGCGTGCAAGATCGCGCGTTCGGGTGGGTCGCTTGGCAAGAGAAGGTGACGGGAGAGCTCTACTTCGCGACCGACTACCAGCTCGCGACGGCGTGGAACGACGGCGGCCAATGCGCGTTCAGCGGATCGGGCGACGGAACGATTTTTTATCCGGGGAAGCCGACCATCGTCGGCGGGACGAAGGACATTCCGATCGAGTCGATTCGGATGAAGCTGATTCGCGAAGGCATGGAGGACTACGAGTACCTCGCGATGGTCGCGAAGACGAACGCCGCGCTCGCGACGTCGACGGCGGCGGGGCTCTTCCCGAAGGCGTACGAGTGCGCGAAGTCGCCGGCGCAGCTCGAGTCGGCGCGCGACCAGTTGTTCGCCGCGCTCGACGTCGCGGTCTCTCCGACGGGCGATGGAGGAACCGGATTGCCCGACGGCGGAGTGACGGGTGAGGGGGGCGTCGGTCCCGGAGGTGGCGACGCGTCGACCGGCGGCGTCACTCCGAACGCCGACACAGGCGGCGACTCCGGGTGCGCGCTCGTCGCGGGCGACGCCGGCTCGCGCGGAGGCGTCGCGCTGCTCGGCGGTGCGCTCCTCGCGATCGCGTGTCGTCGACGTCGTCGCGACGGCCTAGGGTCGAGCGGGATGTCCAGCGAGCACTCGCGCCGGCACCCGTGAACGAAGCAGGGAAGACGAGCGCTGCGTTATCGGCGCGAGCTACTTCTTGTACGTCGTCGTGCAGTAGTCGAGCAGCGTCGGATCGACCGTCGGCTCGGCGATCGTCGGCGGCGTCACGTACGGCGGGTTTTGGAAGTCGAACATCTCCGTCGGGATGTCGGCGTTCGCGTCGCGCGCGGTGAGCGCCGGCAGCTTGAATTTTGTCTCGATGAAGCGCGTGATGCTCGAGTGATCGTACGTCGTGTGCGCGACGTATCCCTTCTTCGCGTACGGCGAGACGACGAGCATCGGGACGCGGAAGCCGAGGCGATCGAAGGCGCCGGGCAGCGGGCCGTTCGATCCCATCGGCGGCGACGTGTCGGGCGCGCACGCGGCCGGTGGCGGCAGGTGATCGTAGAAGCCGCCGTTCTCGTCCCACGTGATGAAGAGCGCGAGCTTCCCCCATTGAGGACTTTTCATCAGCGCGTGCACGACGTCGCTCATGAACTTCTGCCCGACTTGCGGATCGGCGGGCGGGTGCTCGTCGTTCTGCGCGGGACCCTCGGCGCCGATGTGCGCGTCGAGGAAGACGACGTGCGGCAACGTCCCGGCCGCGGCTTGCACGAGGAAGTCCTGCATGTAGCCGTAGATCGGCGCGGGCTTCCCCCAGCGATTGACGCCGGTCGCGCTATAGAGGACGCCGAGCCCGGGCGGTCCTCCGTCGGAGTACACGCCCCACGAGACGTGACGACGCTGGAGCTCGTCGAACACAGTGGCGTCCTTGCCGTCGGGAAAACCGTACCCCGTGAGGTTCGGGAAAAAATTGTCGGCCGTTCCGAAGCTCGTCGCGCCGTACAAGTACATCCGGTTCGGCCACGTCGGACCGAGGAGCGAGCAGTGGTAGTGGTCGGCGATGCCGAAGGTGTTGGCGAGGTTGTAGTAGAAGGGGATGTCGCGCTCATCGAGCCACGCCATCGCGCGATCGCCGGGCTCGCCGCCTGGCTTCGTGTTCGCTTCGACGAAGCCGTCGTTCTTTCCGTCGTCGTACTCGAGGTGCGATCCATCCCACTCGTGGTTCGTGTCCGAGTTGCACAGATGATCCGCGTGGTGCCACGGATGCATCGTGCCGCCGCCGGCGATCGTGTCGGGGTTCGACGCGGTGTCCGGAGCCGACTCGATGTCGGTGCGCTTCGCGAACTTGTTCAAGTGGCCGAAGTAGTGATCGAACGAGCGGTTCTCTTGCATGATGACGACGATCGTCTCGATCGGAATGTCTTTGTCGATCGGGACCGACGCGCCGAGCGTCTCGGCGGGCATCGCGCCGCGCGCGAAGCCGCACGACGCGCGCTTCGTCTTGGCGGTCGCGTCGTCGGGGCGCGTGATCGGGCGGTCCCACTCGGGCGGCGTCGGCGGCACGATGCGATCGCCCGCGTCTTCCGTCGCGTCGGCACCGCCGTCGGCGGGCTGCGCGGGCGTGTCCTTGGACGAGCTGCACGAGACGAACGCGACGAGCGGACCGAGGGCACAAGCGGCAAGCGTGAAACGGCGCGGCTTCATTGTCGGGATTGTAGCGGGTCTTTGTCCGAAGGACGTGAGGACTGACACCGACGGCGCCTTTGGGGCATCCTAGTGAATCAGATGTCCTGGTTCGCAGCGCTCACCGTCGGCGGTTGGGTCACGGTCGTCGCCGTCGCCTACTTCGGCCGCACGCGACCGTTCGCGATGTTCGTGGGTGTGCTCCTCGGCATCTACTCGCTGTCGGCGCTCGCTATCGCGCCGCACTTCGCCGTCGTGATGCCCGTCGTGACGTGGCTGCACGTGGCGGTGTACTTCAACTTCCTCGCCCTCGCGCGCCCGCGCATGCGTTCGCTCCTCTTCCGCGTGCTCGTCAGCTGGCCCGCTTCGTTCGCCGTCGCGGGCACGCTGCTCGCGCTGCCGTGGGCGGTGCTCTTCGCGTTGGGTCTGTCGCCATGGGCGCCGTGGCTGCCTTACGCGCTGGCGGCGGTGGGGCTCGTGCAATCGCTCACGACCAAACGCGAAGAGATCGATCTCGTCGTCGGCGAATGGCACGACGCCACCGTACCGATCCCGCATCCGCACGGCGCCGCGCGCGAGGAGCGGCCACTTCGCATCGTGCAGATCTCCGACCCGCACTTGGGGCCGTTCATGAGCGTCGCGCGCCTTCGCGAGATCGCGCAGCGCGCGGTCGACGTGCAGGCGGACTTGGTCCTTCTGACCGGCGATTTTCTCACGATGGAATCGCAGAGCGATCCGGATCTGCTGCTCCGCGCGCTCGAGCCGCTCCGCGCGATGCCGGGCCGCGTCTTCGCTTGTCATGGCAACCACGACCACGAGGCGCCCGAGGTCGTCGCGCGCGCGATGGCGGAGAACGGCATCAAGCTGCTCGTCGACGACTCGCACGAGATCGATACCGACGCGGGTCGCGTGCAAATCGTCGGGATGGATTTCGTCTGGCGCGGACGCGACGTGCACCTCGCGCGCGTCTGCGCCGAGCACCCCCGCAAGCCGGGGATGACCCGCATCGTGATGCTGCACGATCCCGGCGCTTTCAAGCATCTTCCGGAGGGCGAGGGAGATCTCGTCCTTTCCGGCCACACGCACGGCGGTCAGGTGGGGCTCTTGAGCCTGGGCTCGTCGTGGACGTTCCTCCGTCTCTTCGGTTTGAAGATTCCCGACCACGGCTTTTGGGCGCGCGGCAAAGATCGAATGTGGGTTCATCGGGGAACGGGACACTACGGATTCCCGCTTCGCCTCGGCGTGCCGGCGGAAGAGAGCGTCTTACGCGTGCATCGCGCCCCGCTGACGTATCCATAGGATTCCATATTCGCGCCGCGCTACCCTGCACGAGTGGACGCCGCGACGAGCCTCGAGTGGTTCTTCTTGGATGGCGCGGAGCAGGCGCTCGTCGAGCACGCGCTCGCAGCGATCTCCGCGGCGAACGCCGAGCAAGCGTCGGTGCTCCGCGCGAGCCTAAAGCGTCTCCGCCAAATCGCGGAGACGATCCGCGACAGCCCGTCGATCACGATGTCGTGGCACGCGCGTGGGCGACGCGACGTATCCGGCGAGACGCTCGTCGAGCTCCTCTGCCGCGTGCCGGACTACGATCTCGATCTGCACATCCCGACGAAGGCCGTCGTCGGACAGGCGTATCTCATCGCCAAGATCAATTTCTTCAAGGCGCTCGGGTACGCGCTCGAGCCGCTCGACGCGCCGGTCGAGCTCAGTCAGCGCATCGAGCAGGAGCTCGGCCAGTCGATCTACACGAAGCTCGGAGAGGAGCTCTTCGTCGCGATCGTCACCGACGCCGATGCGTCGGACAGCGTGAAGGCCGGCGCCGCAAGGTCGCTCTTTCGGATCTGGGAAGAGCGCTTGCACATCGAGGTCGACGACTTCGCGCCTCTGCTCGAGTCGGTTTGGCGTGCGCGAGCGCGCGTGCTCCCGGTGCTCGGGACGATGCTCGGCACGCAGGAGGCGTTTCAGCTTTTCCACGAGGCGCGCGACCATCGCTTCCTCGACTACTTCGGCGGCGACGACGTGGACCAAGAGCAGCTGCTCGCGTTCGAAGAGCTCATCTTCGGCTTGTCCCACGAAGAGATCGTGAAGCTGCGCGAGCACATGACGACGAAGACCGCGAGCTGCGTGACGCTCGAAGAAGCGCGCGAGCTGCTCGGACGCGCGAAGCCGTCATGGATGTCGCAGAGCCAAGGCGCGCAAGCGTTCTACACGAGCTACAAGAAGCGCCGCGTGAAGGCGCTCTACCGCGCGCTCACCGGAACGAGCGGGCCGAAGAAGACGGCCGAGGAGTACGTGATGATCGCGCTCCTCGGCGCGGGAGGGACGCCGTCGATGCCGCGGGTGAAGATCGTTCCGGCGTGACGCTCATCGCTCCGGTACCTGGAGAAACGCAGCCAGCTTCTTGCGGCTCTCGATGTAGCCCCACTGCTGCGACGATTTGCCGTCCGTGAGTGTGATCTCTCCGAGACGCGTCCCGAGGACGAGACCGTAGTAGCGCTCGTCGCCGGACGACGGCTCGTCGCTGACCGCGATGTCGACGACGTCGCCGAGCGGCACCTTCTCGGTCTTGAGCACCTTGCCGAGACGACGCCACTCCACGACGAGCGCGTCGGGCGTCACGATGAACCTCACACCCGTCGTGAAGATGCGGTAGGCGGCGTACGCGAGAAGCGCGCCGAGGCCGGCGAAGACGATCCCGGCGAGCGCCATCAAGATCGCGGTCATCGTGACCTGCGACGCGAGCGCTCGGAGCATGCCGAAGGCGAAGAGCGCACCGGGGACGAGGAAGAACGGCGCTACGAAGCCGAAGAGGATCGCCGTCGTGAACGGCTCGAGGCGCAGATCGAGACTGCGATGCTCGGGTTGCGGGGCGCTTCGATGCGTATCCATGGCTCGGGAATCTTCACGATACGCTGATGACGGTCCTGATGCGGTCCGGTTCGCGACGGTCACCGCCTCGCGCAGGCCGACTTCTTCTCGTACTCGACGAGCCCCTTGAACACCCCGGCGTAGCTGTCGAGCAGCGCGACGAGCGCGCGCTCGAGGACGCTCGTGCTCATCGCTTGGGGCTTCGCTGGAACGGACACGGAGAGAGGAATCGCGGCCATGCTCTTCGCACGGCGATGTAGCCGCGCACCTGACGCGATCGCGATCGACGGTTGCGAGATCGACGAGGCGGAGCGATGCCGGCTCGAGAGGCGTAGCCCGGGAGCGCGTATCTCGATCGCGCCACTGTCGTCACGCGAAGACAACTCGATCTCGACAAACCCGCCGCGCATCACCCTCACGTCACCCGATCGAGTGACCGCGCTCGCGTGGACCGACGCTTGCTCGATATGCATTCGTGAAGCGCGTCGCAGCGACGTTCGCGGTGGGCTTCGGAAACTGAGCCGCCGTCACGACGGGAGCAGCACGTACGATCGAGCGCTCACTCCTGCGAAGTCAGTAGCTCCGGTCCGCCGTCCGCCGTCCGCACGTCGACCCGCGCCATCCCTCGTCCGACTGCAAACGCCGCCGCGTAGACGATCGCGCCACTCGCCGCCACCGCCGAGAAGCCCCACAGAATCGCGATCAAGATCGCCGCCGTCGCGCCCGCGACCGACAAGGCGCCGTTGATCCCCCACGCCCACGCGAGCAGCGCGGGACGACGCTCCGCCACCATCCTCACGCCCGCGGGGAGGGGCATCCCGAGCAGCACACCGAGCGGTAAGAGGAACGCCACCGAGAGCGCGATCCGCGCCGGAAGCGACCAGGCAATGCACGCTTCGAAGACATACGGCAGTGCGAGCGCATACAACATACTGACACCGATGATGGCCGGAATCGCCCATAGGGCACGACGCGCGTCACCGAACCGGCGGCTGATCGCGCTGCCCGCGCCGCCACCTAGCATCAGCGTAAAGAGGATGACGGTGAGTGAATAGACGGGGTGGCCGAGCAGAAGGACGAAGCGCTGCATCAAGCCGATTTCGATCATCATGAAGCCCGCTCCGAGGCAGGCGAAATAAAGGAGCGGTCGCGAGACTCCGCCCTCGGGCGCGTCACCGCTCGACGGCGTACGCGAACGCGCAAACAGCGCGAGCGGCCCGACGATGAACAAAAGCACGAGCACCATCGAGATGCCGAGCAGCGTGAAGAGCGCGTTGGTACCGGCGAGCGGATCGCCGGTGCGAAACTCGTGGAAGAGATCGCGTCCCTTGAGCTCCTGGAAGAAGAAGGGTCGATCGTCGACGGGCGGAGAGATGTCTCTGGCGTGCGCGTCGTAGATCGCCTGAGGATGGGGGGCGTGCAAGAGGCGCTCGTAGTCGCTGTCGCCGCGCGGCCCTCCTGCGCTCGTCGGTGGTGCGTAGACGACGTGGAACTGCAGCTGGGTCGCGGCGTTCGCGAGACGCTGGATCTCTGCGTCGCTGAACGGCGAAGCCTTGAGCACGAACGTGGCGAGCAGCTCCTTTTGCACGATGAACAACCGATCGGCGATCGTCGTCCAGCCGACGCGCGTCGCCGCCTCGCGTTCGAGCGCGACGAGGCGCAGACCATCGTGCTCCCATCGCGACATCGCGAGCACGCCGTTCGGCGTGAGATGACTCAAGTACGCGACGAACGCTTCGACCGTATAGAGGTTGTTCTCGGTCAGGGCGAAAGCGCCCGCGGCGGTGGCCGCCCACGTGTCGACGAGCGACGCCTGAATGAGATCGTATTTGTCGGGCGAGCGGCGCACGTAGCTGCGTCCGTCGTCGACGACGACATGAACGCCGTCACGATTGTAGATGTTGCCCGACTCGGCGCGAAACTGATTGCCCATCACGTCGTTGACGATGATCGGATTGACCTCGACGCCGTCGACGCGCGACGCGCCAAAGACGAGCGCGGACCAGAGATCGCGTCCACCGCCCGACCCGATCACGAGCGCGCGTCCTCCGGTGGGCATGACGCGGTAACCGAACGCGGTCATCTCGTTGTTGAGGAACGCGACGTCGTCGATGCTCTTGGCGAGGAGGATCGGCGTGGAGGCGGACGCGTCGATATCCATGAACAGCGTGTCGGGGTGCGGACCCTTCCACGTCGACGAGAGTCCCCAGTCGGAGTGCCCCTCGCGGTAGACCGCGACGCGCGAGTACGAATTCCATTTCGAGAAAATGGACGCGCGCTCGTACCCTTTCGTCCATCGAACATCGAGCCACGGCTGTCGTGCTTGGGCGACGAGGCCGAAGAGCGCCGCGGCGAGCGGGAGCATCCAAAGCCATCGCCGCGAGCTCGCGTCCGCGAACGCGAAGAGCGCCGCCGCTGCCGCGCCGAGCGTGGAGGCCACGACCATCGCGCCCGGTCCGCCGAGGAGGTTCAACGACGGAATGAGCAGCATGCAACCCAGCGCGCCGCCCGTCAGATCGGCGGCGTAGACGCGATGAATGTCGCCATGCAGTCGCGAAATGGCGAGCGTGATGCAGGCGCCACCCACGAAGAACGGGGCCGCGCCGAGGAGATAGATCTTCACCATCAGCCACAGCGTCCTCTTGCCCGGATCGAGCGTGACGGGGATCTGCAGCAGCACCACGGTCGAGAGAAGGGTCACCACGGCGAACGCGAGCGCGTAGCGTCGCAGGTGGCGCTCGAGTCTTTGCGCGGAGTGCAACCGCGGCAAGACGTAGACGTACACGCCGCTCGCCGAGAGTCCGAAGAGGGCAATGGACACGGCGAGGAAGGCGAAGTGGTAGAACATCGTCACGGAGAAGATCCGCGTCAGCGCGAGCTCGACCATCAGGATCGCCGCGGAGATGCATCCGACGCCAACGAGTAGCGGAAGCGGCGCGCGCTTGGAGTCGGGCGACATGGGCCGGACGAGACCAGCTTGCGCCGGGAGCGTCAAGGCATCGATCGCGCCGCGAGAGGCTTGCCGAGGCTCGTCGGAACGCGCGCGGCGGCGGCGCGGAAGCCGACCGTGCACGACGTGCTAGCTTTCAGCGAGAGTGACGAAAACGGACGATTGCGACGAGCTCTCTGCACTCCGAACCGAGGTCGCGGCGCTTCGGCGAAAGCTCGTCTTGGTATCCGGCGTGCTCGATGCGCTCCCGTTCCCCATCTTTTGGAAAGACATCGGGTCGCGGTATCTCGGCGCCAACCGCGAACAAGCGCTGCGCTGCGGGCTGACGGCCTCCGCGATCGAGGGTCTTCGCGACGAAGATCTCCCCTGGACGCCGGAGGAAGCCGCCCGATTTCAAGCGGACGACCCCAGAGTGATCGCCAGCGGCGAGCCGCTGATCGGAATCCTCGAGACGCAGCGCACGGCGGACGGTTTCGAGCGCGTGTGCGAGACGCACAAAGCACCGCTCCGAGGCGAAGGCGGTGAGTTGATCGGCGTCGTCGGCTGGTACGAGGACGTCACCGAACGCGAGCATCAGCGGCGCGTGGGCGTGGAGCTCGAAGCGCGCCTGCGAGATGCGCACAAGACGGACTCCGTCGGCGTCCTGGCGCGCGGCGTCGCGCACGACTTCAACAACATCGTGGCCGCCATCATGGCCAATCTGTTCCTCGTGCTCGAGATGATACCGAGAGAGCACCCGGCCTTCGAAAGCCTGGACGACATCCGTCTCGCGTCGGTGCGTGCGAAGGAGCTCGTGGAGCAGCTCCTCTCTCTGAGCTCGCGGCAGCCGAGAGAGCTTCGCCCGGTGAAGCTCGGCGAGGTTGTCCTCGAAGCGACCCGCTTGATGCGGGCGGCGATCCCGAGTCGCGTCGCTTTCTCGACTGACGTGGACGAAGGTCTTCCGTTGGTCCTGGCGGACGCGACGCAGATGCATCAGGTCGTGATGAACCTCTGCACGAACGCATGGCATGCGCTGGAAGATCGACCGAGTGGCGCCGCGCGCATCGAGGTCCGCGTCACGCAGCGCGATCTCGATCCGACGAACGCGCCGCTGCCGGCGGGCATCCTGCCAGGCGTCGCCGTCGTGCTGAGCGTCCGCGACAACGGGATCGGCATGGACGCCGCCACGCGCGCGCGCATCTTCGAGCCCTTCTTCACGTCCCGCGTCTTCGGTGAGGGCTCGGGGCTCGGCCTCTCCGTCGTCCAGGGGATCGTCGCGGCGCACCACGGCGCGATCGAGGTCGACACAGCCCCCGGGCGAGGAACGACCGTGCGCGTGTACCTCCCGAAAATGCCGGAGGCGCAGGACGCGGCGAGCCTCCTCGCAAAGGCCACCGGCGGCTCGTGGCGACCCGCACCCGCCGCGGCGACGCACGTCCTCTACGTCGATGACGAGACGCCGATCGTCACCGTCGTGAAGCGACTGCTCAAGCGCCACGGCTGCTCGGTGACGGCCTTCACCGATCCTCGCGAGGCGCTCGCGGCCCTGCGGGCGGCGCCGGAATGCTTCGACCTTCTGGTCTTGGATTTCAACATGCCGTACCTGTCCGGGCTCGATCTGGCGAAGGACGCCGCGTCGCTGCGACCCGAGCTGCCGGTGGTGATCTTCTCCGGGAACCCGACGGCGCAGCTCCGCGACGAGGCTCGGCGGCTCGGCGTCTGGTGCGTTCTGAACAAGGCGGAGATCGCGACCGAGCTGGCGCGCGTCGTGGCGTCGTTGCCTGCGCGCGCGCGGTCGTGACGGCGACGATCGAACGTCGCGACTGTGATCGGGAAGGACGCGAGGCCGGTGGCGCGGACGCCACGGGGCAAGACGGCCTTGCGTGGCGGCTTTGCGCTCGGCTTGCGTAAAGAAACGCGACAGAGGCGGAGCAGCAGCACCCGCTCGCTCGCAAATCAAAGGGTGAAACCGCGTTGAAGAACGGTTGAGTACGTCCTTTGCACTCACGCGGCGATCGCAGCCGGCGCAATCGCGCGCCTCTTTTTGGAGAGTGTCTATGAAATTGTCGTTCGATGGTGCATTCGCAACGTCGGTCCTGCTGGCATCTGCTGCCCTGGCTGCATGCGGCGGCGGCAGTCCCTCCTCGAGCGATCTGGGCTCGCCATCGGAGACGATGACCTCGGATTCTTCGCAGGCAGCGAAAGGCGAGAGGAGGAGCAGGCACCTCGACAGGCATCTCGAACGGGTGATCGAGGACAATGCCCTCACGGGCGATCCCGCGAAGAATCTCGCGACTCCCCCCGCTGCGCTCGTCGAGCTCGGACGGAACCTCGCGTTCGACAAGATCATGGGGGGCGAGATGAACATGGCGTGCGTCACCTGCCACTTTCCGTCCGAGAGCGCGGGCGACGGCATGCGCCTCTCGCGCGGCGTGGGGGCCCGCGGCGTTGGCCCTGCCCGGGCGAGGAGCAGCACCTCGGGGCCCGTGATTCCCCGCAACGCCCCGCCGATCTGGAACTCGGGATTGTTCAACGTTCAGTTTTGGGACGGCCGCGTCTCGATGGTCAATCCGAACGATCCGTCGCAGGGCTGCGCGACACCCGACGGCGTGCACACCGACGTCACGAACGCGATCGCTGCGCAGGCGATGTTCCCCGAGACGAGCGTCGCCGAGATGCGTGGCACTGCGTTCCCCGGTCAAACCACGTTTCAGGTACGCGAGTCGCTGGCGGCGCGCATCCGCGAGATCCCGGAGTACGTCGCGCTCTTCACGAACGCCTACGGCGACGGCGCCGTCACGCCGGCTCGGATTGCCATCGCGATTGGAGCGTACGAGGCTCACCTCCTCGTCGTGGACACTCCATGGTTTTCGTATGTCCGCGGCGTCGTGACGAGAGACAGGCACGCCGACAAGAGAGTGATAAGCGATTCGGCGAAGCGCGGGGCGCTCCTCTTTTACGGTAAGGCCCGTTGCGGAACATGCCATTCAGGCGACATGGGCACCGATGGGGGCTTCCACAACGTCGGCGTGCCCCAGTTCGGACCGGGCAAAGGGGACGGCGAAGTCGTCAACGGCGGGACCGACGACTTCGGTCGTGCGCGCGTGACCAACGATCCGGCCGACCGCTACAAGTTCCGCACGCCCACCATGGTCAACGTTGCGCTCCACGGGCCATTCGGGCACGACGGCGCGTATCTATCGCTCCGCGATTTCGTCGCGCACTTCAATGACGTCCACAAAGCCCTTCGGACCTACGACAACGACCACGACACACTCGAGCCCGAGCTCGTCGCGACGCTCCGCGACGTCGCGCCCATCGATGCGACGCTCGATCCGCTCGTCGACACCCCGCTAGGCTTCGGTCACGAAGAGATCGACGACATCGTGGCGTTTCTCGAGGCGCAGACGGATCCGTCGGCCCCGACGAAATTCGTCGCCGAGATCCCGACGCGCGTTCCGAGTGGATTGCCGGTGGATCCCGCGTTCTGAATCGGAGGGAGTGGACGGGGGCAAGGTCGACGTTCATCCGTAGGCAGCCCACACCGCCGCATCGACGGCGACCAGCAAGCGGCGCGCGGTCGTGGGCGACGGCATCCCGAGCGCCGCCGGAAGAGCGAGCGAGCCGTCCGCGATCGATCGATCGAGCTCGTCGATCGCGTGCTGCCGTGCCGCCGAGACGCGTGCCCACGACGACGCATCGAGCTGTGTGGAGAGCCATGCGTCGATGGCGGCGCTCAGGGCGGCGTGCGCGCACTCGTCGCGCGCGATCGTCGTCATCGCGTCGCGCACATCGGCGTCCGGCGCGCATTCGGCTTGATGGAGCGCGAGGAGCGCGCCGAACGTCTCGCGCACGACGCCGACGCTCGCGTTCTCGATCGCGAGATCGAGCATGGTCGTCTCTCGCACTTCGCAGCGCGTCGGCGAAACGGGCGGGCTGCCCCTTCGCGTCGCGAGCGCGCGCATCATGACCGCGTGGTGCGCCTCTTCGTCGGCCGCGACGTCACACTGGCGGACGAGATCGGCGGGCGCGCCGAAGCGCGCGAGCGCATCACGCACGGCAAGAAAGCCGTCCACGCTCGCCGCCTCGACCTCGGCGGCGTTCGAGAGGTACTCCGCGATCGTTTTTGCATCCGCGATCGACGCGCGAAAGCCTGCCGGCGGCCGGCCGACGGGCTCGGGGCATTTCTCGATTCCCAGGTAACCAGGGTTCGGGATGCGCGCCTCGCACGTGAGCTCGGCGGTGCCGCCGGCCAAGTATCCGGTCGGACACTTCGAGTGCGTGTTCTTTTGCTTGTACGCCATGAATGCGTCGCCGGGGAGCTGACACGTCGAGAGCGCCGTGTCCTTGCACAGCCGCTCGCACGCGCCCGGCTGCGTCGTGTGTGGACCGATCGGGATCGAATAGCCTGGGTCCGGGCCGAGGAGATCGCACGCCTCTTTTTCGTTCACACGAACCTTCGCGGACTTCGTGACGATGAACCTCGCGCACGGGTCTGCGCCGCTCGGCGACGTCGCGCTCGTCGTGGGCGTCGGGGAAACGCCCGTCGTGGGCGTCGGGGAAACGATCGTCGTGGGCGTCGGGCTCGTGTTCGAGGACACGGCATCCCCACCCGTCGCGGGTGGCGTGGACGGCGTGCACTGCACGAGCGAGCCGGCGAGGACGCCGCCGAGCACGTCGATCAACGTCTTGCGCATCGCGGTACCGGTGGTCTTCGGGTGAACGCTCATCCGAGGAGTGTATCCAAATGGCGCGCCGAGACGCCGTAGAACGGATAGGGTCTTCGCGAGTCTGCCATCGCACGTGAGCCGGAATGATCCCGTTGCGTCACTACCCACCATGCGGCCGAGCGAGCTTCCATGTCCCGAACCCGCCGCCCTCGCGGCGATGCAAGAGCGAGCGCTCCCACCACCTGCCGAGCTGCGCCAGCACGCCCGGAGAACGCACGTCGATGAGGGTTGCTGCGTCCGGCGCGTCCGCACGCACGAGGAAGATCGGAAACCCACGGCGCTGAAGCGTCGCGAGGTTTGCTTCGAGATCCGATTGCGGACTTCGCTCCATCGCCTTCGCGAACGCATCGCCATCCGACGGCGGCGCGCCGACCCGCCGACCGCGCCGGCGATCGACGCGGGCGCTCCCCGGACCGTGAAGCTCACGATGTGGATTCCGATTTCCATGACTGCGGAGTCTACTTCACCGACGCCGACCAAAGACGTGATGCCCCGAGGGTCGGAGTACCATTGGTGTGATGAGCGATCGTCACCGCACCGCGCCGACCGATCCCGTCGAAGCAGAGATGGCCGCTGCCGGCGAAGTGCTTCATCGCGAAAAAGTCGTCGCGCGAAACCTGGCGGTCCTCTGCTTGCTCTTGTGCCTCGGGTTCTCGGCGGCGTCGTTCGCGTACCTGCGCGGGTGGCAGCCGAACGTCCCGGCGATTTTCCACTGGCTCACGTACGCGCTCGTCCCGTTCTTCGCGTGGATCGGCCTGACGAAGACGGTCCTCCGCACGGTCGTGACGACGCGCGAGGTCCACGTGCAGCAAGGGCTTCGCGGCGTGCGGATTCCGATCGCCGGCATCACGCGTTGCGCGATCTTCGCGCCACCGCAGCGGCCCGTCGGCGGAACCGAGCTCTACGCGCCGATGGGAGCGACCGGCGTTTCGATCGAGTGGCGCGACGAACGCGGAAAGGATCGGAAGGCGCTGATCGGCTCCCCCGATTCCGCGACGCTCTTCGCGGTCGTCGAGCAGGCGCGCGCGGGCAAAACGCGCATCGCGATCGCGGACGCGGCCGACGCAGACGCGATGGCGCAGTCGTCGGAAGCCGAAGGGGAAGGCGACGAAGCGTCACGACGCGCACGGACGACGCGCTGATCGTCGGAGCGGCGCGCCCGCGCCTTGCCGCAGACACCGTCCTCTATCCAGCCTCGACGAGAAACGGGACCGTCTCGAGAGACGGCCCCGCTCCTTACCCGCTCAGCGCACGCAGATCCCCTTGCAGCTGAGGAGGTTCCAGTCGCAATGATTGTTCGGATCCTGCACGCAGCTCGCGTACGGCGACGCACAGTCGCTGTCGTACGTGCAGCCCGTCGGGTTGGCGACGCACGCGCAAGCCGTCGAGTCCCAATGCGAGTAGCGCGTGCACGCGACGGTGTCGACGCACTGCTGCACGACGCACGAGCAGGTGTTCGAGTCCCAGCGGCCGTTGATCCCGCAGTTCGTCGGCGTGCACGACTTGCAGATGCCGCCGCAGTCCGCGCCGCCATGCGCCGGATCGCAGCTGTCGTTCGGATCGTCGACGCACGTGTCCGTCACGTTGTCGCACGTGCGCCCGGCGATGCCGCCGCACGTCTGAAGGCACTTGCCCTGCCCGTCGACGAGGAGCTGCGGACCTTGGCAAGAGAACCCCGTCGGGCACGCGTGCGGGTTCAGCGAGCGACCGCCGCACGCGACGTCGGCCGGGAGAACGTATTCGCACTTGTGCGTGCCGACGTTGCACTCTGCGGTTCCGTGATCGTTGCGAGTCATGATGAGCGGGCAGATCTGCGGCGATGGACAGTGGAGCGAGTCACGGTAAGCCTGCTCGTCCCCCTGCAGGACCGACGTGTTGCCGAGGTTCGTACAGCAGTTCTTCGCGACGACGACGCAGTCGGCGTCGACGTGGCAGCTCGACGTGAAGTCGGGCGTTGCCTTGGTGCCCGTGAATTGCACCGTGAAGTGCGAGGTCGCGCGGTAGTAATCGCGGAAGACGACGTAGTGCGTGAACGTCTCGCCGGCCGCGACGGTCCACGTCATGTGCGAGTCCGTCGTCGACGCGCTGGCGTCGTCGTTGGTCGCGAGCGTGTGGAAGTTGTCGTCGAGGATCCAGGCGAGCGCGTCGCCGTCGTTCGAACGGACCCAGACGTCGACTTTGTCGCCCGCGCTGCCGCCGAATTTGTAAGCGCGGTAGGCGGGAGTGCTGGTGTACGTCGTCGTGGCGGTGGTCTGCGGGAAGTCGAGGGAGCCGACGATCATCGCGCTCGTGACGGTGATCGCGCTCCGCGTGTCGGCGGCGGACTCCTTGGTCGAGTCGGCGCTGCTGCAGGCCGGCGTTGCGGCGGCTGCCGTGATGGCGAGCGCGCTAAGCGCGAACGAGATGGACTTGGTGAACATGACCGTTGGTCTCCTTTGCCCGGTATGTCGGGCACGGCAACGCCTCCCTCCATGGGGGCGATTGGCGGTCGCACTCATGGATCGCGGTGGGTGTGCGGTCAACACCTACCGTTGCGGGACGTCCGGCTTTCACGACGTTTTCGCGCGCGGGCTGCGCCCGGCAACGTCCAGAGCTCCGCCAACGGAATGGCGAGCCCAGGGAACGTCTTCGGAGCAAACGTTGCGACGCCTTCGCCTGAGCCATCGACGACGTACCGCCCGCGAGACAGAACCAAGCGCTCGATCGTGTGCGCCTCGGCGTCGACGATCCAATACTCGGGCACCCCGATGCGCGCGTACCACCCGAGTTTCTTCACGCGGTCGTAGCGTCGGCTCGACGGCGAGATGATCTCGACCGCGAGATCCGGTCGGCCGTGCTCGAGTCCCGCGTCTTGTCCTGCAGCGTCGGGGTTGCTCGCGCGGAAGAACTGCACGTCGGGCATCACGCCGCGGTGCGCGTCGATGCGGATCTTGTAACCCGAGCCGAGCGCGAAGCCGCCGTGCTTGCGCCGCGCCCACGCCATGAGATGGAAGATGAGCACCGCGACGATGTGCTCGTGAATCTTGTTCGGCACTTCGACCTCGACGAGCTCGCCGTCGATGAGTTCGCGGCGGTCGTCGTCGTCGAGGGCGATGAAGTCCGCCCACGAGTAGCGCTTCGACGAGGAGGGGGCCGCGTCGGTCATGGCGAGAGTATGACCCACAGCCGCGCGGAAGTGCAGAGGACGCGCCAATGTCGAGGGAGCGAAATCGTCCGGGGAATCGATCGGGTGGGTGTCCCGGACAGATTTCGAGGTGTCCGCGGACAGACGCGGCGCTCAGGACGGGTTGCGCTTGCGCGCCGTCTTCGCCGCGATCTCGATGACGCGCTCGACGACGAGGGCCCACGGGCTCGGTCGCTCGCGCGCGAACGACGCGAACCCCGCGCCGGCTGCGAGATCGCGCAGCGCGACGAGCCGCACGATGCAGCGAATCGCCGTCTTCTTCTCCGCCGCGTTCTGCATCGCGATCGTCAGCGCGCCCGTCGGCGTGTGGACGGTCACGACGAGCACGTGGCCGTCGGCGCCGACGGGGTAACGCATCTCGAAGCGCCCCGCTTCACCGCTGATCGCGCCGACGAGCTTCGCCTCCGCTGGCGGCAGCCCGCGTTCGTCCGTGACGCGCCCTGAAATCCAATACCGCTCGCCGTCGCGCGCGAGGTACGCCGTGAAGCACTGCTGGTACTTCAGCACCGTGAGCTTCGGGATGCGCTCGCCGTCGAGGACGAGCACCTCGCCGGGCGGCAGCGTCTCTTCGATCGCGCGCAGCTCGCTCATCTTCGGACGATCCGACGCGCGCGCCGCGGTCGTCGCCGGCGGCGGCACATGCTTCCCGTTGGACGCGCGTTTGCGCGGCGCATCGTCGTACGTCCCGATGTCCTCGCGCTTGCACTCGAGCGCCTTCGCGAGGCAATCGAGCGTCGACGCGGTCACGGCGCATTGAGGCTCGACGCGCGCGGCCGCGTTCACGCGCAGAAGGAACACCGTCAGTCGAGGCGGGCGCGAGATTCGAAGAGCGCGACGAGCTTCTCGAAGGTGGCATTGGGAGGTGGCATTGTCACTCCTTGCTTCGAAGGAACGCGATGCTCTTCCGAATCGCCTCCGGGACGTGCGTCTCGTGATCGCCGGGAACCTCGATGGCCTCGACGTCCAGGCCTTTCTCCTGCGCGTACGCGGCCAGCTTCTTTGTCGACGAGCCGAATCCCCCCGACGTCGCGTAGTACGCGCGGACCGGGATCTTGAAGCTCGTGGCGAACGCCAGCGGAGACCGAATCCGAAGTTCGTCCGAGTCGCTCGGATCGAATGGGATGACGCCGGCCTGTCCGGCCGCCCACTCCTTCTGATCGGGCGAGCCCTCGAACGACGCCGCCGCGCGGAAGCGGCGGGTGCTCATCGCTGCGAGCAAGGCGAGTGTGCCGCCGACGCTGTGCCCGGCGACGTTGATTCGATCTGCCTGGACGTAGGGAAGCGCCGCGAGCGCGTCGGCTGCGGCGAGGACGTCGTCGACCTCGTGGAAGAACATCGAGTAGCTGCCCGGCAAGCCGTTTTCACCTCGGAGCATCGGCGTGAGCACCACGAAGCCCGCGTCGCGGTACGGCTGCGACATCACCCAGTCTTCGCGATCGCACGCGAAGCCGCCGTGAAGGAACAACACCGCCGGTCGCCTCACGCCGTCGGCGGG
>JAYVXB010000287.1:0-6173 GCA_043785585.1 Deltaproteobacteria bacterium | reverse complement strand
CATCGTCGTTCGCGACGAGGCGACGGCGAAGGACGTTCTCGAGGCGGCGAAGAAGACGACGAGCGCGACGCAGTGGGGCGAGCTCGTTCGCTCGAAGTCGATCGACTCGCAGGCGAAGGCGAACGTGCCGGTCGACCTCGCGGGCGATTTCGGAATGGTGAGCCCGCCGGGCGATCCGCGAGGCGATAACCCGAAGGTGCCGGAGCCGGTGCGCGCGGGCGCGTTCGAGATCGCGAAGGTCGGCGAGTTTCTCGGGCGGTACGTGAAGGCCGGCGAGAAATTTTATCTCGTGCGCTTGACGCAGAAGACCGACGCGCACGAGCGCACTCTCCAAGAAGCCGAGCGCACGATTCGCGTGCGGCTCGCGCAGGACAAGCTCCGCGCGCGCGAGGACGCGCTCCTCGCGCAGCTTCGCATCCAGTTCCCCGTACAGATCGACGAGGCGGCGCTCGCGACGGTGCGTGTCGACATCGTCGACGCGGGGCCTGCCGCGGCGACCGACGCCGGTCATGACTGAGCGGAAGCACGCGCGCGACTGGCGCTGGCAGATCCGCAACGCCGTCACATCGGTCGACGGTCTCGCCCCCGCGCTCTCACTCTCTCCCGGCGAGGTCGAAGGCGCGCGCCGCGCCGAACGCGAGGGTCTCCCGATCAGCGTCACTCCGTACTATCTCAGCCTCTGCGATCGCGACGATCCGAGCTGCCCGATTCGGCGTCAGTGCATCCCCGACGCGCGCGAAGCGATCGACGTGGTGGGCGATCTCGTCGATCCGCTCGGTGAGGTCGCGCACGAGGTCGCGCCGAATCTCGTCCAGCGCTACCCGGATCGCGCGCTCTTGCTCGCGACCGATCGATGCGCCGTCTATTGCCGGTTCTGCACGCGTTCGCGGATCGTCGGCGATGGCGGAGGCGCAGCGTCTCTCGACGCGCTGGCGCCTGCGCTCGCGTACCTGCGCGCGCACACCGAAGTGCGCGACGTCATCATCAGCGGCGGCGATCCGCTCGCGATGGCGACCGACCGCGTCGTCCGCGTCGTCGCCGCCGTTCGCGCGATCCCGAGCGTCGAGACGATCCGCATCGCGACCCGCGTCCCGGTGACGCTGCCGATGCGCATCACACCGGAGCTGGTGCGCGCGCTGCGCCCGTACCATCCGATCTGGGTCATGACGCACTTCAATCACCCGAAGGAGCTCACGCGCGAATCGATTGCAGCATGCACGCGTCTCGCCGACGCGGGATTTCCCGTGATGAACCAGACCGTTCTCCTCGCGGGAATCAACGACGACGCGGCGACCCTCGAAGCGCTCTTCCGCGGGCTCGTTCGCGCGCGCGTGCGGCCGTACTACCTTCTGCAGACCGATCCGGTGCGCGGCACGTCGCACTTTCGGACGCCGCTCGCGCGAGGCGTCGCGCTGATCTCGGAGCTGCAAGGACGGCTCACCGGCATCGCGTTACCAAAGCTCATCTGCGACACGCCCGGCGGACGCGGGAAAGTCCCGCTCGTCCCCGACTACGTCGTGCGCCGCGACGGCGGGCGCACGGTCCTGCGAACGTTCCGCGGCGAAGAGGTCGCGTACGTCGACCCGCCGCCCCGACCGAAAGCGCGATCGACTTCTCTCTGACACTCTTGTGCGGTCTTCCGCTAACTTCGAGCGTGGAGCCTAAGGGGGAATCGCGCGTGAACACGAAGAAGCCCATCGCCATGATCCTCGCCGGCGCGCTCGCTGCGGGCGTCGCTCCTCATGCGCTCGCGCAGCAACCGCCCACCGCAGGTGAGGCGAAGGTCGACCCGGCCGAGGCGCGTAAGCAGCTCGTCGAAGGCGACGCCGCCGCGCGCACGAAGAACTGGGCCGTCGCGCTCGAGCACTACACCAAGTCGAACGATGCGATGCACAACGTCCTCGCGCTGATGGGCGTGGCGAACGCGCAGTTCCAGCTGGAGAAGCTCCCCGAGGCGTACGCGAGCTACGAGGATCTCCTCAAGACGTACGGCGACAAGCTTCAGCGCCCGCAGAAGGCAGAGGCCGAAGCACGGCTCAAGGATCTCGGCGCGCGCACGGGGCTCGTCTCGATTTCGATCGACGAGCCCGGCGCATCGATCGCGATCGACGGTCGCGATTTCGGCAAGTCGCCGCGCACGGCGCCCATTCGTCTCGCCGCGGGGGCGCATCTCGTTCGCGTGTCGAAGGACGGGTTCGGCGCGTTCGAGAAATCGAACGACGTGCCGGGCGGTGGCGTCGTGTCGGTCGACGTGAAGCTCGCGAAGGAGGCCGTCAAAGGGACGGTCTCGGTGCGCGAGAAGTCGGGGCAAGCGGTTCGCGTCATCGTCGACGGCAACGACGTGGGCGCCGCACCGTGGACCGGCGAGCTGGATCCTGGGCCGCACGAGATCTCCGCTCGCAGCTCGTCTTCGGCGGCGCCCGCGCAGCGCGTCGACGTCCAAAAGGGCGCGAAGCTCGACGTCGAGCTCGTCGCGGTGACGGCGGGCGCTAGGCTCGAAGTCCGCACCAGCGACGGCAAGGGGAACATCTATGTCGACGGCAAGCTCGTCGGCGAAGGGAAGTACGACGGCGAGGTCGGCGTCGGGCCGCACGACATCGAGGTCAAGCGCGAGGGCTTCGACTCGTTCAAGAAGTCGGTCGTGCTCGCCGACAAACAGGTCTACGCCGAGGCCGTGACGCTGAGGCGTCCGGGAGGCGGCGTCGCGACGGATGGCGAGAGCGAGCGCATCTTCCAAGGCATCTACGGCGGCTTCGGCGTCTTGGGCGTCGCGGGGATCGGCGGCATGGGGACGGAGCTCGAGACGCATTGTCCGTCGCTCGGCGCGTCGAACTGCGACACGCCCGGGCCCTACGGCGCGGGTGCGTTCGGCTACGTCGGCTACACGTTCAATCCGGTCGGCTTCGAAGTGCTGCTCGGCGGCCTCTTCGACGCGACCGAGCAGCGCGCCACGTTCGACGGCTCGGCGCACAACGGATCGAACCCGCTCCTCGCCACGCCCGCGCGCAACGAGCGATTCAAGATTTACCGGTTCGGCGGGATGGGCGCGCTTCGCGTGCGAGCGACGGCGCAGGGCCGCACGATTCGCGGCAGCATCGCGGCGGGTCTCGGCGTCTCGTACAAGTACATGCTGTCCGAGCGTCGCGCGGCATCGGCGGACGGAAGCGGCCTTCAGGATGCCGACGTGTTCGACGGAGTCGGGTACTTCTCGCCGGCGATCAGCGCGGACGCGGCGATCCATCTGCGCCTTGGTCAGTCGACGGCTCTGTCGCTCGGGTTGATGCTCTGGGCGGAGAGCGCCGGCAGCGGACCCGCCACGAAGGCCGAATCGACGCGCTACATGGGCGGCGGCAGCGCGACGCCGGTGCCGATCGCGACGCCTGCGTACCACCTCGCGAGCTCGGCGCAGGTGTTCCTCGGGCCGTACCTCGGGATGCAGTTCGGCCCGTAAGGATACTTCGGGGATCCTCCGCGGCGCGCCGCTCAGGATGAAGGCAACCTCTTGGTTGCCTTCACTTGCAGATCTGAGTCGCCGTCACCGGGATGTTCGGCGCCGGCAAGTTTTGCGAGAGCGCGAAGTTTGCCGCGTTCGACAGGACGGTGCGGAGATCGGTGCACGCTTTTCCGCAGATGCGCACGCGCCCCGCGTCGACGTTCCAACCATTGGCGGTGTTCTGCGCCGCCTCGTTGCACGCCGTGCTGAACGCGACGTTCGTCGACTGGAGCGAGAGCGGATCTGTGTACGAGATGACGGCGCCCGTATCGATGTTCGCCGGCTTGTCGTAGAGGCAGCTCCCGAGATCGCTGACGACGGCGTTGAACGCTGCGGCTCCTGCCGCCGGGTTGGTGCGCGCGTCGAAGAACTGCGTCGCGCCCGTCGGACCGCCGGCCGTCGCGATCGCTTGCGCGTTCGTCGCGTCTTGCGTGCCGTTGCCGTTCCCGAGCATGACGACGTACGTGTACATGCGGTCGGCCGGGCTCGTTGCGCCGAACGCGGCGGCGGCTTCGGCGACGGCCATCGCGTGCCCCGATCCGCAGTCGTCGGTCGCTGGGCGATTGAAGATGAGCATCACGGCCATTCGGTTGAACGCCTTCGCCCCACGGAAATCGAGGAGCGCTTTGTACGCGCCGTTCGGCTGGAGCGCGGCGTCGAGATGGAGAGCCAGCGAATCGTCCGCGAGCACCTTCGACGTGTCGCCGACGAGCGCCGCGACTTGCGTCTGCACTTTCGACGCGAGACCGAACGGAACGTCGGGCGACATCGAGTACGACGTCTGTCCCGGCGGCACGACGATGCAGTCGTTCGTGACGTTGTGCGGGAGAAGCTTGAACGCGAGCGACGTCGTGCGAAACACCGGATCGTTGAGGGAGAAGCTGAGCACCTGCGACAGCCCCGCCGGCCCGAAGACCGACTTCATGCTGAAGGAGTTGTCGAGGAGGACGTAGAGCGCGCTCGGTGCGGGCTGCAGCTCGTTGGCGATGTTGCATCCGCCGTCGGTCGTCGCGCCGCCGTCGGGGAGCGTGTGAGGATCGTTCAGCTCGGCGCTGCAGATCGGCTGGAGAACCGTCTTCGGCGGGCAGAGCGTCCCCATGCGAACTTCGAGGATCCGACGCTTCAGCGGATCGGTCTGCTTGACGAGATCGCAGAGGTTGGGCGCGAGCAGGAACTCTTGCTTGGCGGCGTCGGGGATCGTGAAGCCCTCGCGCATCTTCGGATCGCTCGCCGCGTCGTCCACGTCGAGGACCTCGGACTCGCCGTTGTCGTAGTAGACGCGCACGTTCACGCCGCTGCCATTCACCATCGGGCTCGGGAAGGCGTATTTGCACGTCGCCACGTCGACGACCTTGGCCGCGACGAGCGCGTCGGCCAAGCACGTCTTCGGGCTGAAGCAGGTGTTGGCCGTTCCGTCGACGAGGCCGTCATTGAACTCGGGGAGCCTCGCCGTATCGACGGCGGCATCGACGCACTTTCCGGCGACGCACGTCTCGGTGTCCTTGCACTGATCGGCTTCCCAGCACGAGTAGCGCAGCGGCATCGGGACGAAGACGATGCGTCCGTTGGCGTACGGCTGCCGCGAGCGCCGGAGGATCTTCACCTCGCCGGCGTAGTGGCCGTCGTTGAATGGAGAGAAGAGGCAATCCTGAAGCGACTTCGGAACGCTCGGATCGTCCTCGGTCACCGTGTATCCGGTGACGGTGACGGTCACGAGTCTCGCGTTGTCTCCGTTCGGAACGACGCCGAGCGTGCGCGGGAGCGTGACGCCGCCCGTGTTCGGATCGACGCTGCGGATGTAGCAAGTCGACTGCTGCCCTTGCGGTTGGATGTCGATGCGAACGGTGCGCAAGTTTCGCGGCACCTGAATCTGCGACACGACCCCCGGAACGAGCTCGGTCTGCTTCGTCGCGGTGCAACCACCCGCGCCCCACACTGCGCAGCCAAGCGCGGACGCTGTGAGCGCGCCCCCCAAACGACCCAAGCGACCCATGAAAGACGCGCGCATCGAGCTCCTCCTCACCAGAAACGCCGCCCTGCCGATGTGATCCCGGGCTGCAAAGTACCGACGTACGGCGTCGGATCCGCGGGCTTGAAGACGAAGTAACTGACGATACCGCCGCCGATGATCACGGCCGCCGCGCCGGCCGTCCACCAGACCCACCCCGTGCGCTGCGCTTCGAGCAGAGTCGCGCGAACGGCGCGCACCTGATCGTCCTGCAGTGCGATCTCTTGCGAATAAGGTTCGTATCCAGGCTTCTTCACGATGAGCTGATGTCCGCCGGTCGGCAAGGTGCCTTCCCAGTGCGTCGAGCCGACGACCTTGCCGTCGAGCTCGATGATCGCGCCGGGCGGGCCGACGTCGATCGTCACGCGCCCCTCGTGCCGCTCGGCCGACAAGCTGAGAACGAGCGCGAGCTGCTGCTTGTAGCCGACGTCGCTGGTTTGCGACGCGGTCACGTAGCCATACGCCTTCGCTTCGAACGTGTGGCGTCCCGCCGGAACGTCGCCCTTGAACGGCGCCGGTCCCATGTCGGTGCTGTCCATGTAGATCGTCGCGGCGGTGGGGCCCGTGACGCCCGTCACGGTGATCGTCACGGAGCCTTTCTTGTCCTTCGGCTCGATCACGAAGTCGACCGTGGCCGGCACTCCTGCGTTCACGTCGACCGTCTTCGTCACG
>JAYVXB010000286.1:0-6182 GCA_043785585.1 Deltaproteobacteria bacterium | reverse complement strand
GCGATGCGCTCAGGTCTTTTTCGGCAACGCGAGGCCGAGCTCTTTCATGACGAGCTGCAGATCCTCCCACGCCTGCCGTTTCGCTTCGACCTGCTGCGCGCTCGGCCGAAGCAAGTACGACGGATGGTACGTCGGCATGACGAGCGTCGTCCCCTTGTAGAGCTTCCACTGCCCGCGCAGCTTCGTGATGCCGAGCTTCGTGTTGAGGAGCGCGCCCGCGGCGGTGTTGCCGAGCGTCACGATGACCTTGGGCTTTACGAGCGCGAGCTGCTCGTGCAAGTACGGAAAGCACTCCGCGGTCTCTTCGGGGGTCGGCTTGCGGTTCTCGGGCGGGCGGCACTTGAGGATGTTGCAGACGTAGACGTCGGTCGCGGGGACGAGGCCCATCGCGGCGATCATCTTGTCGAGGAGCTGGCCCGCGCGGCCGACGAAGGGGAGACCTTGCGCGTCCTCGTCGGCGCCGGGCGCTTCGCCGATGAAGCAGAGCGAAGCCTCGGGGTTGCCGCGGGAGAAGACGGTGTTCGTCCGCGTTGCCGAGAGCACGCACTTGGTGCATGCGGCGACTTCGCGGGCGAGCGTCGGGAGGCGGATTGCGCGATCGACGAGGGGGGCGGGCGCGAGCGAGAGGGCGGGCGTGGGCGTGGGCGAGAGGGCGGGCGTGGGCGTGGGCGCGAGCGAGAGTGCGGGCGCAGGCGCGAGAGCAGGCGAGGGCGCGAGCGTGGGCGCGGGCGCGAGAGTAGGCGAGGGGGCTGCGTCGGCGATCGCTAACGCGGGCTGCGTTCGCTTCGGCGCGCGCGGGATGCCGACGGCTCCGCTGTCTTGTTGGACCTCGAGGTACGCGCGAAGCGACGCGGCGACGCTCGCCAGCTCTGCTCGTTCGTCGACGACGCTCATCGGCTGAACGTGATGTTGAACCTGTGGGTCGTCTGCATCGGGTTTCCGTCGCGATCGAGCGCCGTCTGGTACTTCGCGCGCATCGCGCACTGCTGCGCCGTTCGCGCGAAGCCGTTGCCCGGATCGCTGAGAGCGCGCGCGCTGATCGGCGTTCCGTCCGGACGCAGAACGACTTCCATCGTCACGCGCGCTTCGTCGACTTGCGCCATGTCCGCCTCGGCGGGGAAGGGGCACCACCGCCAGTTGTCGCTGAGGACCTTGGGCGCGCGCGAGCGATCGACGGTCGGAGGAGGCGGCGGCGGAGGAGGCGGAGGCGTGGGCGGCGCCGACGTCGTGCCGGTCCCTGTCGGCGATCCCGTCGGCGACGGCCCGAGGCCCGTCCCCGTCCCGTTGTTCGACATGAAGCCACCGCCACCGCCGCCGTCGCCGGTGACGATCGTGTTCGACATGTCGAGGACGTCGTCGTCCTTCGCCGTGAGCACCGCTGCGGCTGCGGCGGGCGCGGCGGGCGGAGGCACGTAGTTCTGCACGGGCGCGACGGGCGTCGGCGACGGGGCGGGCTCGACCTCTTCTTTCGGAGGCTCGGGCGGCGGCTCTTCTTCCTTCAAGTCGATCTCGTAGTCCGCGCGCAGCCTCGAGCGGATCTCTGCCTGCACGTGGTGCGTCCACGTGAGAAGACCCCAGTTGGTCACGAGGCCGACGATGATCACGAACAGCCCCTGCGCGAGCGTCGAGAACGCGAGCCCCGCCGACACGCCCGCCTTCTTCTTGTCGAGATCGATCACCGCGAGCATCGGATCGCGCGACCGAACCACGACGCCGAGTGGAGGCGGCGGCCGGGAGCTGACGGGAGCGATCACGTTTGCGGGAGGGCGGGACAAGGCGGTCATGGTACGGCGGCGCGTTACTTTGGAGCCGGCGGTACGGGCGTGACGCCGAACGCGATCTTTGCGACGCCCGCTTGCTTGAGGAGATCGAGCACGTGAATGACGCGGCCGTGCGGGACCGCGCTATCGGCCTTGATGACGGCGCGAACGTCGGCGGTCTTCTGGTGGGCGGCACGCGCGAGCGCGAGGATCGCGTCGTCGTTGGCGACGGCCTTCGAGTCGACCAGCGTCCGCCCGTCGGCCGCGAGCGTCACGCTGAAGACGACTTGCACGTCGGTGCCCGACGCCGCCTTCGGCAGATCGAGCGGCACCGACTGCGAGACGATGATCTTCGCCGTCACCATCATGATGATGAGGAGCACGAGCGTGATGTCGACAAGCGGGGTGACGTTGATCCCGGTGATCGTCTCGTCGCTGTCGGATTGCGCGCCGCCCGCCATCAGTTCGTCCCCTCCTCCGGCGGCTCTTCCGAAGGCTTGCTCGGTCGTGCGGACGCCGGTGGCTTGCTCGGACGCTCGGGAGTCGCCGCCGCTCGCGAGGCGCCAGCCGCCCCGCCGGGAAGAGGCACGGCCTTGAGATGCGCGAGAAGCACGTGACCGAGCGCGTCGGTGTTCGACAGCGTCGTGCGAACGATGCGCATGAAATAGTTGAACGCTGCGACCGCCGGGATCGCGACGATGAGGCCGAGCGCGGTGGCGACGAGCGCTTCGGAGATGTTCCCCATGACGGCCGTCGGTGCGAGCTGCGCGGCGTTGCCCGAGCCCGCAGGTCCGATCGATGTCGTCTTACCGAGCTCGTCGAACGCGCCGACGATTCCGATGACGGTTCCGAGCAGCCCGATGAACGGCGCGTTGTTTCCGAGCGTACCGAGGTAGTTGAGTCGCTTCTCGAGCTTGAGGCGTTGCAGCGCGCTCGCGCCGGCCATCGCCTCCTCCGCGGCTTCGACGCCGAGATCGGACTCGACGAGACCCGCGACGACGACCGCTGCTTCGGCGCTTCGAGACGCTTCGAGACGCTTGCGCGCGCCTTCGAGATCTCCGCCGCGGAGAAGGCGTCCGAGATCGCGCATCAGCATCTCGATGTCGTCGCGGATCGACCAGTAGAGCCACGCGCGCTCGAGCATGATGGCGAGCGAGATGATGCTGAGCACGCCCATCAACACGAGGACCCACACGGTCCCGAGACCCACCATCGCACTCTTGACTCGTTCGATCATCGTCTCTCTCTCACCTCAGAACCTCAGTCCTCTCCGTTTGCGTCGTCGGAGCGATCGTCAACAGCGCGAACGTCAACAGCGTAAGGAGCAGATGCGGCAGCGTACGGCTGGGTTGCCTCGCGAAAACTGGAGCAGGTGAGCGCGGCGCCTAGCACCGTGGTCGCGTATGCCCCTTTCGGTAGCACAAAGTAAACCCGCAAGCTGGCAACATCTTCCCGCGTATTTTCCGACAGCTCGGTCTCCACGCGCATCTCCTCGACCCACAAGCGAAGGACGCGCCGTGTCCCTTCGCCCAGCTTCTTCGTCGCGGCGAGATCGAAGTTTTCGCCCAGATGTTCCTGGAATACCTCGCGCTCGAGCTCGGCCGGAGCGCCCTCGGGCCAACGCATCTTCACGCCGATCATGGGTCCGGTGGGCGACACTTCGCCCTCGAGCGCCCGAGCGCGATCCTCCTGAACGTCCGCACAGAGAAAGAGCCCGCCGGACGTACGACGTTTTAACAAGTCGCCTTCGAGCGCGGTCGCCCAGGTGCCGTCGGCGACACGCCGATCGAGGACCGAATTGAAGATCGCCGACTGCAGCGACGACCACAGAAGGCGCCGCATGCGCGCGTCGCGCGGAGCCTGCGCCTTGCCGGTGAGCCACGCGCGCGCGCGCTCGGCGTTGTCGCCGGCGCGACCGAAGCGCTGCGTGCCGTAGGCGTTCGGCAGCCCTTCGCGACCGACGCGCTCGAGATCCGCGACGACGCGCGGCAGGTCGACGCGCGCGATTGCGCGGACGCGGAGCTCGAAGCGATTGCCGATCAGGTGACCCGGCTTCAGCTTGTTCACGTGGCGCGTCGCCTCGTGGACGACGACGCCATCGACGCGGACGTCGCGCGCGCTCGCGGCCAGCGCATCCGGCGACTGCCCGCGCGGCGTCAAGAACGACACGGTCTGCGTCGTGACCGCGTCCTTGTCTTTCATCCCGGCGATCCCCGCGTCGCGCGAGCTCGCGCCGATCGCCGACGCGATCGCGCGCACCGCGGCCTCGGTCGTCAGCCCGCGCTTCGTGAAGCGCACGTACACGTGCTCGCCGTCGCCGCTCGGCGCGTACGCCGGGATCTCGTCGACGACGAAATCCTCCGGCACCTCTTTGATGCGACCGGATGGGGCCGGGGCGCCGTCCGACAGGCGAGGGGGCGGCTTATCCAATCTCGTGGGCCATCTCGTCGCGCGGGCTGCGGTAGTACTGCTGCGGCGAGTACGAGAGGAAATTCGATACGCGTGCAGTGTACAAGCAGGCGTACTCCTCGACCTGCGAACCGAAGCTCGACTGTTCGTTCGCTTCCTTGAGGAGCGATCCCCAGAACGGGTGGAAGCGCTGGTCGATCCGCCGCTCGATCACCACCATCTCTGCGTCGACTTGCCGTAGGCGCCCGCGCACGCGATCGACCGCGCGCTTGACGCGGCTGCGTTCGGCTTCGAGCTCGACGACCTTCACGCCATTGGGCTTCTCGCTCGAGTGCTCGATGCGCCGCGTGAGCTCCTTGAAGCGCGTTTGGAAGAAGCGAAGCTCGTCTTCTTGGCGCTCGCGAATGTCTTCGAGCGCCTCGGTGCGCGCGAAGTCGTCCTTGCACGACTCGTAGGCGAGCACCTCGGTCTCGAGCTCTTGGATGATCATCGCCGTGCGCCACGCGCTGTCCTTCTTCGAGCGAAGGATGTCGCCGTAGATGTGATCGCCGACGTAGAGGATCTGATCACCGGTGACGCCGAGCGCGCGCTCGAGCTCGTGGAGGTTGCCGCCTTCGTAGACGCGGCCGCGCTCGAGCGGGAACTGCGCGGGCCGGAGCGCCTCGCCGTCGCGCTCCATGAGCGGGCGTCGCTCTTGGAAGAACGCGGGCTTCGTCGCGGCGGCGATGACGACGTCGAAGTAGTTTCGCCACGTCGGGTACTCGCTCATCGCGCCGCCGAGCAGGTACGTCATCATGCGATCGGTGTACGACCAGCGCGAGTTCGTCAGAAGAAAGAGCTTTTTCCCCGCGCTCCGAAACTTGTGCAACGTCGGCGCGAGCGCGTCGTCCTTCAGCAAGAAGCGCGGGTAGTCCGAGTTCAGCGCCTCGACGATCGTCCCGTCGCGATGCGCTTCGTCGATGCTCTCGCGGATGTCGGTGAACACCTTCGCGAAGTCGATCTCCATCGAGCGCTGCTCGAACGCTTCGACGATCGCCGCGTAGAGCGCCGCTTCGCTGAGCGCGTAGAGCGTGTCGATCCAGTGGTAGCGCGGCGTCGCCGGGCGCACCTTCTTCGCGTGGTAGAGCGAGCGAATCTCTTCGCGCGACAGCTCGCGAAAGCCGTGAAACCCCTTACAGACGTGCTTGTACCGGTCCATCTTGAGGATGTGACCGAAGCGCTTGTCGATGAGCAGGCCGCGCACCGGGAACGTCGTCGAGTACGGAATCGTCTGGATGAACTCGGGGTAGTTGCGCGCGAGGAGCTTGTCGATCGTGGCCTTGATCGACAGCTCGTCCATCTCCGCCTGGTTGTAGATCGCCAGCGTGTAGTCCATGTCGAAGCCGACCCAGCTGATCCCGTGCAGCCGCAAGTTCCGGTTGCAGAAGATGCGCTCTTGTCGCGGGATTCCCGGGGCCGTCGGCCTGGCGAGGAACTCTTCGAGGGGAAGCGCGAGCTGATGGCCCGCGGAGGGCGGCGGATGGGATGTCTGGCTCATTCTCGTGTCGCGGCGAGCCGACTCGACCGCTCGCACCGAAACGCCAGCTTCCCATGGAGAAACGGCGCTTGCAAAGGCGCGTGCTACGCTACGCGAGTCTTGACCGGTGGCTTATGCATCTTGCGGGCAGGTGACGCAGCGGCGGACGTGGCCGCGCGACGCGGCGAATTCGCAAAATGGATCCGCGATGCGGTAGGCGACGGATACAGCGGCAGCTGGCGCGAGCACGATTTGCGCTCCGAGGCGGAGCTGCCGTCGATCGCCGACGTGCGCGGCTTCATCGTGACCGGCTCGTCGTCGACCGTGACGATGCGCGCGCCGTGGATGCTTCGCGCCGAAGAGTACATTCGCGCGATCGCGGCGTCGCGCGCGTCGCTCTTCGGGATTTGCTTCGGGCATCAGATCGTCGCGCAAGCGCTCGGCGGTCTCGTCGCGAAGAACCCACGCGGCCGTGAGATCGGCACCGTGCGATGCCG
>JAYVXB010000285.1:0-18556 GCA_043785585.1 Deltaproteobacteria bacterium | reverse complement strand
CGAGCGCGATGACTTTCACGGCGACTGGAACTACGTCATCAGACCGCGCAACGAGCAGCGTTGACCGGTCGACTTCGCCGTTCCCAGGCCCTTAGTCTCTGTGCGGGTTCCAGCAGGCGACCTTGTGGCCGGTCCCGTGATCGAGCTCGCTCAGCACCGGGACCTCTTTGTCGCAGGTGCCTTTGATCGCGCGCGGGCATCGCGGATGGAACGCGCAACCATCCGGCGGATCCACCGGCGACGGCACGTCGCCCTCGAGGAGCACGCGGAGCTTTCGCTTCGCGGGATCGACGACCGGCACCGCGCTGAGGAGAGCGCGCGTGTACGGGTGGAACGCGTGATCGTAGAGATCGTCCGAATCCGCCTGCTCGACGATCTTGCCGAGGTACATGACCGAGACGCGGTGGCTCACGTGCTCGACGACCTTCAGATCGTGCGAGATGAACAGGTACGAGAGGCCGAGCTGCTCCTGCAGGTCCTGAAGCAGGTTGATGATCTGCGCTTGGATCGACACGTCGAGCGCGCTGATCGGCTCGTCGCAGACGATGAACTCGGGTTGCACCGCGAGCGCGCGCGCGATCCCGATGCGCTGGCGTTGTCCGCCGGAGAACTCGTGCGGGTAGCGCCCCATCGCCTCGGCGCGGAGGCCGACCTTGTCGAGGAGATCGGTGATCATCTTCTCTTCGTCGGCGCGGGTGGCGGCGAGGCGGTGGATGCGGATCGCCTCGCCGACGATCTCGCGCACCGTCATGCGCGGGTTCAAGCTCGAGTACGGATCCTGAAAGATGATCTGCATCTTGCGACGCAGCGGACGGAGCGCGGACTGCGAGGTCATCGTGATGTCTTCGCCGCCGTAGATGATGCGTCCGTACGTCGGCTCGACGAGACGGAGCATCAAACGTCCGAGCGTGCTCTTGCCGCAGCCGCTCTCGCCGACGAGCCCCATCGTCTCGCCGCGCCGCACCTTGAGCGTCACGCCGTCGACCGCGTGCACGAACCGCGTCCCGCGCGAGAACGCGCCGCCCTGCACGGGGAAGTACTTCGCGACTTTGTCGGTCGCGGCGAGCGTGCGCGACACGCGCTGCGTCTCGGGCGCGGTCACATCGACCCCTGCGTCGGCGTGATGCGCGGCCTGAGCTCGCTCCAGCGGATGCATCGCGACAGCCGACCCTCGCCGACGTCGACGAGCGCCGGCTCGTCTTTCGTGCACTCGTCGATCGCCATCGGGCAGCGGTCGGCGAAGCGGCACCCCGGCGGCAACTTGCGCATGTCGGGGACCATGCCTTCGATCGTCGCGAGCCGCCGGCGCTTCTCGCCCGGCGCGTGGTGAACGCCGACCTTCGGGAGGCTCTCGAGCAGACCGCGCGTGTACGGATGCATCGGGTGCGCGAAGATCTCGTCGACGGGCGCGCTCTCGACGATCTTCCCCGCGTACATGACGAGCACGTGGTCGGCGTACTCGGCGACGACGCCGAGATCGTGCGTGATGAGGAGGATGCTCATCCCGAGCTGCTTTTGAAGGCGACGCAGAAGCTCGAGGATCTGCGCTTGGATCGTGACGTCGAGCGCCGTCGTCGGCTCGTCGGCGATGAGGAGCTTCGGCTCGCAGGAGAGCGCCATCGCGATCATCACGCGCTGCCGTTGGCCGCCCGACAGTTGATGCGGGTACGCCTCGACGTTGGTCTCGGGCGACGCGATCCCTACGAGCCTCAGCATCTCGATCGCCCGCTCGCGCGCCTCGCGTCGCGACTTTTTCTGGTGAAGGCGTATCGCTTCGACGATCTGCGCGCCCACCGTGTAGACGGGGTTGAGGCTCGTCATCGGCTCTTGGAAGATCATCGAGATGTCGTTGCCGCGGATGTCGCGCATCTCGCGCTCGGTCAGCTTCAACAGATCGCGGCCGTTGAACGCGATCGATCCCGACTCGACGCGCCCGGGAGGCGAGGGGACGAGGCGCAGGATCGACAGCGCCGTCACGCTCTTGCCGCATCCGCTCTCGCCGACGAGGCCGACCGTCGCGCCCGCGGGTACTTCGAGCGACACGCCGTCCACCGCGCGAAGCGGCCCCGTGTCGGTCCGAAAGCTCGTCACGAGATCGCGAACGGAGAGGAGCATCCGTCGACCGTTCTACGCGGTTCAGCGCACGGTGTCATTCGCGCGGCGGGCGCTCCACGGCGTTCGATCTCGAACGCGCCGCCATGAGGTAGAGTCGCGCATGCCCGACAAGCCCGACGAGATGACGTGGGCGACGAACCTCCGCCGTGCGAGGAGATGACTGCGCTGTGATCGAAGGCTACTCTCGCGCCTCGATGCGTCGCTCGTCGTTCGCCGTGCTCTTCGCGCCGGTCGCGTGCGCCGCCGTCGCGGTCGCCGGCATCGCGATCGCCGCCAGCGGTTGCGCGACGCGCGCGCGGATGTGCGGCGCGCCGAACGAGTGCGGCCTCGGCCAAGGCTGCGTCGCGGGGCGATGCATGCCCGACGGCGGCGTGCCGGCGATCCAAAACGCGAAGCGCATCCTCGTCACGCCCGTCGACGTCGCGTTCGTTCGACGCGGCGATGCACCGAACGGCGGCGCGCTTCCACCGGTCGTCGCGCTCGGTCGAGCTGCCGATGCCGAAGCTCTGCTGCTCCTTCGATTCAACGTCGCGATCCCGAAGGACGCCACTGTGCTCGAGGCGTACGTCATGCTCGAGCGCACGGCCGCCGTCGACTCGGACCCGACGCCGATCACCCTACACGCTGCCCGGATCGTGGACCCGTGGGATGGACGATCCATCTCGTGGGCTCTGCAGCCTCGCATCGAAGAGACGCGCTCGCCGTCGACGACCGTCGACCCGGCCGCACGCGCGCTGGTTCGCTTGGATGTTCGCGATCTTGTGAACCATTGGCGCCGTCACGAGAAGTCCGACCAGGGGATCGCCGTTCTGGCGGACACGACGAGCGCGACGGGAATGGCATTTGCTCTAACGGTCTCCCACGAGTCGGGACAGATGGAAGTGGCAGAACCGCAAGGTGCGGCGAACCCGGGTTTCGGGGGCGTCGGGCCCAGTGCGGGGGCTGCAGTCTCCGACGGACATGGCACGGGAGATTTTCACGCAGGCGCGCAACGATCCGGCCCTCGACTCGAGCTCTACGTAAAAGAAGCAACCGTTGTGAGCGATGCGGGCACTGATGGCGGCGAAGACAGTGGCAAAGATGGCGGCACGGAATCGAAACCGGACGCCGCCGTCCCACGTAAACCCTGAAAGAGGTAACGCGATGAAGACGATGCAGATGAAGCTGGGCTCGATCAAGACGACCTTCGGCGCAGCGGCGATTGCGGCCGCTACCGTTCTCGCCATGGGGAGCACGGCCTCGCCTGCAGCAGCTGCCGACACGACCGTCAGCGCGTCTGCGGGCAATTGCACGGCGGGCGGCGAATGCACGGTCACCGTTCGCGTGACGGCCGGCGACGGTCTGCACGTCAACACCGAGTACAACCACAAGGTGACGGCGTCGGGCGACGGCGTGGCGTTTCTCGGCAAGGCCGATCCGAAGAGCCTCTTCTCGAAGGACAACGGCGATTTTCAGGCGCAGGGCGAGAAGGTCGGCGTCATCACGGTGAAGTTCAAGCCGGCCGCCAAGGGCAAGGTCAAGATCGGCGGCACGTACAAGTACGCGACGTGCAGCGAAGGCAAGGGCGGCGGATGCACGCCCGGCTCCGGCGGGTTCGGCGTCGAAGTCACCGTCAAGTAGCGACCTCGTCGTCGGCCTCCGTCGCGCCGTCGTGCTAAGCCGAGCGGCATGAAGATCGTCCTCATCGGATCGGCGGTCGCGCTCGGCGCGGCCGTTGCGGTGCTCGCGACGTCGAGCGGCTGCGGCAAGAAGAGCGAAGCGGCGCCCGCATCGACGACGGCGCCGCTCGTCACGCCCGAAGCGCCCGGCGCCGACGGCAGCTACGCGCTCACGACCGACGCAGCCGACTGCAAAGCCGGCGCGACGTGCACGGTCACGCTCCGCCTCGAAGCGCGAGGCGAGTACCACCTCAACGCCGAGTACCCGTACAAGTTCACCGCCGCCAACGCGCCGAGCGTCGAGTTCCTCGGCACCGACGGCGGCGGGAAGAACGTCTTCACCAAGGTCGCGGGCGACTTCGCGAAGCAGTCCGAAAAGGTCGGCGTGATGACGGTGAAGTTCACGCCCAAGGCCGCGGGCAACGTCACGATCGAAGGCGTCTACAAGCTGTCGGTGTGCTCCGAAGCGACGTGCAAGCTCGACAACCCGAACGCGAAGGTCACCCTCGCGGTGCGGTGATCGAAACGCGGCTCGTCTGGTACGCTTCGGTGCATGACCGATCGAACCGAGCGCGACGCCGCGGCGCAGATCAAATCGATCGCCGAAGGTGTCGAGCGGCGCTTCAAGTCGGGGCGCCGCGTCCTCTCGTTCTCCGAGTTCCTCGAGCTCTTCGCGACCGATCCCGTTCGGTACTCGCGCGACGCGAGTCGCTACGTGCGCGACGTGTTCGATCACTACGGGACCGCGCAGATCGAGCACCCGTGGGGCACCTTCACGCGCTGGAAGCTCTTCGACTTGCCGTGGGAGCCGGCGCCTGCGCACGCGGGCGTTCTCCCGCGCGGCGCGCTCATCGGGCAGGAGCACGTTCAAGAAGAGGTCTACCGAACGCTGTCGAACTTCGCGCGCGAAGGGAAGCCGAACCGGCTGACGTTGCTCCATGGGCCGAACGGATCGGCGAAGAGCACGATCGTCGGCTGCCTGATGGCGGCGCTCGAGGCGTACTCGACGCGCGACGAGGGCGCGCTCTACCGCTTCAACTGGGTCTTCCCGTCGACGAAGACGGTGCGCGGCGCGCTCGGCTTCGGGCAAGGCGCCGGCGACTCGAAGAGCGTCGCGTCGTACGCGCATCTTCCCGACGACGAGATCGACGCGAAGCTCATCGTCGAGGTGCGCGACCATCCGCTTTTCCTCGTGCCGCTCGAAGACCGCGCGAAGGTCCTCGAGAAGGCTTACAAGGCGGGCGGCGCGGAGACCGAGTCGCCGAACGAATGGATCTTGCGCGGCCAGCTCTCGCACAAGAGTCAGCAGATCTTCGAGGCGCTCCTCGCGAGCTACAAAGGCTCGTACACCGAGGTGCTCAAGCACGTTCAGGTCGAGCGCTACTTCGTCTCGCGTCGTTACCGCACGGGCGCGGTGACGATCGGTCCGCAGATGAGCGTCGACGCGGGCGAGCGGCAGATCACCGCGGACCGATCGCTCGGCGCGCTGCCGGCGTCGCTTCAAGCGGTTCCGCTTTACGAGGCGAAGGGCGAGCTCGTCGAGGCGGCGGGCGGGCTCCTCGAGTTCAGCGATTTGCTGAAGCGTCCGCTCGATGCGTTCAAGTATTTGCAGCTCAGCGTCGAGACGGGCGAGGTCGCGCTCACGCAGCAGAACGTGCAGCTCAACTGCGTGATGATGGGGAGCGCGAACGAGCTCCATCTCGACGCGTTCCGCGAGCACGTCGAGTTCGCGAGCTTCCGCGGGCGGCTCGAGCTGATTCGCGTGCCGTACTTGCGAAGCTTCGTTCAAGAGAAGGCGATCTACGACTCGTACGTGACGCCGCAGGTCCGTCGTCACGTCGCGCCGCACGCGACGCTCATCGCGGCGACGTTCGCCGTGCTCACGCGCATGCGAAAGCCGAACCCCGACAAGTACGGGCGCCCGCTCGCGGCGGCGGTGTCGACGCTCACCGCGATCGAGAAGGCGGATCTCTATTCGCTCGGTCGCGCCCCCGAGCGCCTCGAGTCGGACGCGCAGAAAATACTTCGCGCGAACGTGAAGGATCTCTACCAAGAGAGCGACTCGTACCCGATCTACGAAGGTCGCATCGGCGCGAGCTCACGCGAGATGCGCGGCGTCTTGCTCGACGCGGCGCAGTCGACGAAGTACGCGTGCCTCTCGCCGCTCGCGGTCCTCGAAGAGATCGATGCGCTCTGCCAGAGCAAGCTCGAGTTCGAGTGGCTGCAGCAAGACGCGATCGCCGGCGGCTACCACGACACGAAGCAGTTTCGCGAGACGCTGATGGATCGGCTCCTCGACGCCTGGGAAGAAGAGCTCTACGCGGCGAGCGGCTTCGTCCCCGAGGAGCGCTACGCCGAGCTCTTCGATCGGTACGTGCAGCACGTCAGCGTCTGGGTGAAAAAAGAGCGCCTCTACAACCGCCACACGCAGAAGCACGAAGAGCCCGACGAGAAGCTGATGGCCGAGGTCGAGAAGCTCCTCGACGTGAAGGGCGAGGCCGACGAGTGGCGCAAGCAGCTGATCAGCGCCGTCGCCGCGTGGGCGCTCGATCACCTCGGCGCGAAGGTCGACGGCATCACCGTCTTCCCGCAGTACATCCGGCGCATGCGCGAGGCGGTCTTCGGCGAGAAGCGTCGCGAGGTGGCGCGGCTCGCGCGCGACATGATCATCCTCGTGCGCGAAGACGGCGCGGGGCTCGACGCGGAGCACAAGCGAGACGCGGACGCTGCGGTCGATCGCATGATCTCACGTTGGGGGTACTGCAAGAGCTGCGCGGGCGATGCGGCGAGCTTGCTCGTGAGGCGGAGGTTTCACGAGCTCGTGGACTGAGGCGCGAGCGCCGTCAGTGGAAGGCGTGGAACGCGTTCACGAACGCGCGGTTCGGATCCGCGCCGAGCGCCCAGAACGCGAGGAGCCGCACGAAGGTGCTCGACTGCGCGAACGTCGCGAGCTGCTGGGCGTTCGCCGCGGTGAAGTTCTCGCACGTGACGTCGTTGGGTCCCGCCATCGGCGTCACGCCGACGCTGGACGCGAGGTTGATGCCGGCGAGCTGGTTCTTCGTCGCGGTCGCCGCGTCGATCGCCGCCTGCCCCATGTCGGCGTAGCAAGGGCCGTAGTCCATCGCCATGACGTTGACGACGTCGACGCGCGCGCCGTTCGTCTGCGCGTTCTTCAAGAGGTTCATCTGCGCCGACGGGAGCCCGGTGCGATCGACCGCGAGGGTGTACGAAACGCGCAAGTCGGGATTCGCCATTTGCAAATTGTGGAGCGCCTTGTTGCGGCGATCGATCGACGCCGTGTCGGATTCTGCGCCGCTCTCGATGTCGAGATCGATCCAGGTCAGATGAAACTGCGTGATGACCTTCTGGTAGGCCGCTTGAAGCGTCGCCACGGTCGCGCACGCCTGTCCCATCTCGGTGCCGGATGCGCCGCCGAACGAAACGATGACGTCGCCCCCCGCGCTGCGGAGCGCGGCGATGTGCGCGCCGTACGCATTGCCGCCGAGCGCGGTGTCGCCGTTCCACGTCGGGTTGCATGTCCCCTGACCGTTGATGACGAACGCGAGCGTGTAGAACTTGTGGCCGGTCGCGCTTGCGAGGGCGGCCAGATCGTTGTCGTTCCACGTCTCGACGTACGGCGCGGCGAAGCGCGCGGGGAAGTTGCCGGCGGAGGGGTGCCCCGCGTCGGTCGCGGTGGCGCCGTCGTGCGAGGCAGCGTCCGCGGCGCCGTCGAGGTTGCCGGGCGCGCCGCCGTCCGCGATCGGCGCGAGGCCGTCGACGCTCGCGTCGTTCGACGCGGCAGGAGAGTTGCCACCATCGTCGACGACGGGATTGGCCGAGGTGGGCGCGTCGCCGCAGGCAGCGACGAGCGCGCACGCGGAGAGGCCGAGGAGCGTCGCGAGCGAGCGAGGGCGGAATGGCATGACGCAGCAGCAGAGCAATGCGCGGGCCGTCGGTGCGTCGGTCGCGCATCGCGCGTCGCCGCGGAAAACGCGCGCGCCACGCACGGCGCGTCGCGAAAACCGTGACGCTCGGCGTTTCGCCGAAACACGCCGGTGTTACGCGCTCACCGGTACCCCGCCCGTGGAGCCTCGAGCTTCGCGCGCGCCGTGCGCACGCCGAAGAGCGCCTGCTGATCCGGCGACAGGATCGGCCCGAGCACGACGCTCGCGATGATCGCCGCGAGCAGCATCGCGAGCCGATCGTCTTCGCTCTCTGCCGCGACGAGCCACACGTACCCGCAACGCTTCGCGAGCAGATCGAGGCCCGTCGATCCCGCGCGCGCGTCGGCCGCGTCCGCCGCGTCGAAGTCGTCGTCCTCGCGCGGGCGCGCGTAGCAAAAGCGCGTTCCGGGTGGCGCTTCCGGCGGCGCGACGACGACGCGCGCTGCATCGACGATCGGCGGCGCGATGTCGCCGTACTTTTTTTCAATCGTCAGTCCGACCTTGGTCGAGAAAAATTGCGATGCGTGCCGCTCCCAAAGGTTCGCTTCGAGGATCGCGTCGCTCCGCTGCGCGAACACGGTGAACGACGCGGTGCGCGCAGGCGCATCGAGCGCACCCGCGAGCAGCACGCCGCGCGCGTCGACGAGCGCGCGAAAGTCTTCGTCGGTCGGAATCGCCACGCCTCGCACCTTCTCATTTGCCTCCCATCAACGCGAGAGGGGGCGCGGTCGATTCACCCTCTTCAGGAGCCGACGCGCTGCTCTAGCGGACGCGCAGCGCCGGCGATTCGGTTTCGCCCTCCGCTCTTTGCGGCGTAGAGGCGGCGATCGGCCGTACCGAGGAGCGTCTCGATGTCCGCGCCGTCGTCGCCCAGCGACGCAACGCCGGCGCTGAACGTGACGCTGAAGCGGGTCCCCACGCTGCTCGTGAACGAGAACCGCGAGAACTCCGCGAGGATGCGCTCCAGCATCGTCGTGACCGTGCTCGCATGCTCCCGTGGGAACGCGACGACGAACTCTTCGCCGCCCCAACGCGCGCGAATGTCCTCGGTGCGCAGTCGGCTCGAGAGGAGCCTCGCGAGCACGAGGAGGACCTGGTCGCCTGCGAGGTGACCGTGCTTGTCGTTCACGCTCTTGAAGTGATCGAGATCGAGGATCGCGATGCTGAGCGGAACATGGTGACGCTGCGCTTCGCTGATTCGCACAGCGAGGAGATCGAGGAACGCGCCGCGAAGAGAGAGCCCGGTCAGGCGATCGCGGCCCGCGACCTCACGCGCCAAGCGCGCTCGATCCATTCGCAGGCGCAGGCGCATCGCGAGCTCTTCGGCCGGAAGCGGTCGCACGATGTAGTCGTCGGCGCCCGCGCGAAACGCTGCGAAGCGCTCCGCGGCGTCGTCGACGTCCGTGAGGAACACCGTCGGAAGATCCTGCCACCTCAGGCTCGTCCGGATCGCCCGGCACGCGTCGAGGCTCTCCACGCTCGCGGTCGCGAGAAGCAGATCCGCGTTTTCTGCGTCGAGATCCGAGAGGAGAGCGCTCGGCGAATCGACGGTGCGGATGCGCCACGCGCAGTCGCGCAACAAGGTCAGCGTGCGCTCGCGCGACTCCGCCGACGGATCGAGGAGCACCATGCGAGGCGTCACCCTCTCGCGAAACGCGAGGAGCTGTTGCACCGCGAGATCGAACGCGGTCGCGTCGATCGGCTTGGTCAAGTAGAGCGCGGCGCCCGTCTGCGCGGTCTCCACGCGGTCGCCGAACGACGCGGACGACGAGATGAACGCGACGCGCATCGCTTCGCATCCACGGACTTGCGGGAGCTCGCGAGCGAGACGAAACGAGCGTTCGTCGCGTCCGAGGTGAATGTCCACGATGGCGGCTTGTGGCTTGTGAAGGCGCGCGAGATCGAGCGCCTCGTCGACGGTCTTGGCGGAGAGGATCTGGACGAGCTTTGCGCGGCCCAGTGCTTCGACGTATTCGAGGAATGCTGGATCGTCGTCGACGAGGAGGAGCTTCGTCGTCACGCCGAGGGCGGCGTTCGGCGCTTCCATCGCCGCGATCGGCCGGTCGCTCGGCGGCGAGCTCTCCCGCGGCCCGGCGAGCGTCGCGCACGCCTGCGACGGCGTATGCGCAGCGACCGCGCGCTGCGCCGCTTCGAGAGCGGCGGCTATCGCCACGCGCGCACGCGCACGAGCGGCTGCGTCTCCTTCGACGAATCCGCGAAGCGCATCCTCGATGCGCCCGGCGCACTCGCCGACGACGAGGAAACCGAACGTAGCGGCCGTGCCTCGTAGCCTATGGGCGAGGAGGGATGCTTCGGCGACGGAGTCCCCAGCCGATCCATCGTCCAGCTGCGCCAACTCTCGCGCGAGCTCTCCAAGCCGTTGCGGAAGAGCCGTCCGGTAGCTGGCGCGTACCTCGGAGACGGTGCGTTTCGGTTGGCACATGTCCGAAGACGTCGGTGCACCCAGCGTGCCGTACGATTTTCGGCGGATTGCGCCTAACTTCGCGCTGAATCCGGTCCGAAACGACACGAGTGAGGCAATCTTGGGCCGGCGTTGCTACCGTCAGCGCCGGACGAACCTCATGAACGACCCGTATGGAAACCCGCCGCCCGGATACGGCCCGCCGCCCCAAGGCTACGGGCCCCCGCCCCAAGGCTACGGCCCCCCGCCACAAATGCCGCCACCGGGCGCGGTGCCGTGCAGCGTCTGCGGGCGGCCGATCGATGCGCGAAGCGCGTCGCTCTCGACGAAGACGGGGCTGCCGATCTGCCCGGTGTGCGTCGGCGGCGAAGGGCTCGAAGCCACGCAGAGCCGCGCGGCGGGCGGGCTCGCGTACGGCGCGGTCTCGGCGGCGCTCCTGTCGTGGTTCGTGACGTGGGGGTGCTGCGGGATCGTCGGAGTCGCGATGGCGATCGGCGCGATCGTCTCGGGGGCGCGCGCGTTGAGCCTCCTCGGCAGGCCCGATTACCAGTCGCAGCCGAACCGCGCGCTCATGCAGGCGTCGGCGATCGTCGGCATCGTCCTCGGCGCGCTGCTCTGCCTCGCGTTCCTCGTGTCGGTCGCCGTCATGGGCGCGAGCCTGACGACGCGGCACCGCTGATCCGAACGTCTTCCTGTCCTCGCATCTTCCTGGTCGAATCCCCATCCCATGCCGCTCGCGCTCGTCGACACGCACTGCCACCTCGATCCGCAGTACTTCCCGGACGGTCCCGACGACGCGCTCGCCCGCGCACGCGCCGCGAACGTCGCGGGCTTCGTCGTCATCGGCGTCGGGCGCGATCTCGCTCCCGCGCGCAACGCGATCGCGATCGCGCGCGCGCACAGCGACCGCGTCGGCGCCGCCGTCGGCATTCATCCCCACGACGCCGCGACGTGGTCCGAGGCGGCGCACGTCGAGCTCGCGGAGCTCGCGCGCGATCCCGCGGTCGTCGCCGTCGGCGAGATCGGGCTCGACTACCACTACGATCACTCGCCGCGCGACGTGCAGCGCGCCGTCTTCGCGCGCATCGTCGCCCTCGCGCGCGACGTCAAGAAGCCGATCGTCATCCACACGCGCGAGGCCGCCGCCGACACGCTCGCCGTCCTCGAGAGCGAAGGCGCGCGCGACGTCGGCGGGATCATCCACTGCTTCAGCGAGGACCGCGCGTTCGCCGAGCGCGCGCTCGACCTCGGCTTCGATCTCTCGTTCTCCGGGATCGTGACCTTCAAGGGCGCCAAGAGCGTCCACGACGTCGCCGCGTGGGCACCGCTCGATCGCATCCTCGTCGAAACCGACAGCCCGTACCTCGCGCCTGTCCCGATGCGCGGAAAGCCGTGCGAGCCCGCGTACATCGTCCACACCGCGCGCCGTGTGGCCGAGCTGCGCGGCATCGCGCTCGAAGAGCTCGCCGAGGCGACGAGCGCGAACGCGGAGCGGCGTTTTCGTAGACTCTTTCGCCCGGGCGCTCCGTCGAACGAGGCAACGAAGTAGCGTCTGCCGATGGCTTTTCTCGGCGGATCCTTCAGTCTGAAGGGGGAGCCGAGGCAGGGATGGGAGCCGAGTGAGTCGATCGTCGCGTCCGAGTCCGGTGTGGTGGACGTGGGTCGCGTCCCTCGCGCTCCATGGCGTGATCGTCGGGGGCGGCGGGTGGATCGCGTTCCAAACGCTCAACGCAAAGAAGGTCGACCCGCAGCGCCCCGCCGAGCCCGAATACACCACCGCGGTCATCGTCATCGATCTCCCGACCGTCGTCGCCGACGGCCCGCCGAGCGCCGAGCGTCCGGTCGATCCCACCGGCATCGTCCCCGATCCTCACGGCGGCCAGGCCGTCGCGCGGATCGACACCGGCGTGGCGGGCACCGGTGGCGACACGTCGGCCGCGCAGCAAGCGATCAACTTGAGCGACGGCGACGAGATGCTCCGCCTCTCGCCGGACCTCGTGAGCCGCCTCGATCGCGATCAGCTCCAGCGTCTCTTCGTCGCGCGCATGCGGCACTCGTGGGAGGACCGGCGCTCGACGACGAACCCGTCGATGCTCACGTTTCTCGCGAGCCCCACGTCACCCGCAACGCTCGAGCAGCGGCGACCGCTCTCAACCGCCGATCCGAGCCGAGGCGCGCTCGCGGCGCCGACGCCCGGTCAGCTCGGCGCGAACCTCGGCGCACCGCGCAGCGGCGACGGCGACGAAGAGCGCACGGCGTTGGGCGGCGCGCGCGTCGGTGCGATGTCGCAGTCGCCCGGCGTCGGCGTCCTTCGCGGCGCGCCCGGCGTGGACCATCGCACGTCGGCGCCGGTCGCGAGCGGACGCCCCGACGTCGCCGCCGCACCCGTCGCCGTCAACGCGAACGACAAAGGCAAGCCGACGGACAACGTCGACACGGAGCAAGAGGTCGCGACGACCGTCCGTGCGCTCGTTCAAGCGAGCACGGCGGGCGGGCTCAAAGGGACGGGACGCGGCGGAAGCGGCGGCGGCGGCGATCCGGGCGCGGGCGCGAAGACGGGGCAAGGCTCGCGCTCCGGTCCGCTCGGCGACGGGGACGGCGACACGTTCGACATCAACACGCAGGATCCTCGGCTCGCGCCGTGGTTCCGTCAGATCGCGGCGAAGATTCACCCGCTCTGGGCCAACGCGTTTCCCAAGAGCGCGCTCCTCGAGCTGAAGCAGGGGACCGTCATGATCGCGTTCACGGTGTCCGCCGGCGGCGGCGTGAACGTGCAGTGGCCGCCGGTGCGCACGAGCGGCATCCCGGAGTTCGATCGCAACTGCGCCGACGCGATCCGCCGAGCGTCGCCGCTCCCGCCGATGCCGGCGAACCTCGGGCGCGCGAGCATTCGCATCATCATGTCGTTCGTCGCGTCGAACCCGATCGTGAAATAGCGATCAGCCGATCGCGACGCCGAGCTGCCTGCGAAGCTCGCCCGCTTGATCGCTCGCCCAGAAGAGCTCGAGCTCGCGCACGCGGTCCGCGCCGCGCGGCTCGTTCGCGACGATCTCGCTCGCCGTCGCGAGATCGCCGCACAAGAGGAGCCCCGCGCGGCACCCGGTCCAGTCGGCGGCGCGCGCCCAGCGCTTCAAGTTCGTGATCCCGCCGCGCGCGAGGAACCGCGCGACGAGCCGACGCAGCCGCTCGAGCTGCGCCTTCTCGAGGCAAGGCTGCATCGCCTGCGCGATGATCTTCGCGCGCTGCGCGACGTCGGCGGGGATCTCGATGTTCTTCGCGCCGAGGCTCAGCGCCGCGAGGAAGATGTCCTCGAGGTACGTCACGCTCGGAACGAGCGTGCAGACGAAGTGCTCCTCGCGGTACCAGGCCAAGTGCCTCGCGCAATAGAACGCGAGCCGCTGCGACGTCTGCCCGCTCAGCATGCGCGAGCCGACGCGCGACGACGGCGGCACCGACGTCACGATCTCGAACCCCGCGTCGAGCTCCGGCGCCAGGTAGATCGGCGGCGTTCGCATCCCGAGGGTCGCCGCCGACCACGAGAGCGCACGCACCGCGCTCAGCGTCGACACCGTCGCGTTCTGCAATTTGTCCGCGTCGAGCTTGGGCAACGTCCCGTCGCGGCGCATGGCCGTCACGCGCCCGATGAGCGCCGCCGACGCGATGACCGCGAAGATCTCGCCCGTGACGCGATCCTCTTCCGGATGAAACAGGTGCGTCTGCCACCCGTCGGAGTTGATCGGGCGGAGCGGTCGAATCGGCCCCGTCGCGCGATGCTTCTCGTAGAGCTCGTGCTGCTGAATCGTGGCGGCCTTCCGCTGCACGAGCACCGCCGCGACGCACCACTGCGCGTCGGTGTCGCCCTTTCGCCCGGCGGCGTGGTAGCGCCCGTGGAGCTCGGGAAACTGCGTCGACTCCGCGCTCCTCCTCGGCGTCGACGGCCGCGACAACGTCGGCGCTTCGTCGTCGAGGTAGTCCTGCGCGACCTTGATCCGCGGCTCGGTCTCGTGGTGATCCGACTCCGACGGCGGGGGCGCCGCTTCGCTCGCTGGCGCACGATCGGCGAGCGTGCTCGGATCCTCCGGATCGACGAGCGTGACGTTCGCCTGCGCTTCGCACGCCGCGATGAGCGCCGACTCGAGCCGCGCGACGCGATCGGCCTCGAGCCCGAGCGCCGCCGCCGCGAGGTTCAGCCGCTCGCGTTCTTCGAACGAGATCTCGCCCGTCTCGATCGACTCGGCGAAGAGCGTCTCGTACATCGCCTCGAAGTCGCCGAGCCGCACGCTCCCGGTGTCGACCTCTTCACGGAACGCAGGGACGAGGTCGAACTCGTAGCTTGCCGAGCTGGGCTGCGGGGGCGGCGGCGAACGAGAAGACGATCGTGAGGTACGGCGAGCCAAGGCCGGAAGCGTAGCGCGGATTGCCGACGCGAGCCGCGCTACTCGATGAGCAGAGGCTCCCCTGTCAGCGTTCGCGTTCGGCTGCGTCTTCGTCGCCGAACAACTCGTACGCGCCTTCACGAAGGCGGGCGGCACCGCCACAATGACGATGCCGCCCGTTCACGCCTTCGGCGAGCCGAGGTCACAAGGACATGAAATCCTTCACCGGGATCCTCACCGGATCGCGCGTCGGCGTGCTCGGAGCGCCGCAGATCGCGAAGTCCTGCGACGACGACATCCACCGCGCGAACGCGAAGTCGGGAGTCTGCGTCGTGCCGTCGTACCAGACGAGCTCCATGTTCTCCGGCGCGACCACGATGCGCTGGAAGACCGGGTGCCACTTGCACACGCCGGCCGTCGGGTTCTTGTCGTCGGTGCCCTGGCAGTAGAAGCCGTGCGAGTCGAGGCGCGAGATGATGCCATCGGCCTGGGCGGCCGCGTCGGTCGAGCTCATGCCGCTCGTCACCATCTTGTCGCGCAACGCGCTGAACATGCCGAGCTTCGCCGTACCGCAGAATGCCATCAGCGCCTCGGGCTGCGTCGGATCGCAAGCGATCCCGCCGAGCGCCTGCCCCGCCGCGTCGAGCGCCGCCTGATGGATTTGAGTCGGTACCGTGTCCTGGAAGCTCGCGCGGACTTCGTCCTCGTTCGTGAGGTGTTTGAAGATCCCAACGCCCGTCGCCACCGCGTTCTTGCTGACGTCGACGTCGATGTGGCCCACGGGCTCGGCGGCAATCAATCCGTCGACGAGCTTCAGCTTGTACGTTGCGTACACGTCGACGGTGATCGTGGCGGTCGCGCCGAGGACGTCCTTGTCGATCTCGTAATTTACGTGGAGCGCGAAGCCGTCGTCGTAGTCGCCGGCCTCGTATGTCCCTTTGCGCAAGAACGCCGGCGAGAACTGGCGCGCCTTCGGGTAGATCGCCGCGCCGGAGTCGTCGGCCGCCGACTTGAAGCTCTTGTAGATGGCGTCGTCGAGGTCGGCGAGGAAGCCCTCGGGCGGCACGAGGTAAGGCGAATCCCAACCCTTGATCCACGGTTTTGCCACGCGGCACGTGCCGTGATCGAGGACGCGAAGCGAGCGAGGGACCATCGAGATGTTCCGCGAGGTCAGCTCCGCGCCGGGATCGGGGCTCAGATCGAAGCCGCCGCTGAACGGACGCTGGAAGCCGGCGAGCGTCGCGAAACTGACAGCCTTCGCATCAGGCCTCCATGGTGACGTGGAGCCGGCCGGATCGTAGACGTCGTCGTCGTCGAACGCGACGAGCTCACGCGGCGAGGTCGTCTCGAGCATGTACTCTGGCGCGTAAGCGGGGTCGGTGGTCGCGATCGAGCCGAGCTGCGCGGAGCTGTACGCCGACGTGCCGTAGCTCCTCGCCGTCGTATAGAAGTCGCCGCCCGTTCGCTGGCTGCGGATCTGCACCGACGCGCTCTGCCCGCAGTCGTGGTGAAACACCGTGTTGCTCGACGTGCGCGCAAAGAGATGCGTGCACGTGTCGCCCGCAGGCGAGACCGCGATGGGCTCCGAGGCGAAGCTCCCCTCGTACGGCAGCTTCGTGTCGAGGTGGCGCCACGAGTCCCACCCGACGGCGCTCTTGCCGATCTGCCAAACGTCGCTGTCGGTGCCGAGCGCGTACACGTTGATCGAGTCGTAGCCTTGGCCGCGCGCAGCGGTGGGGGCGGTCGTGAGGACGCCGCCGAGGTTGGTCCACGCGCCCCAATCGACGAAGGTGAATCGACCCACGCCCCACTCCACGGGGTAGTGCCGCGTACGGAGCGAATCGTCGCTCCAGCGCGCGAAAAGGTCGAATACTCCAGGCCCCGTCGACACGACCGTCGGCGCGGACGTCACGGTTCCCGCGATCGTCTCCCATGAGCCGTACCCGCTCTCGGAGCGATACGCGAGGTGACCGATCCGGTCGTCGGGCCGGCGCACGAAGATGTCGAGGTGACCGACGCCGTCGGAGACGACCGCGGGTCCGTCGGTCGTCATGGTGCCGCCGAGCGGCTCCCAGCCGCCCCAGCCGCCCTCCCACCAGTTGTGCCAGAGCCCTCCGTCGTCGCCACGCGCGAAGACGTCGAGCCGATTCGGCCCCCACGACACCGCCGCGGGGCGCGAGGTGATCGACCCGCCGAGCGAGCCCCACGTGCCCCACGTGTTGCCCTCCCACACGCGCGACCAGAGCGCGCCGTCCGCCGTGTTGCGGACGAAGAGATCGATGCGCCCCGGACCCCACGATGCGGCGGCGGGCGCCATGTCGGTGAGACCGTTGAAGGTCCATGTCGGCCAATCGATTGCGGGAGAGACGAGCTCCTTGGCGCGTACCGAGTCGGTCGCCTCGCCGCGGCCGACGTCGGACGAGCAGGCGGGAAGGAGCGTCGCCGCGCCTCCGATGGCAGAGGCACATAGTAGAAGACTGCGCAATGCGCGCGGCCGTGAGAAATGTTCGAGCTTTCATGACGGTGATTCCTTTCGTTACTTGCGTGGCAGATCGGCGAAGCGCCCCTCGCGCTCGAGCCGGTCGAGATCTTCTTGCGTGACGGAGCGCTGGTTCAGGATTCGCTGCGCCGAGCGAATTTTCGCCTTGAGCGCAGCGTCGGTGACGGCGACCGAGTTCGTCGCGTCGGGCACGGGCGGCGGCGTCAACACGGAGAAGCTGCCGCCCGCTTCGCTCCCGTCGGCAGCGACACCGACGAGCCGATAGTCGACGCCGTGCGCTCCCGGATGTCCGCGCGAGTCGAAGCGCAGCTTCACTTCGATGCCTCGCCCGGGCTCGATGACCGCGGTGCCGAGGAGGTCGCGCGCGTCGACCTGCTCGAGCTGCGCGCCGTTGGCGCCGCCCGCGCTCGCGGCGTCGTCCTTCAGGTAGCGGACGAACACTTGGCGGATCGACACCGGCGACTTTCGCGTGTGCCAAACGCGCACGGTCTGCGTGACCGTTCCGTCCTCGCCCATCGTCGCGAAGCGCGGCGTGAGCTGCGTCAGGAGCAAGACGACCCCCTTCTTCGCGAGCGTCTCGAACGCGGGGTTCAAGAGCTCGATCGTGTCTCTTGCGACGACGCGCGCGCCGTCGTCGAGCTCCACGTCGACGCGCGTGAGCAGCGTCGAGTACATCGTGTCTTGCGGGCGCTGATCGTAGCCGTGCACGACCGACGGGAGCGCCGTCGTCTCCGTCGTGCCGTCCGCGAACGTCCACCGGTACGCGATCGGACGTGCCGCCTTCGCCCCGCGCCGCGCGCCGTCGGCATCGAGAACGCGCACGGTGTACTCGAACTCCGCCGACGTGTTCGCCCGCAAGTGATGCGTTACGAGCGCGAGATGGTCGACTTTGCAGTCCTTGACCGTGAAGCGCGGGATCTCGCGCACGGTCACGGCGCCGTCCTTGCCGAAGACGACGACGCGAGGCCACTCGCCCTCGTCGTTCAACGACGCGCGGACCGGCACCTGGGCACCGGGTCTTCCGGCGATGACGTAGTGGAGGAGATCGCCGTGACCGTCGCCGGCGTGCGCCTTCACGGACACGAGGTTCTCTTCGCCCGCGCATACCTCCGTCTTCTCGAGCTCGATCGCATCGATGACGGGGGCTGCAAGAGGCGCGTCCGCGACGGGCGCCCCCGCGCCGGTGAGGCGCAGGGGCGAGACCGATGCCGCGGTCTCGGAGACAGCGGGCGCCGCCTCCGCGGTGAGCGGCGCGCGATCGCGCGGCCACGACAACGCCGCCGCGAGGAGCACGCCACAGCCAACGAGCGACCCGGCGACTCGCCGTCCGTTGCGCGCGCGCGTGTGCGAACGCGACACGTCAGTCCCAGCACGCATAGGCCGCTCCTCCCACGCTCCACGTGACCGCGTGTCCGTAGTCTTTCGCCCAGACGCTCTGGTGCGGACCGTTCCAGTCCTGACCAGGCGCGTAGCCCGCGAGCCAATCAGGGCTGATGCTGTTGGCGGCGAAGCCCGGGTCGTCGACGGCGCCGTCGAACGGA
>JAYVXB010000284.1:0-6191 GCA_043785585.1 Deltaproteobacteria bacterium | reverse complement strand
TGGGCCGCCTCGCCGCCGCGTTCGCGTACGAAGCCGACGCGAACGTTCGCCGCGCGATCGTCACCGCGCTCGCCGGACGCGCCGCCGACGCCACCGCGCCTGCGCGCCTCGAGACGCTGCGGATCGCGGCGACGTTCGATCCCGACCGCGCCGTTCGGTCGATCGCCGCACGCGCGCTCGCGCGCTTCCCCGCCGTCGCTGCTCACGATCCGCGCACGCGCACGATGACCGAGATCGCGTGGCTCCACCTCGCCGGCGCCGACGGAAACGCGCCGCCGCCCAACATGACCGGCGCGCTCTACCGCGCCGACGGCCTCGCCGTTCCGATCGCGTTCGACGACGAAGGCTTCGCGATCGTCCCTGGCGTCCCGCCCGGCGAAGCGCGCCTCGTCCTTGCGCCTCGCCTCCCGGCGTACGAGCCTGCGAAAGTCCCATGACGAAAGAGACCACGCCGCCCCCGACTTTCGAAGCCGCCATCAAGCGCCTCGCCGAGATCGTGCAGACACTCGAGCGCGGTGATCTCCCGCTCGAAGAGTCGTTGTCGCTCTTCGAAGAGGGCGTGAAGCTCTCGCGCGCATCGCAGCAGCGCCTGGACGCCGCGCAGAAGAAGGTCGAGACACTGCTGGCCGTCGACGAAAAGGGCGCCGCGAAGACGGAGCCGTTCGCTACGACGGCGGACGACGACGAATAGAGTCTTCGCTTCGCGGCGGGGGATCCTTCGCTTCGCTCAGGATGACATCGCGCGGGAGGCGCGCGATCTCATTTTCCGATCGCGCCGCGGTAGACCCAGCCTTCGGTCGCGAAGTCGGCGCCGTATTTGATCGGGTACCAGCCGTCCTTCGCCACGCCGAGCTGCAGCTTCGTTCCGCGCGGGAGGCGCGCGACGATATTTCCGGTGCGCGGTGCGTCGCGGACGAGCGCCGTCTCCCACGTGACTTGCGCGGACGAGTCTTTCGCGTCGCCAGCTTGTGTCGACGCCGCGCCGCTGGGCGTCCCCGTCGAACCTGCGGGCGCCGCGAGCGTCACCGTGTAGAGGATGCTGTAGCGCGTGTGGTCGTGCTCGAGGCCGCCGATCGGCGCGCCTTGAAACGCGGACCGCATGCAGGCGTAGAGACCGTCGGGCGACGGGATCGTGGTCTGCTTGCCGGTGTCGACGCCGATGTGGCTCGCCGAGAAATCGATCGTCAAGACGACCGCGAGCTTTCCGGACACGCCCTCGGCCGCGGGGCACTGCGCGAGCTTCTTCAGTCGCGGCTGCGCGAGCCCTTCGAAGCCGCCGACCGCGCCGCACGCAGCGCCCTTCAGCGTGTCACCGTCCTTATTTTTGCACGACAGGACGAAGCCGTGGCCGAACGTGATCGTCGGCGCGCCGCCGCTCGTCGCTGCGGTCGCGATCGACGCGACGGGCGAAGGGAGCAAAGGCGCGGTGAGCGCGGCGCTCGGAGCGCTCGTCGCTGGATCGGAGGACTTCGCGGCGGCGCTGGCGTGCGCGCCGGGCTCAGGCGCGTTCGGCCCGAGCTTGATCCCCGCGATCCGCGGCCACGCGATGCCGATCGCGAACCCGACGGCGGCGATGACGCCGACGCGAACCCAGGACGGACGGTCTTGAGCGGCGACGGGGATTTGAAACGCGGGCGGCGCGTCGACCTTGCGCGAAAACATCGGCCCCACGATTAGCACACGGTCCAGGAACGGGCGAAAAGCCGGCACACGCATCTCGTGCACGCTTCTACGCCCGGCACCCGCCGTCCTATTCGGCCTCAGTCCTTGAAGACGTGGATCCCGAAGAACAGCGTGCCGGACTTGTACGTCGGCCCCGCGATGAACAAGCGATCGTCGGGCCCGGCCGTGATGCCGACCGCGGTCGCGCCGGTGCCCGACGTGAGCTCGGCGTGGAGGCTATGGCGGATGCCCTTCTTCTCGTCGCGAATCGTGTCGAGGAACTTCACGCCCAGCGTCGGCCCGTCCGGGACTCGGAGAATGACCGGCGCCGCGCCCTGCACGAGGCGCGTCTTGCCGACGATCGAGAGAACCTTGCGCGTCTTGAAGAGCGACAGCGGCCCCGCGGGGTTCCACTTCTTCACTTCGGGATCGTCGGCGCCGGCGTCGTTCGCTTGCGAGGCCAGGATGACGATGAACTCGGCGTTCACCCCCTTCGCCGCGGCCGTCGGCGAGGCGTCGACGTCGGCGTGCGCGACGGGGACCGCGCAGAAGAGCGCGGCCGCGGCGACGACGAACGCGCCGCTCAGCATCGTTCGACGAGGCAGACGACGGGACAGGCGTTGCGAGACTGAGGTGCGGCTCGTTCGAAGCGTCATCAGAGTCTACTTTCCTTGCGGCTTGTCGTCGCCGATCCAGACGATGACACTGCCAGGCGTATTCACTGCCGCGCCGATCGACGCCGGAACGTGGAAGACGGTGACGTCATGCGACGTCGACGACTCGATCGTGACCTCCGGTCCGGGAGAAGGAACATCAGGTGCTTGCGAGGGATCTGCGTTCGCGAGAGCCGAGGGCGAAGGCATCGGCACGGTGACCGGCGCCGGCGGCGTGGGCGCGCTCGCGACAGGTGCGGACGGGGGAGCGAGCGGCCCGGCATGCTCGGAGCCGACGTAGAAGAACACGCCTGCCGCGAGCGTTGCGACCGCGACGACGACCGCCGACACCTTCAGCCGCGCATCGCGAGCCTGACGAGACCTGCGCGCCGCGTCGAGGCTCGACACGTTTGCCCCGCGTTTGGCGTCGTCGGCGATCCGCTGCATCACGGTGCCGGCGATCGACTCGGCCCCCGCCGCGATCGCGCGGTCGGCGCGCTCCAGCTGAGACGTCGCGACCCAATCGGCCAGCGCCTCGGACGCCGGACCGCGCAGCGCTTCGACCACGCTCCGCGCTTCTTCGTTCGTCGCGACGAGCGTCTCGGCCTCCGCGCGCTCGTCGCCTTCGAGCTCGCCGTCGGCCAGCGCCATCAGCAGCATCGTCTTGTCGGGCGAGAGGCTCATGACGCCTTCCCCTCTTCGCTCTTGGGCGCGCCGTTCCCGACCGATACCGGCGATGCGGGCGCCGTCTCGACCTCGGGTTCGCTCTCGCCACGTCCAGGCGCATGCACGCCGATCTGCTCTTTGTAGCAGTCGGCCAGCGCGCGCTGGAGCTTCTGACGGGCGTGAAACAAGCGGCTCATGATGGTCCCTTTGGAAACCCCCATCGCCTGAGCCATTTCTTCATAGCTCAGGCCTTCGACCTCGCGCATCACGATGACCGCGCGGTGGTAGCTGGGAAGCGCGTCGAGCGCCGTTTGCAGCCTTGCGCCGATCTCGCGTCGCCGAACGACGTCGGCCGGATCGGCCCCGTCGAAGCGACTGAGAAACGGCTGGTCGACGTCGTTGGTTTCCTCCATTTCGAGCCGGGCGTCATCGATGTCGCTCGTTTGGCGACCCGGCTTGCGAATGAGATCGATGCTGAGATTCGTGATGATTCGGTAAAGCCATGTGAAGAAGCTGGACCCTCCTTGAAAGGAGGAGAGGCCACGGAAGACCCGCAAAAAAGCGTCTTGGACGAGCTCGCGGGCATCGTTCTCGTCACGGACCAAGGCAAGCGCGATGGCGAAGGCTCGGCGTTGATGACGTTCGACGAGGTGTCGAAACGCCTCAGCATCCCCGGCCTGAGCTCGCGCAATAAGCGCACGATCTTCCTCTGCTTCCTTTGCTCGTTGCTGCTTGTTGTTGGACGCGCCGACCTTGCGCGTATTCAACGGCATCGGCGGCGGAGCAGAAGGACCGAACGGTTTGCTCTCTGGCGCGCGTGCATGCGGCTCGGCCGGCTCGACCGAGTCGCGATCGGGAGCACCCGCGGCGTCGGAATCACGCGGCGCGGCCTCGCTCGCAGGCGGAGGTCCGTGAGGGTGGGGCCGCACAACCGACATCCCGGCGAGGGTAGTACGCTTTCTGTGGTGCGGCCCGCTGTTTCTCAGTGGGGAGGCGGGCCAAAGCCGGGCGGGAGACCGCCTCTCGGCTTCGCCGCGGTCGCAGGGAGCTGACCGAGCGTCACCTTCACGTCGACGCGCTTTCCGTCGCGCGCGACGCGCAACGAAGCGACTCGGCCGACGCCGTACGTGCTCGCGAGCCAGCGGAGCTTGGCGCTCCGGTCGATCGTCTCTTGCTCGAACGCGATGATGACGTCGCCCGGCGCGAGCCCCGCGCGATCCGCAGGTCCGCCCGGATCGACGTACTCGACGACCGCGCCGCCCGACACGAGCGCCGCGCCTTTGTCGTCGACGAGCTTGAGCGCCGCGCGATCTTCGGGCGCGAGCTCGCGCAGATCGCGAATCCGCACGCCGAGCGCGCTCCGCGTGACGTGCCCGTCGCGCATGAGCATCGGCAGGAGCTGCTTGATCATGTTCATCGGGATCGCGAACCCGATGCCTTGCGCGCCGCCGCCGCGGATCGCGGTGTTGATCCCGACGACCTCGCCCCTGAGATTGAGGAGCGGCCCGCCCGAGTTGCCCGGATTGATCGACGCATCCGTCTGCATGAAGTCGTAGTAGCCGGCCGGATCGAGCGGCACGTCGTCGCGTGTTCGCCCCTTGGCGCTGACGATCCCCGCGCTCACCGTGTGCGACAAGCCGAACGGGTTTCCGATCGCGACGACCCAGTCGCCGACTTCCATCGTGTCGGAGTCGCCGAGCGCGAGCGGCGTGAGATCCTTCGCGTCGATCTTCAGGACGGCGAGATCCGTCTGCGCGTCGCGCCCGACGATCTTCGCGACGAAGTCGCGGTCGTCCGACAGCTTGACGGTGATCGCGTCGGCGGACTCGATGACGTGGTTGTTCGTGAGGACGACGCCGTCCTTCTCGATGATGAATCCGGTGCCGAGCCCCTTGAGCTCGCGCGTCCGCTTGCGGCGACCGTACGGCGACTGCTCGATTTCCTCGCCGACGGTCGTGATCGTCACGACGCTGAGGTCCGCGCGTTTGACGATCGGCGCGAAGCTTAGCGGGCCGCTCTTGATGTCGACGTCGCCCCGCGGAGGCGGCGGCGGCGTGGACGCGACGGTCGGAATCGGCGTCAGCGGTACAGCGGACGATGCGCCGAGCGGCATCGCAACGCCGCCATCGGGCGCCGCGCTCGCGCCTTTTCCGCAGCCCTGAAGCGCCGCGAGCCCAGCGAAAACACAAACGATCGAAACGACCGCGGCCGAACCGAAGGTCCAGCGGCGATCAGCCAACGACATCGTCATCGTTCTCCCTCGCTACTTCTGCGTTACGCCCTGTTCGCCCTTGTCGCGCTTCTCGAGCTCGACGAAGCGCAGGCGCAAGTCGAAGAGGATCTGCCCGAGCAGACGCTCTTCTTCTCCCGTCAGGTTCCCCTTGGTCTTCTCTTCGAGCATCCCGATGAGATCGATCGTCTGCCGCGCGAGCGTCGCGTTCGGCAGCATCTTTCCCGACTCGGGATCCGGCGCTTCGCCTAGGTGCATCAGCGCCGAGTGGCTCAGCGACAACACGAACGTCGAGAAATCGATGTTCGGCAGAGCTTCGTCCTTGTTCGGCTCGGTCACGGACGTGCTCAGTCCGGGCGTCCGCCGAGCGCCGGCTGCGCGAGCGTGACGGCCTCGCTCTGCTCCGCGTTGTCGACGAGCTTGGCCATCTGCTTCTCGACGATTTCCGCGTCGAGGAGGCCACGCTTGATGTTGCGCTCGCGGACCCGAACGTCCCAATCCCAGCTCTGAATGACTTCCTTCTTGCTCATCGTGTCCTCGCATTGCCGTCCACGGGGTAACCGTCGGGCGGCGCAAATATGCCCTAGTTGGGCAGGTTGGGGGTCTTCTTCTTGCCGATCGTCGCGAGGTCCGGGACTTCGCTGTGCTCGTGTGCCTCGTGTGCCTCGTGTGCGTCGTGTGCTTCGTGGCCCTCGTGCGTGTGCGCGTGCGCGTGGTCGCCGTGCGCGTGACCGTGCGAGCAGCCTTCGCCGTGGACGTGCTCTTCGCCCTGGGCTTCTTCGAGCTCGGTCGCGGCCGCGTGGACCTCTTCTTCGGTCGCGTCGCGGACGGAGCGGACTTTGACTTGGTAGTGGAGGGTCACGCCGGCGAGCGGGTGGTTCGCGTCGACGATGACGAGATCGTCCTTCACCTCGACGACCTCCATCGCGATCTCGTCGCCATCGGGCGACTCCGCGACGAACTCGTCGCCGACTTTGACC
>JAYVXB010000283.1:0-18599 GCA_043785585.1 Deltaproteobacteria bacterium | reverse complement strand
TCGTTGCGAGCAAGGCGGGGCTCGGCGCGTTGCTCACGCTCGTGGCGGCCGTCGCGATGCGCGATCGCGTGCCGTCATCGCTTGACGCGATCGTCCTCGCGGCGTGCGGCGCGACGGGGTACGGCGCGAGCCTGCGCCTCTATCTGCTCGCGCAGCGGCGCATCGGCGCGGCGCGTACGGCATCGCTCTTCGCGGTCGCGCCATTCGTCGGCGTGGCGATCGCGTGGACGCTCGGCGAGCGCGGCGATTGGCGCGCGACCCTCGGTGCGTCGGCGCTCTTCGCCATCGGCGTCGCGCTTCATCTCACCGAGAAGCACGCCCACGCGCACATCCACGACGCCGTCGATCACGAGCACGCGCACCGCCATGACGACGGTCATCACGACCACGCGCACGACCCCGCGGTCAGTGGCGAGCACAGCCACGCGCACCATCACGACGCGACGACGCACGCGCACGATCACGCGCCGGACGTCCACCATGGCCATCGTCACTGACGTGCGTGGTACGTTCGAGGACGTGAGACGTCTCGGCTCGTCTGCGGTCGCCGCGCTGGCGTTCGTGCCTTGCATGGCTTGTTCGTCGGGCTCGGGCTCGGGCACCGCGCCCACCGATGCGGGCGTCGACGCGACCACCGACGCAGGCGTACTGCCCAGCGTCGAGATCGTCGGTCACGCGGATCTCGGCGCGCGCGGAATGAACGCCGCGATCGCCGTCGCAGGCCGCTACGTCTACGTGGGCTCGCGCACGGACGGCGACACGCACGCGAACGCGGGCGTCATGATCGTCGATGTTCAGGATCCCGCGCACCCCGTCGTCGTCGGTCAGATCGGCCCGCCCGAAGAGTCGCTCCTCGGCATGAGCTCGCGCGAGCTCCGCGCGGTCCCGGACAAGAACCTCCTCATCGTTCTCAACATGTCGTGCAGCACGCAGCTTCACGCGTGCCAGCACCTCATCCAGCGCTACCCAACGACGGGCGGCGTGGCGGAGACCGACAACCTGCGTTTCTACGACATCTCGACGCCCACCAACCCGAAGCTCGTCGCGCGCTACGACTTCGGAACGTATCCGGGCCACGAGAGCTCGAAGGCGCACGAATTTTTCCTGTGGCGCGATCCCAAGAACAAAGATCGCATCCTCCTCTTCTTCTCCACGCCGACGACGCCGAGCCTCACCGTCCTCGACGTGAGCGATCCGAAGAACGTGAGCGTCCTCGCGACGTGGGACGCGCACACCGACGCGGCGCTCACGGACAACGCAGCGAATGCGTACCTCCACTCGGTGTCGGTGTCCGACGACGGGAACGTCGCGTATTTGTCGTACCTCGCTGCGGGCTTCTTCATGGTCGATACGAGCGACTTCGCGTCGGGCACGGCGACCCCGAAGGTGAAGGTGCTGACGCCGATGGACGCGCGCTTCGACTACACGCCGCCCGCGACGATGGGGACGCACTCCGCGGTCCGCATTCCGGGGCGCGACCTCGTCTTCTTAACCGACGAGGTCTATCCGCCGCCGGCCGGGCTCGGATGCCCGTGGGGATGGGCGCGACTCGTCGACATCTCGGATCCGAAGAAGCCGACGCTCTCGGGCGAGTACAAGATCGCCGAGAACGACGCCTCGAAGTGCCCCGACAAGCTGGGTGGCCCGCTCCAGACGACCTTCACAGCGCACAACCCGACGGTGACCGAGAACCTCGCGCTCGTGACGTGGCACTCGGGCGGATTGCAGATCATCGACACGACGGATCCGACCGCGGCCGCGCAGCTCGTCGAGCTGAAGCCGGATCCGCTTCCGAAGGTCACGACCGAGGACCCGATGTTCCAGGGCAATCCGATCGAGATGTGGAGCTACCCCGTCGTTCAAGACGGCCTCGTCTACGTCGTCGACGTGCGCAACGGCCTCTATGTCTTGCGGTACCGCGGGCCGTACCAAGATCAGATCGCGCGCCGGCATTTCCTCGAAGGCAGCTCGAACCTGCGCTGACGTTCGACGACGAGAGCCGAACCTACTTGCGTCGCATGCGCTCGTAGAGCGCGCCGCGTTCGCGAAACATCTCGTCGTACCGCGCGTGCGTCGCCGCGTTCGGCTCGTGACGAAGGCTCTCGCCGCGCCACGCGCGCGATGCGCTCGCATCGGCGAGGACGCCCGCGCCGATCCCCGCGAGGATCGCCGCGCCCGCGACCGTCCCTCCGCCGTGCGGGACGTACGTGAGCGGCGCGCCGAGCGCGTCGCAGAGGATCTGCCGGAAGAGCGCGCTCTTGCCGCCGCCGTTCGCGGCGATGACCTCGGTGAGCGCGACGCCGCGCTCGCGCACGATCTCCGCGCAGTGACGAAAGCTCAACGCGATCCCGTCGAGGAGCGCGCGCCACAAGTCGCCGCGCCCGTGCGACAGATCGAGCTGTGCGAAGACGCCGCGCGCGCGCACGTCCCAGATCGGCGTCCGCTCGCCTTGGAGGTACGGCAGAAAGAGGAGACCGCGCGCGCCCGGCTCGACGCTCGCGGCCGCAGCGTCGAGCTCTTCGAACGACGCGCCCGGCGCCATCGCGCGACGAAACCACTCTTGCGCCGCGCCCGAGAGCGTCCCGCCGAGCGTGAGGAACATGTCGCAGCCGACGTGGTGGCTGTTGATCATCCGCGCGTCGAAGCGAGGCTCGCGCAGCGGCATCAACAGATTCCCCGCCGTGCCGAGCATCAAGCACGCTTCGCCTTCGTCGACGACGCCCGCGCCGAGTGCGGACGCCGCGAAATCACCACCACCCGCGACGACCGGCGTCCCTTCGCGAAGCCCCGTCGCCGCGGCAGCCGCCCGCGTCACCGCGCCGATGACGTCGTGCGCGCGCACGATCCGAGGCAGCTTCGCCTCGTCGACGCCGACCGCGCGCGCCATCTCCTTCGACCACGCGCGCGCCGCGACGTCGAAGAGCGGCGCGCACAGCGCCGCCGTCGAGTCGTCCGTCGCGACCTCTCCCGACAAGCGCATCGCGACGAACGCGTGCGACTGCAGAACCCAACGCGCGCGATCGAGCGACACTGCGTCGTGACGACGGAGCCATGCGATCTTCGGCCCCGCGAAGTACGCGTGCGTGCGGTTGCCTCCGATGCGGCGCGCTTCGTCTTCGCCGATCGCCGTCGACAGTGCTCGCGCTTCGTCGTCCGCGCGCGTGTCGAGCCAGAGGATCGCCGGACGAATCGCCTGCGCGTCACGATCGACGAGCGCGACCGTCGGCGCCTGCCCCGTCACCGCGACCGCCGCGATTCGAGCGACGTCGATCGTCGTCGCGAGCTTCGCGCACACCTCGCGCGTCGCGGTCCACCACGCTTCGGGATCCGCTTCGGCCCACCCCGCGTGCGGCGTGCGAAGGGAACCCGATGGACTCGACACCGCGTGCTCCGCAACGAGCGCCCCCGCCGGATCGAACGCCGCGCCGCGCACGCCCGTCGTCCCGATGTCGATCCCGAGGAGCAGCGTCACGCGCCCGAGTCTACGTTCTTTACTGCGAAGGCGAGAGGCGTGACGAGGCGGAGGCGGGGACCGATACGATCGTCTGCCCGTGACGCACGGGATGATCGTCGCGCGAAAAGCGCTATAGCTCTCGTCCATGTCCGCGAAAGAAATCCCGCTCAAGATCCTCAAGGCCGCCGGCAAGCTCGAAAAAGACATCGTCGCCGTTCGCATCGGCGGCGAAGTGTTCGATCTCATCACGCCCGTCGACGCCTCTGTCGATCCCGGCACGATCGAACCGATTCGCGCCACCGAGCCCGCGGGCCTCGAGGTCATTCGTCACTCGACGGCGCACGTCATGGCCGACGCCGTCCAGCGCCTCTTCCCCGGAACGAAAGTCACGTTCGGCCCCGCGACCGAAGACGGCTTCTTTTACGACTTCGCCAAGGAAGGCGGCGGCTTCACGGAAGACGATCTTCGAAAGATCGAAGAGACCATGCTCGCCATCATCAAGAAGGACACGCCGTTTCGTCGCGAGCCGATCGAACGCCAAGCCGCGATCGATCTCTTCACGAAGATGGGCGAGACCTTCAAGGTCGAATGGATGAAGACGCTCCCGGAGAACGAGGAGCTCAGCGTCTACAAGCACGGCACGCCCGAAGAGACGTGGGTCGACTTCTGCAAAGGTCCGCACGTCCCGAAGACCGGCTTGCTGAAGGCGGTGAAGCTCACGCACGTCGCGGGCGCGTATTGGCGCGGCGACGAGCGCAACCCGCAGCTGCAGCGCATCTACGGCACCGCGTTCCCGAGCAAGGAGGCGCTCGAAGAGCACTTGAAGCTCGTCGAGGAGGCCAAGCAGCGCGACCATCGCAAGCTCGGCAAAGAGCTCGAGCTCTTCATGTTCGATCCGCTCGCGCCGGCGATGCCATTTTTTCTGCCGAAGGGCGCGTTCGTCTACAACCGCCTCGTCGACTACACGCGCAAGCTCTACGAGCGTCACGGTTACGACGAAGTGATCACACCGCAGGCGTTCGATCCGAAGCTCTTTCGCACGAGCGGTCACCTCGGAAACTACAACGAGAACATGTACCGGGTTTGGACCGAGGATCAGTTCTCGGTCGACGAAGGGAAGACGCTCGACCCTGCGACCATCAAGCCGACGCTCGAGGCGGAGTCGTTCGCGCTCAAGCCGATGAACTGCCCGAGCCACTGCATCATCTTCGGATCGCGAAAGCGCAGCTACCGCGAGCTCCCGTGGCGCATGGCGGACTTCGGGCGGCTGCATCGTTACGAGCGCGGCGGCGTCGTGCATGGTCTCGCGCGCGTGCGAAGCTTCGCGCAAGACGACGCGCACGTCTTCTGCGCGGAAGAAGACGTCGCCTCCGAGATCGAGCGCTTCATCAAGATGACGTACGAGGTCTACCGAGCGTTCAAGTTCGAGAAGATCGACGTGAAGCTCGCCACGCGCCCCGAGAAGCGCATCGGCAGCGAAGAGCTATGGGACACCGCGGAGGGCGCGCTCGAACGCGGCTTGAAGGCGGCCGACTTGCCGTTCGAGTATTTGCCGGGGGAGGGCGCGTTCTACGGGCCGAAGGTCGAATTTCACGTGCAAGATGCACTGAAACGAAGCTGGCAGCTCGGGACGATTCAGTACGATCCGAACCTCCCGCAGCGCTTCGAGCTCGGGTTCATCGGCAAGGACGGCAAGGAGCACATGCCGATCATGCTCCACCGCGCCGTCCTCGGATCGCTCGAGCGCTTCTTCAGCGTCTTCCTCGAGCACTGCGGCGGAAACTTCCCGACGTGGATCTCGCCGAAGCAGGCGATCGTCATCACGGTCAATCCGGAGATCGATCCGTACGCGCAGAAGGTGCGGGCCGATCTTCAGGCGAAAGGGCTTCGCATCGATCTCGACGACTCCGCCGACAAGCTCGGCGCGAAGATCCGGAACGCGCGGCTCGCGCGCTATCCCTACCTCCTCGTCATCGGCGCGAAAGAAGCCGAGAGCAACACGCTCGGCGTTCGCTCACGCGAGAAGGGCGAGCTCGGCGCCATCACGGTCGACGCGTTCACCGAGATGATCCTCACCGACGCGCGCGTGCCGGGTTGAAGCGCCGCGCGGCGCTCGTGAAAATCGCTTAGCTCTTCTGCGCGGCGATCTCGATGCCGCGCAGGAGGCGCTCGAGGAGCGCGACCTCGTGTCCGCCGAACGGATGCGGGAGCGACACTTCGAGCATGCCGGTCAGTCGGCCGCTCACGCGAACGGGGAGCGCGAGGATGCACTTGTCGAGCACGCCGAGCGCTTCGAGGCGCGCGGCGGTCGTGGAGACGGCGGGGTTCGCGGGATCGGCGCACGTGCGCTCGCGCGCGATGTCGAGCACCGTCGGATCGACGCTCGCGACGAGGCGCCCGAGGGCGTCGGCGGCACGCGGTCCGTGCGCGCAGCGGGTCTCGAAGAGGCTTCCGCGGGCGATATGGAGGAGGCCGCCGGTGCAGCCGACGCGCTCGACGGCGCCCGCGAGCGCGAAGAGCGCCGCTTCGCCGACGCTGGTCGCACCGTCGACGCGGTCGATCGCCGCGCGGTCCAACGGCCCGAAACCATTCGGATCGCTGCCGGGGCCACCGGCCAGCTCGGGCAGCTCGCTCGCGGCGAGCCACTCGGTCGAATCGCGGTGCCGAACGAGCGCATCCGGCGGCAGCTTGCCGACGTCGATCCCCTTGGCGATCAGGTCGAGGGTCACGGGCCCAACGACCCGCTCACCATCCGAGACCAACCACTCTGCGCTGTTCCCACCGATAGTCATCCCACACTCTCCCTCATGAGCGCCAACCTATGAACCTCGCGCGCGGGATGCGCAAGGAGAAAGGCACTTCTTGGATTGACGCCTGCCCCCGCTCCCCCCCAGTATCCGCGCCGGTTCAGGCATAACCTTTCTCAGGAGGTCACGGTTCACGAATGTCACTAGGTCGTCCTCGTTTCGATCCGCGTCAGCCGCAGCGCGGTTTTCAAATTCGCGTCAATCACAGAATCCGTGTCCCCGAAGTGCGCGTCATCGACGCCGACGGGTCGATGCTCGGGGTTCTGCAAACCCATGAAGCACTCCGCAAGGCGCAGGAGCAGGGTCTCGACCTCGTCGAGGTGAACCCGAAGGCCGAGCCGCCCGTGTGCAAGATTCTCGACTTCGGAAAGTACAAGTACGAGGAAAAGAAGAAGGCCGCGGAAGCGAAGCGCAAGCAATCGGTCGTCGAGGTGAAGGAGATCAAGCTCCGTCCCAAGACCGACGATCACGATCTCGCGTTCAAGATCAAAGCGGCGCGACGCTTCCTCGAGTCGGGTCACAAGGTGAAGTTCACGGTGCGCTTCCGCGGCCGTGAGATCACCCACCCGGAGAAGGCGCAGGAGCAGCTCGACGTCATCCTGCCGGCGCTCGAAGACATCGCGAACATCGAAACGCGCGCCGCGATGGAAGCGCGCGCGATGTCCGTCATGGTCGCGCCGAAGCCGGCGATCATGCAGAAGGTCTCCGCCGCGAAGGCCGCCGCAGAAAAGGCGCGCCAGCAGGCAGAGAAAGAGGGTCGCATCCTCCCGCCGGATCCGTCGTCGATGCAGCTTCCCGACGATGACGACGATGACGACGACGACGATGACGACGACGACGACGACGACGACGACGACGACGCCGAGGGCGAGGGCGAGGGCGAGGCGGCCGAGGGCGAGGAGCCCAAGAAGGCGTAGCGCCCATGACCGCCTCCGACGATCGCAAGATTCGCGTTCTGGTCGCGAAACCGGGTCTCGACGGGCACGATCGCGGCGCGAAGGTCGTCGCGCGCGCACTTCGCGACGCCGGTTTCGAGGTCGTCTACACGGGGCTTCACCAGACGCCCGAGATGATCGCGAACGCGGCGATCCAAGAGGACGTCGACGCCGTCGGTCTGTCCATCATGAGCGGGGCGCACAACACGCTGTTCCCCGCCGTGATCGACGCGCTCAAGGACAAGGGAGCGACCGACATCATCGTCTTCGGCGGCGGCATCATCCCCGAGGGAGACTTCGCGCGGCTGAAGGCGGCCGGCGTGAGCGGCGTGTTCACGCCCGGCACGACGCTCGAGACGATCATCCAGTGGGTGCGGGACAACGTGCACCCGCGGGGGTGAGCGCGCGGCACGTTCGCGCGACGCGGGACCCAGGCAAACGCGAACGATGAGCGAGGCGAGCGTCCGCTACGAGCTCGGCGACGCGGCGGCGCGCGTGCGCGCGAGGTGGACCGCGCTCCTCGGGACGGCGGCGTCGCTCGGACCGGTCGCGCTCGTCGTGGTGATCGTGCAGAAGATGGGGTGGGCCGCGCAGCCGTGGATCGCGGCGGGGACTGCGCTGCTCGCGACGCTCGCCCTCGTGCGCGGCGTAGCTTCGTACCTGCGATTGCGGCGACGGCTGCGCGCGTTCAGGGTCGCGGTGGACGGCGACGAGCTCACCGTGAAGACGGCGAGCGCCGAGCTGCGCGTGCGACGCGAAGCGATCGAGCGCGTGACGGAGCTCGACGGCGCGCTCGGGGGAATGCGCATTGCGTTGCGCGACGACGGGGACGACACGTTGCCGGAGCGGATCGACATCCCGCGCGGCGGAGCGGCGTACGTCGACTTGCGCGCTGCGCTCGGCGCGTGGCGCGCGATCGAGCGCACGCCGCGTCGCGGGACGGCGGCGCGCGTGGCGATCGGCGCGGCGGTGGTCGGCGCGATCTTCTTCCTGCCGTTCGTGTTCGAGGATTTCGTCGTGCGATCGAAGGGCGTCGCCCTCGTGCTCGTGCTCGCGATGTGGCTCGCCGCGAGGATGGTCGCGCGCCGCTGACGCCTTGCCGGTTGACCAGCCTTCGCGGCCCCCCTACACAAAGGCGGCGCCATGGATTTCGAATTCTCCGAACAGCACGCCCTCCTCCGACGTTCGGTCCGCGATTTCGTGCGCGCCGAGGTCGCCCCGCACGCGCAAGCCTGGGACAAAGAAGAGCGCTTCCCGACCGAGCTCGTCCCGAAGCTCGCGGCGATGGGCCTGCTCGGCATTCGAATCCCCGAGGAATTCGGCGGGTCGGCGATGGACACGACCAGCTACGCCATCTGCGTGGAGGAGTGCGCGCGGATCGACGGCTCGCTCGCGCTGACGGTCGCTTCGCACAACGGTCTCGGCACGGGACACATCCTCTCGTTCGGCAGCGACGAGCAGAAGCGTCGCTATCTCCCGAAGGCCGTGACCGGCGAGTGGCTCGCGGCGTGGGCGCTGACCGAGCCGGGAAGCGGCAGCGACTCTGCCGCGCTTCTCACCACGGCACGCCGCGACGGCAGCGACTGGATCATCAACGGCACCAAGATGTTCATCACCCAGGGGAGCGTCGGCGGCTTCTGCGTCGTGCTCGCACGGACGAACCCCGACGTCTCGAAGCAAAAAGGGATCACGGCGTTCATCGTCGATCACGGGACCAAGGGGTTCTCGGCGTCCAAGCATCTCCTCAAGCTCGGCTGCCGCTCGAGTGACACCGCCGAGCTCACGTTCGAAGACGTGCGCGTCCCCGATACGCAGCGACTCGGCGAGGTCGATCGCGGCTTCATGGATACGATGCAGATCCTCGATCGCGGGCGGATCTCGATCGCCGCGATGGCGCTCGGTCTCGGCTACGGCGCGCTCGACATGGCGCTCGCGTACGCGAAGGAGCGCAAGGCGTTCGGCAAACCGATCGCGGAATTCCAGGCGATCCAATGGATGCTCGCCGACACGAAGACCGAGCTCGACGCGGCCTCGCTCCTCACGTACCGCGCGGCGTGGCTCGCGGATCGCGGGCAGCGGTTCGTGCAAGAGGCATCGATGGCGAAGCTCTTCGCGAGCGAAGCGGCCACGCGCGCGTGCAACAAGTCGCTTCAAGTGCACGGCGGGTACGGCTACACGCGCGAGTTCAATATCGAGCGGCACCTGCGTGACGTGAAGATCTGCGAGATCGGCGAGGGCACGAGCGAAGTGCAGCGCATGGTCATCTCGAAGCAGCTCCTCTCGGGCTGATCGCGGCTCGTACCCGCACAGATTCAACCGCCAAGGCGCCAAGGCGCCAAGGCGCCAAGACGCCAAGCCCGAGAGGATCCGCAGGATTGGGATCCTTCATCCCCCGCCTTTTTGGCGTCTTGGCGCCCTGGCGGTTAAGTCTCGACGACGCGTAGCTGCGCGAGCGTGCAGGCGAAAAACTCGTCGCGAAGCCGCGTGAAATATTGACAGTCATGGGCTGTCTTCAATACCGTGTCGTTTGCACGTGGGAGATAGTGGCAAAGAGTGCCAAGTCACGGCAAGCCCGCCCGGTCCCGGCGGACGTGCCCGAGCTGGTGCCACCCGAGCTGTCGAGGGCGGGTCGAGCGGAGGGGAATCCACCCAAAGGGCTTGAGGCGTCATGTTTCGCGGTCGGTTCGAGCACACCATCGACGCGAAGGGGCGCACCAGCGTCCCTGCTCGCTATCGTGATGTGCTGGATTCGATCGGCGAGCGGCGCATCGTCGTCACGAGCGCGCTCGATCCGTGCCTGGTCGCGTACACGCTGGCCGAGTGGATCGCCTTCGAAGAGCGCCTCGCGAAGCTCCCGCAGTTCGATCGCGCGGTGCAAAAGCTGAAGCGCCTCTACGTGTCCGGCGCCGTCGAATGCGACATCGACGACTCGGGGCGCATCCTCATTCCGCCGACGCTCCGCGAGCACGCTGCGCTCCAGAAGGAAGTCCTCTGGGCCGGGCAGGGGAAGTACGCCGAGCTCTGGGACAAAGAGGCGTGGAAGAAGCAGGTCGACACGACCGATGACGAGCGACACGACATCCGCAATCGCCTCGCGGAGCTCGGGCTATGAACGATCTTCAGCTCCCGCTTCCCGGCGTTCTCGCCGACTCGCACGTCGAGTGGGTGTGGAGCGACGGCACCGACGAGGAGGTCCACGTGACCGAGTTCGCGCACGCGACCGTGATGAAGGACGAGGTCGTCGAGGCGTTGACGCCGCACGCGGACGGCGTCTACGTCGACGTAACGCTCGGTGGCGGGGGGCACACCGAGGCGATCCTGGAGGCGGACGACGACGCGCGCGTCATCGCGTTCGATCGCGATCCGAACGCCATCGCCGCGGCAGGCGAGCGGCTGCAGAGGTTCGGCGATCGCGTCACCATCGTTCGCGCGGATTTCTCGAGCATCGTGACCGAGCTCGCAGCGCGTGGGATCGAGACCGTCGATGGGCTCTGCGCGGATCTCGGCGTCAGCTCGCCGCAGCTCGACGACGCCGCGCGCGGGATGAGCTTCCGTCGTGAAGGCCCGATCGACATGCGCATGGATCCCGACGCCGGCGAAACGGCGCTCGAGCTGATCGAGCGCGTGTCGGACGAGGAGCTCGCCGACATTCTGTTCCGCTTCGGCGACGAGCGGCGCTCACGGCGGATCGCGCGGAGCATCCACCGCGCGTTCCATGACGGCGAGCTCCAGACGACGCTCGATCTGCGGCGCGCGATCGTTCGCGCCGTCGGTCCTGCGCGCATCGGCGGCGTCGACCCAGCGACGCGTTCGTTTCAGGCGCTCCGGATCTCCGTCAACCGTGAGCTCGACGAGCTCGACGCGCTCCTCGCCGCGCTCCCCTCGATCATCAAAGAGGGCGGCGTGGCCGCGATCATCAGCTTTCATTCGCTCGAAGACCGCGCCGTCAAGCGCGCGCTCCACCAGAGCGAAGGGTGGGAACCGCTCTGGAAAAAGCCGCGGGGCGCCACCGACGAAGAGTCGGCCGTCAACGCGCGCTCGCGAAGCGCGAAGCTGAGGGCTGCGCGGCGCGTTGAAGTGATCGGAGACCTCTGAGTCATGCAAAAGGGCCGCGCATTCATCCCGCTGTGGACGCTCGCGATGATCGCGTGCGTCACGGCGTTCGTGCTCCACCTCGCGATGCGCGGAAAGACCGTCGCGCTCGGGTACGAGCTCGGGCGCGCGCGCGGGGAGCAGTCGCGGCTCCGCGAGGTGAAGCGCGTGCTTCAGGTCGAAGCGGCGAGCTACCGCACGCCAGAGCGCGTCGAGATCGTGGCGCGCACGCTCCTCGGAATGGAGCCGCCCACGCCGGATCGCATCGTTCCGCTCGCAGGCACGCACGAGAAGCACGACCCGACGGTCGCGCAGGGTGAAGGCGAGGGACCGCCGTGAGGAACCTCGACCCCAAGCGCGCACGGTGGATCCGCCTGCGGATGGGGATCCTCTGCGGCGCGATGGGGCTCGGGCTCGGCGCGATCGTCTCGAGCGCCTACCGAGTGCAAGTCGAGGACGGACCGAATTGGCGTGAGGCGGCCGAGAAGCAGCGCCAGCGTCGACTCCACATCGAGCCGAAGCGCGGGACGATCTTCGATCGCAACGGGACGGCGCTCGCGGTCAGCGTCGAGGTGCCGAGCGTCAGCGTCGACGTCATCGAGCTGCTCCGTGGAGTCGAAGGGAAGCCGGCGCAGGATGCGACGCTGCGCGACGCCGCGGCGAGGATCGCGCAAGTCCTGTCGTTGGATGCGAACGAGCTCCTCGTAAAGCTCGCGACACGCCATCGATTCATCTGGCTCAAACGAAGAATCACCGGCGAAGAAACCGCGCTCATACGTGATTTAGGCGACGCGAAGAAACAGGCGAAGCCGATCCGAGGCCTCGGCGTCGAAGGCGAGGGGCATCGCTACTATCCCGGGCGTGAGCTCGCCGGACCGGTGCTCGGGTTCGTCGCGCCGGACGGGCAGGGCAAGGACGGTCTCGAGCTCGCGATGGACGACGAGCTGCGCGGCCACGTCGAAGAGGTGAAGGGGCTGCGCGATCGCAGCGGGCGCCTCATCTTCTCCGAGGGGACGACCGACGAGAAGGCGCTTCAAGGACACGACGTGCACCTGTCAATCGACGAGGGGATCCAGCACGTCGCGGAGAAGGAGCTCGACGCCGCACAGCGCACCTACGAAACCAAGGGCGCTTCGCTCGTCGTCATGGACCCGAACACCGGCGAAATCCTCGCGCTCGCGTCGACGCCTGGATACAATCCGAACGACTACGGCGAGTCGGACGTCGATGCTCGCCGCGATCGCGCGCTGACGGATCGGTTCGAGCCGGGCTCGGTCATGAAGGTCTTCACCGTCGCCGCCGCGCTCGCGGCGAGCACGCTGAAACCGACCGAGCAGATCTACTGCGAGCGCGGCAACTTTCAGATCGCGAACGTCATCATCCACGATACGCACGCCAACGATTGGCTCACGCCGACGCAAATCCTCGCGCGAAGCTCGAACATTGGGGCATTGAAGATCGGACTCGCTCTCGGAGAACCCGGTTTGTATGCGGCGTTTCGTCGGTTTGGTTTCGGTGAGCCGTCAGGGCTCCCGCTTCCGGGCGAAGCCGCCGGCGTGCTCCGGCCGAAGGGGCGACCTTGGTACGAGGTCGAGACGGCGAACGCGTCGTTCGGCCAGGGAATCAGCGTGACGACCGTGCAGCTCGCGCTCGCGATGAGCGCGATCGCGAATGGCGGGCGGCTCCTCGAGCCCGTGCTGATGAAGAAGGTCACCGACGGACGCGGCCGCATCGTTCGCGAAGGGACGACGCACGTGCGACGGGATGTCGTTCCTCCGCACGTCGCGAAGATGATCGCGGAGATGCTGACGGCCGTCACCGAAGAGGGCGGCACCGGTGTCGAGGCCGCGGTTCCCGGCTTCCGCGTCGCGGGGAAGACCGCAACCGCGCAGAAGGCCGACTCCGCGACGGGGAAATACTCCGAGGACAAGTACACGGCTTCGTTCGTCGGCTTCATCCCGGCCGAGAAGCCGCGGCTCGTGATCGCCATCGTCCTCGACGAGCCGATGATCGGTCGCTACGGCGGCGACCTCGCAGGCCCTGTGTTTCGTCGCGTCGCCGAGGCGAGCCTCCGCTACCTCGGCGTCACGCCGATGGGGACCCCGCGCAAGATCGCGAGCGTGAAACGCGAGGGCGATCCGGCCGACGTGACGATGGCAGCGCTGAAGCCTTCGCCCTCCGCATCGGCGGCCACGCCCGAGCCCGCGCCGACGGGTCCCATTCCTCCCGGATCGGTTCGCGTGCCGGAGCTCTCCGGAATGGGCGCGCACGAAGCGGTCGTGATGCTCGGCAAGGCGGGGCTCGTTCCGATCGTCGAAGGGACGGGGCGGCTCGTTCGTCAGATGCCTTCGCCGGGGACGCCGGTGCCGAAGGGGAGCAGCGTGCGTCTGGTGTTCGAGCCCGCGTCATGAAAGCGAGCGACGTACTCGGCCCGATCGAAGGGCTGCGGCTCGACGAGCTGGCGCGCGAGATTCCGGGGCACGCGGGGATCACGGGCGATAGTTCGGTGCGCGTCGTCGGCGTGCACCACGATTCGCGCGCGGTCGGGCAGGGTGATCTCTTCGTCGCGCGCAAAGGCGCGCACGCGGACGGTGCGCGATTCGTCGAAGATGCGCTCGCGCGTGGTGCCGTCGCGCTGATGGCGGCGCGCGGCGCGATCGACGTCGGCGCGCGCGCGGTGCCTTCGATCGAGGTCGACGACGTTCAAGATGGGCTCGCGTACGCGGCCGCGGCCGTGTACGGCCATCCGGCCTTCACGCTGGAGGTCGTCGGCGTCACCGGCACCAACGGAAAGACGACGGTGACGCACTTGATTCGCGCGGCGATCGACGGCGCGGGCGACGATTCTCGCTGCGGGACGATCGGCACGGTCGGCCATCGCTTCGGCGATCTGCTCCTCGACGCCGAGCACACGACGCCCGAGGCCGACGAGATCGCGCGCGTGATGGCTGTCATGCGCAAGCGCGGTGCGACGCACGTCGCGATGGAAGTCTCGTCGCACGCGCTCGCTCTCCGGCGCGTCCGCGCGGTTCGCTTCCGCGTCGCTGCGTTCACGAACCTCACGCAGGATCACCTCGATTTTCACGGCTCGATGGACGAGTACGCGGCCGCGAAGGCGCTCCTCTTCACAGAGCTCGCGCCGGGGACTGCGGTCATCAACGTCGACGACGCGTTCGGACGTGAGCTCGCGACGCGCGTGAAGTCGCCGCTCGTGCGGGTGAGCGCGATCGGCGGTAGAGCCGACGGCGAGGCAGAGATCGCGCCGCGATCGGTCACGATGGGAGCGGAGGGGATCGACGCGCTTCTCCGAACACCGGTCGGCGACGTGCGCGTTCGATCGCGGCTCGTCGGCGCGCACAACCTCGAGAACTTGGTCGTCGCGATCGGCGTGGTGCACGCGCTCGAGCTCGACGTGCACCGCGCGGCCGAAGCACTCGCCGGTGAGCGCGGTGCACCAGGGCGACTCGAGCGGTGCGACGACGCCGGCGACGACGTGACGGTGCTCGTCGACTACGCGCACACGCCCGACGCGCTTGCGCGCGTGCTCGAGAGCGTGAGGAAGATCGCCAAGGCGCGCATCTGGTGCGTCTTCGGATGCGGCGGCGATCGCGATGCGACGAAGCGCGCGCCAATGGGCGAAGCGGCGGCGCGAGGCGCGGACGCGCTCGTCGTGACGAACGACAACCCGCGGACCGAAGATCCGATATCGATTGCCGCTTCGGTCTGCAACGGCGTGCGCGCCGCGGGGCTCGACGAGGTCGGAATCGACGCGCTCGCGGCCGGCGCGCGAGGCTTCGTAGTCGAGCTCGATCGCGCGCGTGCGATCGCGAGCGTGGTCGCGTCCGCCTCGCCGGGCGACATCGTCGTCGTCGCGGGGAAGGGCCACGAGGACTACCAGATCGTCGGGACCGAGAAGCGGCACCTGGACGATCGCGAGGAGGCGAAGCGAGCGCTTGCGCTGCGGCGCGCTAAGCAAGGGGGATCTCGTTGATGGCCACCCCCATCCCGCCGAACCGCGCGCGCTTCACCACGTCGTCGATCGCTCTCGCGACCGGCGGACGCGTCGTGCGTGGAGACGGGCGCGCGGAGGCACGCGGCGTCACGACCGACAGCCGAGCGGTCGTCGCGGGCGGTGCGTTCGTCGCGCTTCGCGGCGAGCGTAGCGACGGGCACGAATTCGTCGACGCGGCTGCGCGTGCGGGAGCGTCGATCGTCGTCGTCGAACGCGGTCGCTCCGCTGCGATCGGCGACGCGAACGTCGACGTCGTCGAGGTCGACGACACGCTTCGCGCGTGGGGAGATCTCGCGCGCGCTCACTTGCAGGAGTGGCGCGCGGCTCGATCCACGAGCGATCCGGCGCGCGTCGTCGCGATCACCGGCAGCGCGGGAAAGACGACGACGAGAGAACTGTGCGCCGCGATCCTCGGCGCGGTTGGGCCGTGCCTCGCGTCCGCAGGCAACCTCAACAATCGGATCGGATTGCCCGCCATTGCGCTCTCGGTCGACGTCGAACATCGCTTCCTCGTGCTCGAGGCCGGGATGAGCCTCCCTGGCGAGATCGCGGAGCTCGGGCGAATCGCGTCGCCCGACGTTGCCGTCGTGACGAACGTCGGACTGGCGCACGCCGACGGGGTCGGCGGCGGTCGCGCGGAGATCGCACGCGAGAAGGGCGCGCTCTACGCGGCGCTCGGCGCGAGCGGTGTCGCGATCGTCAACGCCGACGACGACGAGGTGACCGCGCAGCGCGCGCGGACGTCGGCGCGCGCCGAGACGTTCGGCCGAAGTGCGGCTGCCATTTACCGTCTCGTCGATCGCGTGTCTCTCGGCGCGCGCGGCTCGCGCGTCGCCGTCGATCGCGCGGGCGAGCGTCTCGACCTCGAGCTGTCTCTCATCGGTGAAGCCGCCGCGATCGATCTGGTCGCCGCGATCGCCGCCTCCGACGCTGCCAACACGGCGCCGATCGACTCCGCCGCGATCGCGAAGGCGCTCGAACGCCTCGCGTCCGTTGCAGGCCGCGGCACGCTCAGGCGCCTCCTCGACGACACGATTGTGATCGACGACTCCTACAACGCCAACCCCGCCAGCGTTCGCAACGCGCTCCGATCGCTCGCCGAAATCGGCCGCGCCGAGTCGCGTCGCACCGTCGCTGTCCTCGGTGAGATGAAAGAGCTCGGCGCGTCCGCCGCACGCGAGCACGAAGCCATCGGCGACGACATCGCCGAGGCCGCGGTCGCCGTCGCCGTCGGCTGCGGAGGGCTCATCGATCTCGCGCTCGATCGCGCCGCATCGCGCGGAGTCGCCGTCGTGAAAGCGGCGAGCACCGACGACGCCGCCGGTCGCGCGTGCGACCTCGTGCGCGCGCGCGACGTCGTCCTCGTCAAGGGTTCGCGCAGCGTCGGCGCCGAGCGCGTCGTCGAAGCGCTCGTCCGCGCGCGCGGCGGCCTCGCCGAAGCCCAAGGGGGTCGCTGATGCTCTACGAGCTCCTCTACCCGCTGCATCGCACGGCCAACTGGCTCGGGTTCCTCAACGTCCTTCGCTACGTCCCGTTCCGCACGATCGCCGCGACGATCACGGCGATGCTGCTCACGTTCCTCCTGTCGCCTTGGTTCATTCGCGAGCTTCAAAAGAAACAGATCGGCCAAGTCGTCCGCGAAGACGGTCCCGAATCGCACCGAATCAAATCGGGTACTCCGACGATGGGCGGGGCGCTCATTCTGCTTTCCGTGCTCCTCCCGACGATTCTCTGGTGCGATCCGCACAACTTCTTCGTGTGGGCGGTGACCGCCGTGACCGCGGGCTACGGCGTCATCGGCTTTCTCGACGACTACCTGAAGATCAAGCTCAAGAACTCGAAGGGCGTCCCTGGTCGCTACAAGCTCCTCGGGCAGTTCGCGATCGGCGGCGCGGTGATCAGCTACGCGTTCCTCGCCGAGAACAGCCTCCCGCACGACTGGTGGGAGCTGCGCACGCACCTGAGCATTCCGTTCGTCGCGTTCGCCAAGCACCCGGTGATCCTGCCCGTCGGCGTCTACATCGTCTTTGCCGTCCTCGTCGTGGTCGCGACGTCGAACGCCGTCAACCTCACCGACGGCCTCGACGGTCTCGCCATCGGCCCCGTCATGATCAACGCCGGCGCGTACTTGATTTGGGCGTACGCCGCGGGCACGACGCTCGGCATCGCGGGCGTCTCGCAAAAGCTCGTCGTCGCGCGCTACCTCGACATCGCCGGCTTCGAGCACGTCAGCGAGCTCGCGATCTTCTGCGGATCCATCGTCGGCGCCGGCATCGGCTTCCTTTGGTACAACACGTACCCAGCGCAGGTGTTCATGGGCGACGTCGGCTCGCTCGCGCTCGGTGGCGGGCTCGGCATGTGCGCGGTCTTCACGAAGAGCGAGCTCTTGTCGATCATCCTCGGCGGGATCTTCTTCCTCGAGATGTCGAGCGTCATCGTCCAGGTCGTGTCGTTCAAGCTCACGGGCAAGCGCGTCTTCTTGATGGCGCCGATCCACCACCACTACGAAAAGAAGGGGTGGCCAGAGCCAAAGATCATCGTTCGTTTCTGGATCATTTCCGTCTTGCTTGCTTTGGTGAGTCTCTCCAGCTTGAAGTTGCGTTGACGTAAGAACGAGGTTTGATCGTGTCGGAGCTGCGCGGAAAGCGTGTCGTCGTGGTCGGGCTCGGAGCGAGCGGCGTGGCCGCTGCGCGCCTGTGCCTGCGCCGCGGCGCGCGCGTGATCGCGACCGACGTCCAGTCCGAGGACTCGCTGAGCGACGCAGCGCGCGCGCTCGTCGGCGAGGGGGCCGAGCTGGTCGCGGGCGGACACGGCGGCGCGATGCTCTCGACGGCGGATCGGATCGTCGTATCTCCGGGCGTGCCACCGTTCGCCGAGCTCGCGGAGGCCGAGCGCGCGGGCGTGAAGATTTGGGGCGAGGTCGAGCTCGCCGTGCGATCGCTCGCGCATCCCGCGCCCGTCGTCGCGATCGGCGGAACGAACGGAAAGAGCACGACGACGTCGCTGGTCGGCGCGCTCCTCGAGGCGCGAGGGCTTCGCGTGTTCACGGGCGGGAACCTCGGCGAGCCGCTGGCCGATCACGCGGACGAGACGTTCGACGTCATCGTCCTCGAGGTCTCGAGCTTCCAGATGGAACGCGTCGACGAATTTCGTCCGCGCGTGTCGGTGCTCTTGAACGTCACGCCGGATCATCTCGATCGGTATTCGGGCGTAGACGCTTACGCCGACGCGAAGGGGAACGCCTTCGCGCGGCAGACGCCGGACGACGTCGCCGTCATCCCGGCGAGCGAGGACGTGTG
>JAYVXB010000282.1:0-6201 GCA_043785585.1 Deltaproteobacteria bacterium | reverse complement strand
CGGCGTTGACGAAGATGGTCATCGCAGTGTCCGAAGCGTTCATCGGGAATCTCTTGTGGATCGTCCTCATCGCCACGGCCGCGTCGGTCGGCGTCGTGCAGATCTACAAGACGCCAAAGGGGAAGAAGTTCTTCCACAGGATGTTCTTGAAGGCGCCCATCATGGGCCCGGTCCTCCGCAAGATCGCCGTCGCGCGCTTCACGCGCACGCTCGGTACGCTGCTCTCGTCCGGCGTGCCCATCCTCGACGCGCTCGACATCGTCGCGAAGACGGCCGGCAACGTGATCATCGAAGAGGCGATCATGTACACGCGCCAGAAGATCAGCGAGGGCAAGAACATGGCCGAGCCGCTGATGTCGACGAACGTCTTCCCGCCGATGGTCGTGCAAATGGTCGGCGTCGGCGAGCAGACGGGCGCGCTCGATCAGATGCTCAACAAGATTGCCGACTTCTACGAAGAAGAGGTCGACGTCGCCGTCGGCGCGCTCACCAGCCTCATCGAGCCGGTCATGATGGTCGGCATCGGCGGCACCGTCGGCGTCGTGCTCATCTCGATGTACCTGCCCATCTTCAGCCTCGCAGGCGCGATCAAGGGCGACTGACATGGAGGCAGGGCGTCGCGCACGCCCCGCGGTTTCGCAGGAGGGCCTCGTGAGTCACGAGGCGCGCGCTCCCGAAGGTCGTGCAGGGCTCGCGGGGCGGCTTGCGTGGATCACCGGGCTTCGGCTCGGGTTCCTGACGCTGCTGCTCGCGGCGACCGCGTTCCTGTATCTCCGCGGCGAGCTCTCCAGCTTCCCGCACAGCCAGCGCGTCGTCTTCATCACCATCGGCTCGGGCTACGCGCTCGCCGCCGCGTACGCCGCGATCCTCCGCGCCGGGAAGCGGCTGCGCGATCTGTCGTACGCCCAGCTCGTTCTCGATCAGCTGACGTGGACGGCGATCGTCTACGTCACCGGCGGCGCGACGAGCGGCGCGACATCGTTCTACGCGCTCACGTGCCTCGTCGGCGCGATCCTGGTCGGGTGGCGCGGAGCGGCGGCGGCGGCGATCGCGGGGATGGCGGTCTACGGCTCGCTCTGCGCGGCGTTCCATTTCCGTTGGATCCTCCCCCCGCCCGACCAAGCGGCGGCGAACTACGCGACCAGCGGCACGGCGCTCGTCTATCCCGTGCTCGTCAACTCGCTCGGTGTCGTCGTCGTGTCGCTCCTCGCCGGCTACCTCGCCGAGCGTCTGCGCATCACGGGCGGCGCGCTCGAGCAGGCGACCAAGCGCGCCGTCGACGCGGAGCGCCTCGCCGTGCTCGGTCGAATCGCGGCGGGGCTCGCGCACGAGATCGGCAACCCGCTCGGATCGATCCGCGGATCGATCGAGCTGCTCCGCGAGTCGCCCGATCTCAACGAAGAAGATCGGCACCTCTGCGACATCATCCAACGCGAGACCGCCCGCCTCTCGAACCTCGTCGGCGACATGATGGATCTGTCGAAGCCACGGCCGCCGCGCGCCGAGTCCGTCGACGTCGCCGCGCTCGCCCGCGAGGTCGTTGCGCTCGCGACCCGCGCAGAGCGGAGCAGCGACGTGCTCGTCGAGTACGAAGGCCCGCCCGTCCCGCTGATGGCGCGTTGCGACGGCGCGCAGATGCGGCAAGTCTTGTGGAACCTCGTCCGCAACGCCGTCCAAGCGAGCCCCGCGCGATCGTCGGTCACCGTGGCCGTCCTCGCCAAAGGTGGCGAGGTCGTGCTCTCGGTCCGCGATCGCGGCGCCGGCATTCCCGAGGGTGACGCACCGCGAATCTTCGACGCGTTCTACACGACGCGATCGCACGGCGTCGGCATCGGCCTCGCGGTCGTGAAGCGCATCCTCGACGATCACGCCGCGATGGGCGCTCGCATCGAAGTCCAACGGCCGGACGGAGGCGGCGCGCTCTTCCGGATCGCGCTGAGCGCGAACGTCACCGGACTGCGCACGAGCCTCCGCCCAGCACCGCGTACGTGACGCGGGTGATTACATCGCCTCGTCGGCGCCGATGTCGACGGCGTTGCCGCGCGGTCGCGTGTCGCCATCGATGTCCTTCGCCGGCGCTTCCGTCGCCGTCCCCTTGTCGATCATCGGCGAGCCGGGCGTGACGAGATGCCTCGTCGCGTTGACCTGCGGGTCGACGTTGTAGAGGTTGGTCGGCGCCGGGTTCGTCGGCACCGTCGACACGATGAGCGCGGTCGTCCCGAGGTCGGTCGCCGTCGCGTTGTTCCAGAAATGATAGAGCACGTCGACGCGGTTCGCCTGCGCCGAGAAGAAGATGTCGTTGTACTCGAACGCTTGCGGATGGCAGGTCTTCCCCGCCAACTGCTCTTCGTAGACGCCGTAGCGAAGCGTGTTGAGCCCGCCCATCAGGATGTTGTTGCGAATCTTCCCGATGATCGTGTTCACGCCGCAGTTGCCGCCGTTGCAGTTCCTGAGCTGAATCGCCGAGCTCAACGACTGCGCGCTCACGAGCGGTCCGCTGCCCGCGCCGTCGATGTAGTTCCCGTTCGCGACGATCACTCCGGCAGCCAGTTCGGCCTCGGACAACAGCAGCCCCGTCGTGCGCGGCCCCTTCACGCCGACGATGATGTTGTTCGTGAGGATCGACGTCGAGCTGTAGCTCGCGAACCCGCCGCAAAGCGCGGAGCTCGAGCACGTGCCGGTGTTCGCTTGATCGGCGTTGAGCGAGTTCGAGTCGTACGTCGCCTTGCTGCCGAACGCTTCGATCGCCCACGACGTCCCGTTGCCAGCGCCAGGCGCCGTCGATGTCCCCGCGAGGATGTCGTTCTTGAAGAACGTCGTCGTCGCGCCGCACGAAGCCGCCCCGATGCCCGTCGTGAACTGCGCAGCGCCGCCGCGGATCTTGTTGTTCGAGACCACGGCGACCGACGCGCCCGCCGGCGCCCCTTGCTTGAAGTCGAACGAGATGCCGATCCACCGGAGCGTCGCCGTGCCGCCTTGGATCGCGTTGCTGTCGATCAGCGCGCCCGTCTGGTCGACCGTCGGCGCGATGACCTGGATGCCGATCGCGCGCGCGTTGCCGGTGACGTCGCCGGGCGCGACCACGTTGTTCGTGACCGTCGGCGAGCCGCCGTCGAGCGTGAGGCACGAGACCGCGCCGGCGTTCGACGCGCCCGGCTTGCCGCGGAGGCGGAAGCCATCGAGCGTCGTCCTCTTCGTGATCGTCGGGCCCGCGAGCACGCCCTCGTTGTCCTGCATGTCGATCGCGGTGTCGTAGACGACGCGATCGCGCGCCCACGTGCACGAGTTCATATCGCACTGGTATCCGCCGAGGACGCTGATGCCTTCGACGAGCGTGACCTTCTCCGGGTAGTGCCCCTGCGCGACGTAGACGTTCGGGGTGCCGCCGAGCGCGATGGCGTTCGTGATCCCTTTCGAGATCGTCTTCACGGGAAGCGCCTTCGTGCCGGGGTTGGTATCGAGCCCGACGATGCCCGAGACGTACGTGCCCGGTCCCATGACGACGCCGCCGTCGCCAGCATCGCCTGCGCCGCCATCACCGCCGCCGCCATCACTGCCGCCACCGTCGGTCACGCCGCCGTCGCCGCCGCCACTCCCGTCATTGCCGCCGCCTCCGTCCACGGTGACGGCGCCGTCACCGCCGGCACCGGCGTCGGGATCGCTCCCGATGCCCGCGTTGTCGGTCCCGCCACACGCGGCGACCGCCACACCCAAACCGAAGACACACGCCGGCATGCCGGCACGAAGAAAGCCGATTCGTTTCATGGGTTCCTCCTCCCAGAAGCTGAGGACTCGTCGTGAGCACCGACCGTGCCGTTGCAATATTCCCTTGGGATCGACGAATCGACCTCAGGCGAAACCGGCAACAAAGGTGGGAATGGTGAAAGGTTTTCTGTGCGCTCCCGTGCGAGAAGCGGCTACCAGGGGATCGGTGAATCCGCGCGGGCGTACCATCGTCCAAAGGGATAGAACGACGAAACGCCCTCGACCGCTTCGGGCATCCAAGTGCCAGAGGTCCGAGGAGCGGCAGATCGAAGAAAGAGAAACGGCGATGCGCATCTCGAGGTTCGTGCAAGCGGCGTTGGTCGTGGCGGCGTTGATGTTCAGCGGCGTGGCGTCCGCGGGCGACGCGAAGTCGTTCATGGAGGACAGGCAGACGAAGATCGTCAGCCTCCTCCAGAAGAACGCGACGCAGGCCGACCTCAGCAACGCGCTCGCGACGATCGTCGACTACGACGCGCTCACGGTCGCCTCGTTCGGCGAGCACTGGACGAACGGCGATCTCGACGACGGACAGAAGGCCGAGGTGAAGGCCCTCCTTCGCCAGCTCATCGAGAACAACTACAAGAAGAACCTGAAGAAGATCCTCGGCTACAAGGCCGAGTTCTTCCCGGCGACGGGCCCCGACACGGCGAAGCACGTCAAGATGAAGGCGACGTCGAACGCGAACGCGCGCGACAAGGGGAACATCGAGTACATCCTCCGCGCCGACGGCTCCGACTGGAAGATCATCGAGCTCATCACCGAGGGCTCGCGCATGACGACGAACTACTACCGCCAGTTCCACGACATGCTCACGAACAAGACGGACAAGGGCTACAAGTACCTCGTGCAAAAGCTCAAGGACAGCGTCGCCAAAGGCTGACGCGACCTCAGTCGAGCACGAGCACGCCGGCGGCGTCGCCGAGGTCACCGCTGCCCCACGATGCGCAGACGCGCGCGCCGCCCTTCGGTGTGTCGCAGCGTCGTAGCGAGAGGCCGATGCGCTCGCCACGCTCGCCGCGCATCCCGAGCGATTCGAACGGGATCGCGATCTCGATGACCCACTCCTCGTCCTCGTCGCGCGAATCGTTCGCGGTCCCGTCGAGCTCGTACGAGACGTGGGCGCCGCTCTGCCACGCGTAGTCGAAGGGCCCGCTGCCGACACGAACGCCGTCGGTGACGATGCCGAGCGGAGAGACGTCGAGTGTCTTCGTCGTGCTGCCGCTCGTGAAGACCATCTGGAACGCGTCCTCGAGCCACAGCGGCGCGTCCGGCGTCGTGCTCGTGGCGCGGATGTCCTCGTCGGCCGCGTAGAGCGCGAAGTAGAGGTGGCCGTCGCCCCAGACGACGCGCGCGTCGGAGTAGGGCCGCGCAGGCGCGCCCGACGACGTGAGGAGCGCCCCGGTGCGCGCGACGGCCTTCTGCCATCCGGGATCGTCGGTGTCGCCGTCGAGGACGATCGGCCCGGCGGCGTGGGGCACGTGGAGCTCGATCGTCGACGCGTGCGTCGAAGGAGACGGAGCGTGCGCGGACGACGTCGCGACGTGGCGTGCGCCGAGGAACGCGCCGACCGAGAGCGCGGCGCAGATCGCGAGCGAGATCGGAACCGAACGCGGGAGCTTCATTGCGTCGCCGCCCCGTCCGGCTTCACGACGAAGTGAAAGCGATCGTCCGCGAGGCCGCTCGAGTAGTCGATCATGTCGACCGTGAGCGCGCCGTCGGCGCGTTGGTTGACGACGCCGAACCCGAAGTTCTTGCTGCCGGTGAGGGGCGCGCCGCCGTTGCCGACGATGACCTCGCGACCCGAATAGTGCGCGTACGTATGCGTGTGGCCGACGATCGCGAGCGTGTACGGATGCGCGGCCATGATCGCCTCCGACGGCGTCACGCCGGGCGCCGTGTTCGCTTGCGCCGCTTCGTGACGGACGACGAACGTGTACGTCGTCGGCTTCGCCATCGCCGCGTCGAGCCACGCCGCCTGCGCGTCGGTCCACGCGTTCGCTGCGACGAAGAGGAACTTGCTCGTCCACGACATGTCCGGCGCTGCGACGTCGATCTCGTAATAGACGGAGCTCTGTCCGAGCGGCGTCAGCATCTTCGAAACGTAGGTGGTGAAGTTCGTCGTGTTGCCGTTCGCCGTTCCGGCGCCGCAGTTCGACGCCGTCGCCCCCGTGCACTCGTGGTTTCCCATCGTCGGGAACGTGACGCCCGGGTACTTCGTGCGCGCCGCGAGGTAGAGATCGAGCTGCGGCGCGGCGTTCGCGCTGAACGCCGACGCGAACTGGTAGTCGCCGGTCGTGACGGCGAACGGCGGCATCGGATTCATCGACGCGATGTCGGTCCAGATCTTCGTGATGATCGCCGTGGGGTAACCGGCCGTGTCGTCGATCATCGCGGGGCGCGTGTCGCCGACGATCGCGAAGTAGAGGCGTGACGACG
>JAYVXB010000281.1:0-18639 GCA_043785585.1 Deltaproteobacteria bacterium | reverse complement strand
CGACGCGCGCGAGCGCGAATGGAAGGTCTTCCGTTATCCGTTCTTGCGTGAAGGGACCGATATGGCGTCACGCGCTCGGATACGCGAGCACCTCGCGTCGCGCGGCTACCGCATCGCGCAGGTCACGATCGATTTCTTCGACTGGGCGTACAATAGTCCGTACGCGCGGTGCCTCGCGAAGAACGACGAGCGCGCGCTGAAGGCGCTGAAGGAGAGCTGGCTCGACAACGCGCAGGTGTTCTTGCGGTGGTCGGTGAGGGCGGCGCGCGATCTGTTCGGGCGGCCGATCAAGCACGTGCTCTTGATGCATGTGGGGCCGTACGACGCGGTCTTGCTCGACGAGATGCTGACGTCGTACGAAAAGCTCGGCGTCAAATGGATCTCGCTCGATGCCGCGCTCGCCGATCCGATCTACGCGGCGGAGCCCAAGGAGCCCAAGTCGATCGGCGGCAACCTGCTGAACCAAGTGCGGCGCGCGCGCGACGTGAAGATCGCGCCGCAGCCGGTGCCGCCCGAGGAGCTGCTCGACGCGCTCTGCCGGTGACTCAGCCGACCTTCGTCTTCAAGTTGTCGACGGCGTGAACGGGCGCGCGATCGCCGGACATCAGATGCGAGATGGCGCCGTACACGAGGCGTTGGCTCGCGAGCATGCTCTTGCCCTCGAACTCGCGCGACGTGACGACGATCGTGTAGTGACCGCCGCCGCCTTCGACCTCGGCACGCGCGCCGGCAATCTTCGTTTCGATCGCGCCGCGAATCGCCGCGCAAATATCGCCCTGAAAATCCGTCGGATGATCGCTCATGGTCCGTACGCTCAGTACCTGGAAACCTTCGAGTCGACGTCGCGCGACCACGCCTCGATGCCGCCTTCGAGGTTGTAGACATTGGTGAAGCCTTCGCGCAGAAGCTGCTCGGCCGCGCTGCGGCTGCGGATGCCGTGGTGGCAGTGGAGCGCGATCGGCGTGTTCTTGGGGAGCGCGAAGAGGTGCTTCTGACCTTCTGCGTCGAGCTGCTTCGCGACGTCGATCTTCGCGACCGCGCGCTCACCGTCCGGACGCACGTCGAAGAGCTCGATCTTGCCCGCCTCGAGAAGCGCCTTGAGCTCCTTCGGGGAGATCGGCTTCACGCGCGGCGGCTCGTTCGGGTTGATGATCTTGAAGCCCGCTTCGCCGTTGGGTCCCTTCACGAAGTCGATCGACACGCCGTCGGCGCGGCTCGACGTCGCGCGGTCGACGTGAAGCGTGAGGCCCGCGGTCGCGATCTCGAAGTCGCCGGGCTTCTTCGGACCAAAGAAGAGATCGTTCTGGAACTGCCCGTCGATCTCGAGACGGAGCACGTCGTCTCCTGCCTCGCCCGCCGCGTCTTTGAACGCCTTCGCCGCGGCGTCGGTGAGCGTGATCGACGGCGGCTTCGCGGGCGCCTCTTCGGCGCCGAGGAGCTTCTGCAGCTCGCCAGCCGCGTACATCTCTTTCACGATGTCGCAGCCACCGACGAGCTCACCGTCGACGTAGAGCTGCGGAATCGTCGGCCAGCTCGAGAACTCTTTGATGCCGTCGCGGATCGCCGGGTCCTTGAGGACGTTGACGGTCTCGTACCCTTTGACGAGCTTGTCGAGGATCCCGATGACCTGCGCGGAGAAGCCGCACTGCGGGAAATGGCGATTCCCCTTCATGAAGAGGACGACCTTGTTCGCCTTGATGACTTGGGTGATCTGCGTGCGTGTCTCGTCGCTGAGCGGCATGAGCATCGGATGACACGGATCGCGCCGCTTCTCAAGGGGCCCGTCGTATAGGATGCCGGCGAACTCATGCGATCGATCGCCCTCGCCCTGCTCCTCTGCGCTTGCGACAAGCCCTCCGCCGCGCCCGCGCCTGCCCCCTCGACCTCGACCTCGACCTCGACCGTGACCGCGCCCACGCCCACGCCCACGCCCGCGCCCTCGCCCGCGCCCTCGCCCTCCGCCGCGCCCCCCCCGCTCCCCTCCGTCAAGATCGCCAACATCGGCATGCACATCGGCGGCGGCCCCAACGACGCCGCCACGAAAGATCCCATCGCCAAATCCGTCGAGCCGCACTTCGACGAATTTCGCCGCTGCTTCGCGCTCGTCGACGATCCGAAGCACGGCGGCGATTTCGGTGTCGACATCCTCATCGAGCCCGACGGCGGCAAGGCCAAGGTGACGGGCCCGCGCACGCGCATGAAGGGAAACGGCTTCGAAGACTGCGTCGTCAAAGTGTTCGCGGGGATCGAGTTTCTCAAGCCGCGCTTCGGCAAGACGATGGTCAGCTACTCGTTGCAGTTCACGCCGTGACGCGGACGTAGGTCATCGCACGAGCGGCACCTCGCGCGTGCCGTGCTCTGCGCCGTCGCGAAGAAGAGTCACGCGCAGCGACGCTGCTCCGGCTGGCGGTGAGACGACGACGCGGATCCACACGTCGCCGCTCGCCGCCGGCAAGATCATGTTCGCGCGGTTGTACGTCCGCGCGAGCGATTCGCGCGCGAGCGAGGCGCGCCAGGGCCATCGCGCGGCGTTCTCGCTCGCTGCCTCGACGCCGAGTCGCCATGCGCCGGGAAGATCGTCGTAGCGATGCGGCTTCGTCTTCTTGTACGGAACGAGCGCGTCGAACGTCTGACCGCCCGTGTACGCCGCGACGCCCTCGGCGCGCATCACGGGCGGCTGGGTGATCGTGCGCGGCGGGAGAAGGACCTTCACCTCGATCAGAATCGCACCGTCGACCTTCGTCGGCAGCGTGCGCACGTCCAAGATGCGCGGCTCTTCGTTCGCGGCGACCGGACGTCCGTTTTCGTCCAGCCAGAGCACGCTGTTGTCGCCGCACGGCCGCGCCTTCTTCTCGCCAGCGGCGAGCGTCGCGCACGCTTCGCAGCTGCACCCGTCGCACACGGGCAAGTCCGCGTCGCCGACGCGACCGAGCCGTCGCCGAAGCCACTGCTCCAGCGTGATTTCGTCGGGCGTTCCCGGCAGGCTGGCGAGCCAATCGTCGTGGTACTGCGACGCGCTCTCGACGCCGATGAAGCGGAGGTGCCACGCCTCGTTCTTGTATCCGGTGCGCGGAGTCGCCGGACCGGGCCAGTCCCATCGCTGCGCGCACGGCTGCGCGTCTTGGCGATCGTCGGGGTGGAGCGGGTACGGGATGACGAACCCGAAGCGCCAAGCGTTGTCCTCGATCCATCGCCCCGCGTACGAGCAGCCGAATCCGTTTCGGAACGTTCCGGTGTTCTTGTCTTTGCCTTCCTGGACCCACTCTTCGGTGAAGAGATCGATCGTCGTGCCGAGCTGATGCTGGCTGTGCCCTGCGAGCGCGCTCTGATCGACGGCGGAGCAGAACTCACTCGTCTCTTTCTTCGCCCAGTTGAAGAACGTGCCGCATTGGCTCTGGTAGCCGCGGTACGCCGACTCGACGCGGCCGATGAATCCCTTTGCGCGCATCGCCGCGAGCATCTCTTTGACTTGCACCGCGGCTTCGCGACGGAGACACGGTCCGGTGCGCGTCTCGCACTCGACGGCGCTGACCGGGCGGAGCGTGAAGACCTGCACGAGATCGCTCGGCGCATAGTCCGCGGCGAGTGTGCCGTACGGTGAGCGATTGACGAGGGCGAGGAGATCGTCGCCGTCGACGAACGACGTGGTGAGGTCGCGCGCCGCGAGAAAGTTGCCGGGGAACTCCCCGCCGGGGGCGATCGCGGAGCAGACGCCGCGCTCGAAGTGACGCGCGGAGGGAAAGGGAGAGACGACCGAGGTCGAGGTCGCGGTCGAGGTCGAGGTCGAGGTCGAGGTCGCGGTCGAGGTCGCGGTCGAGGTCGCGGTCGAGGTCGAGGTCGAGGTCGCGGTCGACACCAACGCAACGCCTACGACGGATGGACCTCCGCCTTCGGGCGTGAGGGCCAAGCAAAAGATCGCGCATGCAGCCGCGACGGCGCGCATGGCGAGGACGATAACTGACGGCGCGTGACCTTGCGCTATTGCGAAAAATCGTTGGTGAGATAGAGCTTGCCGCCGACTTCGAGCAGCCCGACGCCGAGGCGCTTGTACGCGGCGTTCATCATGTTCGTGTAGTGGCCGTGCGCTTCACCGGCACCGGGGCCCTCGTTGAACATCGCCTTGTTGATGTCGTCGATCTGCAGCATCTCGTTCTGCGTCGGATCCTGCGACATGACGAACCAGCCGTTGGGATCGCCCTGGTTCTCCGCGGCGCCGTTCATGAAGCCGCTCGTCCACAGCGAGCCGTTGTTGCCCGCCGTGATGAAGTGCTGGTGCGGCGTGTGATCTTGCGAGAGCTCCACCGACCCGGCGAGCGCGAAGGTGCAGAGCTTCTGATCGAGCGCGAGCGGTGCGATGCCCTTCGTCGCGCGGTACGCGTTGACGACGTCGAGGTTGTGGTGCTGAAACGCATCGAATCCATCGTTGGGCGTGCCGCTGTCTTGCGGCGGTGGCGGTGTGGTGCCGGAGTCGTGGGCCGGAGGCGGTGTCGATGCGTCGCGCCCAGGCGGCGGGGGCGGCGTGGTGCCGGAGTCGGTGCCGTCGTCGCCCGTCGAGGGGGTCCCTGCGTCGTCGCCGCTTCCGTTGCCGTTCCCGTTCCCGTGGCCCGTGCTCCATCCGGGCAATCCGCTCGTGTCGGTGCCGCTGCACGCGGCGATGCCGCACGTGCCCATCACGAGTGTCGCCGTCAGCGCGGCGCTTCGCACAGAGAATCTCATCGCGGCCGTCCCCTTCAGATGCCGTGGTTCTAGCTGGACTGTGATCCGCTGAGCGCTGAACGAGTAGGGTGATCCGCACGCGCGAACGGCGAATACCGCTGAAGCTGGAGCGCTCGCAACGTGGCTGCACGCATTTGTGCAGTCACGGCGAACGATTCGCTTACAGCTCGAATTGATATCGCGCTGGATCGTTGCCGCGCACGCGAACGACGATGCGTTCGCGCGAGAGCCGAACGACGGCGTGCGATGCGCTCGGGCGACCCGGGGCATCGTCGTCGAGGTTCTCGATGAGGCTCTGGATCGTGACGTACGGGATGCCTCGGATGACGTCGACGTGGTTGCGATGGAGGTGACCGTTGAACACGGCGCGCACCTTTCCGCTCGCTTCGAGAATGCGACGGAGCTCGGCGCGCTCTTCGACGAGCGCGACGTGCGCGCGTCCGAAGAACCATCGCGAGTCGTCGAGATCTTGATCGCTCGCGCTGTGATGCATCAGCACGATCGTCGGAAGCGACGTCGCGCGGAGATCCCCCTCGAGCCACGCGAGCTGTGGCGCCGCGATGCGCACGTCCTTGTCCTGACGCTCGGCGGTGTGAAGCACGACGAAGTGCCAGCCGCCGTGATCGAACGAGTCGTAGAGGTGCGCGCTCTCGTCCTTCTGCCAGAAGCGATTGAGGTCGGCGCGCGTGAGATGAATCGTGTCGTGATTGCCGGCGACGTTGACGAGGCGCGCAGTGGCGCGGCGGAGGATCGCTTGGCACTCGCCGTAGCGAGCGAGGTCGGCGTCGCGCGATTCGTCCTCGATGTCGTCGCCGAGGTTGACGAGGAGGTCGGGCTTCACCTCGTCGTTCATCGTGCGGACGACGTCTGTCGCGAGCGCGCCGGCGTGATGCGACATCTTGCGAAGCTTCCCCTGCCATCGCGCTTCAGGCCCGAAGTGGAGGTCGGTCACGATGCCAATCGTCAGATCCATGCGCCAAAGAAACCTAGTACAGTGCTCTCGTCGTCGCACTCGATTGTCCGATGGCGACGTCACCAAGAGGGCTGATGAAGATCGATCGCTCCATCTTTCTGGTGCTCACGGGCACGCTCGCCGCCGTGGCGTGCAGCTCGAAGCCGGCATCGTCGCCCGCCGCGTACACGTCGCCCGATGCCGATCCCGCGTTTCCGTCGATGAAGAAGACCGTTGCTGCCGCGCCGACGACGGCGACAGCTACCCCGACTCCGCCGCCCACCGCCGACACGCCGCGACCGGCTCCGCCGCCGTCACCTCCGAAGCGTGACTCGAAGACGATCGCGAACAACACGGAAGAAGACACGGCGTGCGGTCATACGAACAAGCGCTTCAACGCGAGCAAGGCGGGCTGCAACGATGCGGTCGGTGCGCCGCTCAATTGCAAAGCGCTCGGCGTCGGCTTTCCCGCGAAGGAGGGTTGTCAGCGCGGTGACGATCTCGTCGGCCTTTGCGATGGGTACAAGCGCGCGTTCAAGCCTCGCATCGCGGCGCAGGCCTTCGGCTGCATCGCGCGCGTGCCCGCCGCGCAGAAGTGCGACAGCTGCAACACGCAGGCGTGCGGCTACGACGCGCTGATGGACGCGTGTCCGGATCCGACCGCCGACGCCGACTGCGAAGAGATCGGCAAGCGCTGCGAGGCGCTCGACACCGGCCGCTGCCGCGCGTTCCTCTCCGGGATGAGCGTGCAGGGGAGACTCGCGATGAAGACGTGCATGATGTCCGACTGCCACACCGGCCTCTTCGATTGCGCACGGACAGTGGGCGGCGCGGACTAGTCGCGATGCGTCCCGTCATCATCGGAGCAGGGCGTGGCAGCCGCCTCGGACACCTGACCGACGCATCGCCAAAGCCGCTCGTCCACGTGATGGGACGGTCGATGCTCGAGTGGATCCTCGACGCGCTCGCGGAGGGTGGCTTCGCGCGCAAAGACGTCGTGTTCATCTGCGGGTACCAAGCCGACGTCATTCGCGCGCGCTACCCGGAGTTCACGTACGTCGAGAATCGTGACTGGGAGAAGAACAACATCCTCGCGTCGCTGCTCTTCGCGCGGCCTTTGCTCGGCAACGGCTTCGTGTCGACGTACGCGGACATCGTCTACCGCGGGAGCGTCGTCCGCGATCTCGTCGCGTCGCCGCACGCGATGGCGCTCGGCTGCGACACAGATTGGCGGCGCCGCTACCGCGACCGATCGCAGCACCCGGAGACCGACGGCGAGAAGATGCGCGGCGAACGCGATTCCGATCGGATCGTCGAGCTCTCGCGTCGCATCGCGCCGGCCGAGGCCGCGGGCGAGTTCATCGGCGTGACGAAGTTCACCGCCGATGGAGCACGCACGCTTCTCGACGCCTACGACCGCGTGGCCGCGCGCTACCCCGACCCGACGCAGCCGTACCGCGAGGGCCGCACGTTCGCGAAGGCGTACCTCATCGATCTCTTCCAGGAGATGGTCGAAGGTGGCGCCGACTTCCGCCGTGTCGACATGAACGGCGGCTACATGGAGATCGACACGCTCGAGGATCACTCGAACGCGCAGAAGTGGTGGGACGAGTCGGTGCCGTGAGCCGCGACGACGCGAAGGGCACGCGCGGTGAGCCCGAGGTCATCCTCGACAAGCTGTGCAAGCGCTTCGCGTCGTTCGAGGATGGCAAGCCACCGCCGGCCGCGCTCGCCGACATCACGCTGGAGATCGATCGAGGCGAGTTCGTCGTCGTGGTCGGGCCTTCGGGATGCGGAAAGTCGACGACGCTGCGGATCGTCGCGGGGCTCGAGGATCAGGACTCGGGGACGGTGACGATCGCCGGACGATCGATGCGGGACGTCGCGCCGCAGGACCGCGACGTCGCGATGGTGTTCCAGGGGTACGCGCTCTACCCGCAGATGACGGTGCGCGAGATCCTCGAGTTCCCGCTGAAGATGCGCGGCAAGACGTCGCGTGCGGAGCGAATGCGCGCGGTCGAAGAGGCTGCGACGCTGCTTCGAATCGACAAGCTGCTCGAGCGTCTCCCGGGTGAGCTCTCGGGCGGAGAGCGGCAGCGCGTCGCGATGGGGCGCGCGATCGTCCGAAAGCCGCGCGTGTTTCTGTTCGACGAGCCGTTGTCGAATCTGGACGCGGCGCTGCGAGGCGACATTCGTCTCGAGATCGGCGCGCTCGTGCGAAGGCTCGGCGCGACGTCGATGTACGTCACGCACGACCACGTCGAGGCGATGACGCTCGCGGATCGGATCGCCGTGATGCGCGCGGGAAAGGTTCTCCAGTTCGCAACGCCGCGCGAGGTGTACGAACGGCCGGCGACCTCGTTCGTCGGCACGTTCCTCGGCGCGCCACGAATGAACTTGATCGACGCGCGCGTCGACGACGGGGCGATCGTCGCGGGGCCGCTTCGGGTGAAGCTGCCGCACGACGTGAAGCTGCCGGCGGTGATGCAGCTCGGCGTGAGGCCCGAGGACGTGCGGATCGTCGACGTCGCGGACGCGGGCGCCGTGCGCGCGACCGTCGTGGCCGTCGAACCGTTGGGTGCGGAGACGCACTTCGTGCTTCGCGCCGGTGACGTCGAGCTGCGCGCTCGCGCGCCGGGGTTCGATCACCGAGGCCGCGGCGCGGAGGTCGGCGTCGCGATCGACGAAGGACGCGCTCTCTTGTTCGAAGCGGATGCCGAGGGGAAGCGGATCGGCGCGGGATGACGATGCTCCGCCGCGATCTCCTCCGTGCCCTCGCCGCGGGCGTCGCCACCTCCGCTGCCCTCCCTGCGTGCCGTCGCGCCCGTCGCGTCGATGGCCGCACGGTCGTCACGCTTTGGTTCGCGTACGGCGGCAAGAACCGCGAGGTCCTCTTGGACTTGGTGCGCCGGTTCAACGCATCGCAATCACGAGTCACCGTCGACGCCACGTACCAAGGCGACTACTTCGAAGCGCTCGCGAAGCTCCGCACCGCCATCGCAGCGGGCGCGGCGCCGACGTTCAGCCACGTCGTCGGCGAGGTCGTCCCGTACCTCGCGCGCGCGAACGTCCTCGAGCCGCTCGATGCGTACGACGGCGCGCGCACGCTCCCGCTCGTCCGAGCGCTCGCGCAGTCCGGCTCCTACGTCGGAGGCGACGAGCGCCCCCTCGTCGCGATCCCGTTCAATCGCTCGACACCGATCATGTACCTCAACGGCGACGTCGTCGCGCGCGAGCTCGGCGGCAAGATCCCGCAGACGTGGACCGAGCTCGAAGGCGCCGCGATGCAGCTCACGCGGCGCGACGGAGACGTGCGTTGGGGGTTCGAGGTTCCGATCTCGTGGTGGTTCTGGGTCGCGATGGTGGGACAGGCCGGCGGTCGCGTCGTCGCCGAGGATGGAACGCCGACGCTCGGCGGCGCGGCGGGTGAGAAGGCGCTCCGCTTCTGGCAGAAGCTCGTGCACGAGGATCGCGTGATGCGTCCTCCGCCGGGTCGCGACTACAACGCGTGGCAGGCGACGAACCAAGATTTTCTCGCGGGGCGCGCCGCCATCGTCTGGACGAGCACCGCGTTCCTTCGCTACCTCGAAGAGAACGCGCGCTTCCCCGTCGTTGCTGCGCCGCTGCCCGGCGACGTGAAGCGATCGGTCCCGACGGGCGGAACGTTCTTCGTCGTCTTGCGCGCGGCGCCGCCGGAAGAAAAGCATGGCGCGTGGGAGTTTCTCCGTTGGATGTGCGACGCGGATCAGACGATCGACTGGGCGACGCGCACCGGGTATCTCCCCGTCAGCGAGCCGGCGATCGCGAAGCTCGACACCAACGGCTGGTACGCCGCCCACCCCAACGATCGCGTCGCCTACGCACAGCTCACCGACGCCGATCCGTGGCCGTGGGCGCCCACCCTCTTTCGCATTCAGCGCGACGTCATCGAGCCGAAGCTCGAGGACGCCATTCTCCGAAACCGTGACGCGCACGTCGTCCTCGACGAGGCACGCGCGGAGGCGATGGCACGATGAAGCCGCGCGCCCGGTGGCACCCGTGGGCGATGCTCGGGCCCGCGCTCGCGCTCCTCTTCGTCTTCTTCGTCGTGCCCGTCGTCCTCGCCGCGTACCAGAGCCTCTTCGCGTGGGACATGCTCACGCCGCCGGAGCCGGTCGGCGGCGACAACTACCGCGCGCTCATGGCGCGCGGAGAGCTCTGGCGGATCGCGGGGCGGACGCTCGGCTTCAGCGCGATGGTGGTGTCGGGCGCGATGTCGCTCGGGTTGGGTCTCGCGCTCCTGCTCAATCGACCGGGACGCTTCTTTTCGTTCGTGCGCGCGTCGGTCTTCAGCGCGTACGTCGTGAGCTGGGTGGCCGTCGCGCTTCTTTGGACGTGGATGCTCGATCCCGACGGCGGGATCGTCGCCGCGCTCTTCCGTTCGCTCGGTCTTCCGCGCGTCGGGTTTCTCACCGATACGCGCGTCGTCTTGCCCGCGCTCGCAGCCGTCACCGTCTGGAAGATCACCGGCTACGCGATGATCGTCTTCTTGTCCGGGCTTCAGAGCGTTCCGAAGCAGCTCCTCGAAGCTGCCGCGCTCGACGGCGCGGGGCCGCTCGCGCGATTCCGGCACGTGACGTGGCCGCTCCTTCGTCCGACGGCCGCGTTCGTGGCGACGACCAGCCTGATTGTCTCGTTCCAAGCATTCGACGTCGTACGGATCATGACGCAGGGCGGGCCGGCGAACGCGACGACGCTCTTCGTGTACGCGATCTACGAGCAGGTATTCTTGAACCTCAGTGTCGGGAAGGCGAGCGCGCTCACGGTCGTCTTCTTCATCGTCCTCTTCGCCATCGCGACCGCGCAGCTTCGCGCTTGGCGAGCGCGCGGATCGGGGGCGTCATGAGGCTGCGTCGGACGAACGTCGTCGTGACGGCGATCGCGGCAGCGGCCGCGGCGCTCTGGATCGCGCCGTACGCGTGGATGGTGCTCACGTCGTTGAAGACGCTGCCCGAGATCGTTCAGCGCCCGACGGCGCCGTTGCCCGAGCACTTCGACGTCGGTGCGTACCGCGAGGTGTTCGAGGCAATCCCCGTCGCGCGCTACATGGCGACGACGATCGCGATGGCCGTGCTGATCGCGGTGCTGCAGATCGCGCTCGCGCTCCCGGCGGGGTACGCGCTCGCGAAGCTCCGCTTCGTCGGCAAGAAGACGGCGTTCGGGCTCGTGCTGGCGTGCTTGCTCGTGCCGGCACAGGTGACGTTCGTGCCGGTGTTTCTGATGCTCGCGAAGGTGGGGCTCGTGAACACGATGGCGGCGCTCGTCTTGCCGTTCGCGGTGAGCGCGCTCGGGATCTTTCTCGTCCGCCAAGCGCTCGTGTCGGTGCCCGACGAGATCATCGAGGCCGCGCGTCTGGACGGCGCATCCGAGGCGACGATCATCTACCGCATCCTCGCGCCGCACTTGATGCCGACGCTCGTCTCGCTCTTTCTCGTGAGCTTCGTCTTTCATTACAACGACTACTTTTGGCCGCTCGTGATGACGACCGACGATACCGTTCGGACGCTGCCGCTCGGCGTCGCGCTCCTGCGCGAGCAAGGCACCGGTGTGCGGTGGCACATCGTGATGGCGGCGAACGTCATCCTGTCGGTACCGGTGCTCGCGCTCTTCGCGATCGCGCAGAAGCAGCTGGTGCGCGCGGTCGGCGGACGATGACGCCTACCTGAACGCGTTCACGGACTGTGAAAGAACACTTCGCCCGCGAGCACGCTCGCGACCTTCGCGTGCGCGAGCTCGGTGACGCAATCCTGATCGCGATCGGCGACGGGTCGATTCAAGTCGTCGCGCCCGAGCTCGCCCGTCAACGCCTGCTCGGCCATCTGCAGTCGACCGGCGAGGCACTCGGCAGGCGTGTCGAGGATCTGATCGCCGTTGATGTCGTCCCATCCATTGAGCACGAGCTTGTGAAGACGCGCGATGCGATCTTCGAGCACGACGCGATCGATCGGAAGGTCGCCCGGAAGATGCAGCACCTTGTACGTCTCGCGGAGCGCGCTCTGCAGCCACGCGAAGCGCTCGGCGGTCATGCGGACCGAAATGGGCCCGCCGTCGACGCCGCGGTACATCCGCGCGGCGGCGCTGTAGAACCCGCTCTCGAGCCGCTTCGCGACGGCGCGGGCGCGATCGCGGAACGTGACGTCACCGGTCACGAGAAATGCCTCGGCGAGCGCGCGAATGGCGGCCGCTTGGCTCTCGAGGGTCGCCGGGGCCGTCGTCGCCGTCGCGACGCCGTTCGCGATCGTCGCGCTGTTCGCGACGCTTCCGTCCGCCTTGGTGAGGACGTCGCGCACGAACGCCGCGTTCGTAGTGAAGACCTGGCGCACGCGCGCGCTGAACGTCGGCGGCGCCCCCGCATCCGGCGAAACGGAGGGCGGATGGATCGGCGACGTGTTGAGGATCCCCTTCGTGTCGGCTGCCGGATCGGGATCGGGTGCGCCGTACTGCGTGATCGAACCATTCAGCGACAACAGCGTCTGCCTCAGCGCGATGACCGCGTGCGCGATCGACGTCGTCGATGCGGTGGCCGAGCGCGTGACCGTCGTTCCGCTCACGGTCGCCGTGTCGACGAAGACGCCGAGCGCAGGGTCCGCGTGCATGCGATCGAGATCGACGAACGCGACGCGGAGCACGGCGAGCGCGCGATCGTGGACGGTGTCCTCGCCGTTCGCGATGCCGTCGTCGGCAGCAAACGGCGCTCCGTCGAACGTCGCGAGCAACCCGATGCGCTGTCCGAGCCCGGCGTTGCGAGGATCGGTCATTCCGAACAGCATCGCGTGCCCGAGCAAGAGCGCCGAGAGATCCACCGAACGGCTCGTCGCGTCCGTGATCGCGAGCGAAGCCACGCCCGGGTACGGGACGGTCGGCGTCTCGGTCACCGTGATCGCCGCGGGAAACCAAGCGAGCGGCGACGTGTAGTCGTACGCCGTCGCCGCGGCCTTCGTCGCGAAGCCGCCGAGCGTCGTGCCGTTCGTCGTCATCAGCGACGAGACCAACCACTCGGCCTCGTTCTCCATCGCCGACAGCATCACGAGCCCCCACATCCCCTCGAGCGGGCTCGACCCGATGTACGTCCCGATGAGCGCGCCCGGAGGATTGGTCGCGAGCACGGTGTTGTTTCGTTCACCGACGTGCGCGAGATCGGCCGGCGCGACGGCGTTGATCGGATTCGATCCGGAGTCGTGCAGACGCCCCGCGAAATCGATCGCCCAGAGCGCCTCCTTCCACGTCGCCATCCCGAGGACGCCGGGGACGATGACCTTCTCGACCTGCGCATCGCGGTTCGTGAGGTGCGTGGTGTTGTAAGCGCACTCGTAGAGCGGGCTGAAGTTCTGCCCGCTGCCGACGCCGCCGTATCCGCCGGAGAAGGTGCACGACTGCACCACGTTGAGCGTCGGCACCATCGCGGGATCGAAGCTCTTGAACGGTGCGAACACAGGCCAGACGCCGGGGAAGCCGAGGTAGTTCTGGTCGTTGTTCGCGGGGGCAGGGAGCGTCGCGTATCCGCCGACGTCGGTGCCGGCCGTCGAGAGGAGCGCGAACATGCGCGCGCGCAGGCGATCGAGCGAAGTCGCGCCGGCGAGCGTCGCGACAACGGGGCCGTTCGCGAGCGAGATGCCGGCGGTCGACTCCTGGAAGACCATGTTCATGTGGTACTTCGAGTACTCGTACGACTCGACGGCGGTGCTGAAGCCAAAGAGATCCGTGACCGGTTTCGGATCGTCGCCGTTGACGCCGAGGATGTACTCGTCCGTCGGCAGATGGTTGCGATCGTAGTTGGCGAGGTTGCGTCCCGCGAAGCCGGACGCGAAGGGCTCGCCGCTGATCTGCATCTCGCCCGCAGCGAATAGGAGTCCTTGCACGTCGACGCGGGTGGTCACGGTCTCTGAAGCGACCGGCGTGCGCGGAACGCTCGGCGGCATCGTGGAGTCGTAAGGGACGCGGTCGTGCATCACGTCGACGATGTCCGTCGCGTCGGTGCTCCCGCCGTCGGCGCCAGCGTCGTCGACGACCGTCGCGACGTTGTCGCTGCTGCATGAAGCGACGAGCGCCCCCGCGATGAGGATCCCGTTGCACGTGCCAAGGACGGTTCGGCGCATCATTCGCCCCGCACGATGGCGCTCGCGGTTGCCTGTGGCAAGCCCCGATCGTACGTTGCGCGCGCTTGCGCGATGCCTCGCGCGTGCTCGGAGCAGCGTGCGAATCCTAACGGCACTCCTCATCGCGACGGTTGCAGGCGCTGCGGCGGTTGCGACGGCGTGCGGACATTCTAGTGGTCCCGCCGCGCCGCCGGCAGGTGACGATGGCGGCGTGTTGGAAGGCGGTCTAGCGCCGCTCGAGCCGACGCCTCCTGCGCTCGTGCCGGAAAAAGACCGCCGGGATGTAGCGTCGTCACCGGTCGTGTTCGATCCGACGCGTGGCGGCGTCTGGACGGCGAACGGCGACGTCGGGACGATCAGCTACGTCGACGTCGAGCAGCGCAGAGTCGTACGCGAGATCTCGATCGGCAAGAACGTGACGTCGATCGCGCTCAGCCCGGACGCGAAGTGGATCGCCGCCGTCGATCACGACGCGTCGGCGGTGACGCTCGTCGACGCCGAGTCACGCGAGGTGAAGCGCACGCTGCCGCTCGGCACGCACCCACGCGCGGCGATCTGGGATGCGAGCGATCCGCGCTGGCTCTACGTGTCGCTCGAGGACGACGGCGCCGTCGCGATCGTCGATCGTACGCGTGGCGTCGTCGACCACGCGATCACCGTCGGTCGCTTGCCCGCGGGCCTCGCGGTGTCGCGCCAGCGTCGCGAGCTCGCTGTCGTGCACCGCATCGACGGCACCGTGACGATCGCGTCGCTCGAGGGGGTCTATTCGCCCGCGGATCAAGCGCAGGCGAACATCGAGGTGGCGCTCGCGGCCGAACCGGCGGGAGCCAACGACACCGTGCCGCACGGCAAGCCGTTCGCGTTCGAGTCGATCGCATGGGCGCCGGACGGGAACGTCGCGTGGTTGCCGCACGAGCTGCTCGCGAACACGCATCCGATTCAGTTTCAACGCACGCTCTTCCCCTCAGTCACGGTCGCGGATCTTTCGGCGCGCGCCGAGGTCACGACGGCGGATCCCGCGTCCGGTGTGTTCGAAGGTCGCAAGCTCTTGTTCGGGGCGATCAATCTGCCCGACGCGGTCGGCAACACGACGATCGTATCGCAGCCATGCGCCGCCGCGTTCCATCCCAAGGGGCAGGTCGCTTACGTGCTCGCTTGCGCGAGCGAGGATCTGCTCACGTTCGATGTCGCGCAAGGGCGGGCGATCGACATCCTTCGCAACTTGCCCGGTGACCACCCGACCGGCATCGCGCTCGACGACACGGGGCAACGCGCGTTCGTCCTCTCGGATCAATCGCACACGCTCCTCACGATCGATCTCGCAAACGGAAGCCCGATCCACCACGCGACGCCGTACGGCGCGCCGATCGGACTCGCCGCGAAGGACCCGGTCGACGCAGAGACTCGCGAGGGGCGAAAGCTCTTCTTCAGCGCGAACTCGTCGAAGGGGAAGCTGGCGTCGACGGGGAACAACTGGATGTCGTGCGGCGGTTGCCATCTCGACGGATTCGTCTCGACGAACCGCTTCTTCTTCGAAGCGCTGACGCCGGCCGATCCTGCGGTCGACGCGCAGATTGGTCACGTCGGTCTCAAGGATCTCTTCTCGACGTCGCCGACACCGGACAGCCCGACGTTCGATCCGCACGACGTCCTCGTCGCGCTGCTCGATCAGGGCGGGCTCGTGCCCGATCGCACCGGCGCGGTGCGAAGCGGAGCGATCAACCCGTCGATGCCGACCGCCGACGCGCGCGAAATCGCGACTCGTCTCGCTCGGACGATCGCGAAGGATCTCCCTGTCGGCCCGAGCTGGCTCCTCTCCCCGGGCGACAAGCCGAACGTGATGTACGACGCGGCATGGTGCGGTCAGTGCCACGCGGCGGAGCTCGCGGCGTGGAGCAAGAGCGCGCACGCACACGCGGCGCTCGATCCGATGGTGAAGTTCGGGGCGGGGGTCGAGCAGAAGCTCCGCGGCGCGCAATACGCGCGGCAGTGTGCGGGCTGTCACGATCCCGTGAGTGTGCGACTCGGTGATTCGTCGTTCACGAGTGGGCGCGGGATCACGTGCATCGGGTGCCACGACGTTTCGCGGCTCGTCAACGCGGGCGGCAACGCGGACTTCGAGTCGCGCTCGCAAGACTGGACCAAAGGCCACAAGGCGCAGGCATCGGCCGAGCTTCCGCGACTTCGTAGCGCGGAGTTCTGTGCCGGCTGCCATCAGCAATTCGTGCCGGGCACGGGGCTCATCGGGATCTCGACCTTCACGGAATGGCAAACGAGCCGCTTCGGCTCGTCGCCCGCGTCGCCCGCGCGCGATGCGGGGACGAGCGGCGACGGCTCGACGGATGACGCTGGCATCGCGACGACGACTCTCTGCGTCGACTGCCACATGCCGCGCGCCAACGGCGTCGCCGATCACGCTGCGCCTGGCGGCAACGTCTACATCGCGCAAGCGTTCGGCGAGATGGCGCTCGCGACCCAGCTCGTCGCGACGTTGCACGGCGCGATCAAGCTTTCGATCGTACCGACGACCGCGGGCTACCGCGTGACGGTGAACAACCGCAGCGTCGGTCACTCGTTCCCGACGGGCGTGACGGACATTCGCGAGCCGTGGGTCGAAGTCCAGGCGTTCGACGCGCAGCATCGCCTGCTCGCACGCTTCGGCGGTCCAGACAGCGCCGGTCTCATCCCGCCTTCTGCCGCGCGCCTCGGCATCGACATCGCGCAACCGGACGGGACGATCCTCCTCTTGCACGAGCTCACGAACACCACGCGGATCACCTTCGATCGCCGCGTGCCGGCGGGGGGCTCGATCGACATCGAAGTACCGGTGGCGAATCCGCCGGCGGACACCGCGACGCTCGAGGCGGTCCTCTTCTATCGCAACGTGCGAACGACGTACCTCCGCGCCGCGACCGGCGACGTCACCGCCACTGCGCCCGACGTCGAGGTGACGCGCGTGACGATCACCAAATGAACCGCGCGCACGCCCGCACGATTCTCGTCACGAGCGTCCTCGCGTTCACGCTCGTTGTCGCGACGTCGTGCGACGACAGCGGATCGGTTCTGCCGATCGCCGACGCGGGATCCGAAGCGTCGTTCGTCGCGAGCCCGGAGACGTTCGGTCGTGGCGAATACCTCGTGAAGAGCGTCGCGGGATGCGCCGAGTGCCACACGCCGCGCGACGTGCAAGGCAACCTCGACATGAGCCGCTGGATGGCCGGCGTCGACGCGCGCTTCGATCTCGCGCCGCTCGACGACGCGATCGGAGCGGTGTCCGCGCCGAATCTCACGCCGCACGCGACGGGGCTCGCCAGATGGACGGACGATCAAATCCGTCGCGCGATCGTCGACGGCGTCTCCAACGACGGAACGCCGCTCTCTCCGTTCATGCCGTCGTACGTCTTTCACAACATGACCGACGCCGACGCCCGCGCGATCGTCGTCTATTTGCGATCGCTCCAGCCCATCGCGAACGACGTCTCCCCGCGCCAACCGCTCCCCATCGCGATCACCGCGCCGTCGCTGCCGATCGCCGAGTCGGCGATCCCGCACACGACGCTTGCGGCGACCGATCCCGGCTTCGCTCGCGCCGAGCACGGTCGTTACCTCGCCGCGGAGGTCGGCTTCTGCATGGATTGCCATTCGCCGTGGCGCTTCGATTCGCCGACGCCGCTCGACGTCCACTCGCTCTTCGCGGGCAACCGCGCCTTCTCGTCGAGAGAGTGGCACGTGCAGCCGCCCGCTCCCGCCGTCGTCTACTCGTACAACGTCACGCCGCACGCGAGCGGGATCGCGGGATGGAAGCCCGCCGCGGTCGCGCGCGCGATCACCAGCGGCGTCGACGACGTCGGCGCGACGCTCTGCCGACCGATGCCGTCGGGACCGATGGGGAGCTTCGCCGGAATGACCGCGGACGATGCGCTCGACATCGGGATCTACCTGACGACGCTCCCGCCGATCGACAGCGGCAGCATTCCGTCATGCCCTCGGGAGTGAGCGGTCCGTTCGTCGTTCTCGGCGGCGGTCCATGCGGGCTCGCGGCGGCGGCGGAGCTCGCCGAAGCGGGGCATCGGCCCATCGTTCTCGAGCGCGAGGCGCTCGTGGGTGGGCTCTGCGCGACGCACGAGAAAGACGGCTGGCGGTTCGATCTCGGCGGGCACAGGTTCGTGTCGAGCGACGCGGCGATGTCGCGTCGCCTCGAGCGTTTGCTCGGAGACGATCTGCTCGCGCAGGAGCGGCGCAGCGTCGTGCTCCACGAGGGGCGGCGCTTTCGCTATCCGCTCGAGGCGGGCGATCTCGTCAAGAACCTCGGCGTTCGGGAGAACGTGCGCGCGCTCGCCGGATACGCGCGCGCGCGCGTCGAGGCGAAGCTCCGACGTCACGACGAGCTCACGTTCGAAGACTGGGTCGTCGCGCGCTTCGGTCGCCCGCTCTACGACACGTTCTTCGGTCCGTACACGGAGAAGCTCTGGGGAATGGATCCGCGTCTCCTGTCGGCGGATTGGGCGGCGGAGCGGATCTCGTTGCTCGATCTCGGTGACGCGGCGCTGCGCCTCGCGGGAGTGAGGCGCGCGCCGGTGCGGACGTACGCGCGGCGGTATCTGTATCCGCGACTCGGAATGGGGCAACTGTACGAGCGAATGGCCGCAGAGATCACCGCGCGCGGTGGCGAGGTGCGGACGGGCGCGCGCGTCGTCGGTCTCGAGACGTGCGACGATCGCGTCGTCGCCGTCCGCGTCGACTCATCGCGCGGCGCGGAGAGGCTCCCGGTCGGCGAGCTGCTCGCGACGGCACCGCTGCCGGAGCTCGTCCGATGGCTGCGCCCGAATCGCGCCG
>JAYVXB010000280.1:0-6219 GCA_043785585.1 Deltaproteobacteria bacterium | reverse complement strand
CCGACGCCAAGGCGCGACGCGCGATGCACGACCACCTGACGGAGTCGGGCCTCACCGTCGTCGACGCTTCGTCGCTCGACGAAGTGGTCCCGCTCGCCGAACGATTCTTCGCCGACATCGCCGTGATCGATGTCGACGGCTTTGGCGCCGGCGCGCTCGGCGTCGCGCGGCAGCTCCGGGCCGGCCAGCGAACCGCAGCGATCGCGCTCACGCGCACCGCGAGGCCTTCCGTCGTCACCTTCACCGTCAGCGCCGGCTTCGCCGCGGTGCTCGAAGCGCCGTGCGAGCCGGAGACGCTCTTCACCGAGATCGTCGTCGCACTCGCCGCGGCCGAGGAAGCAGAGTCGCTGAGGAGCGGCAATCGCTAGAGCCTCGGCGACCGCAAAGAGGCCAAAGAGACGCTGGAATCCGGCGCCGCGCCGGCCAAGGTGGACTAGCCTTGGGCCGTGCGCGTCGCCGTCCTTTCGTTCGCGATCGCGATCTTCGCGTGCGGTTGCTCTTCGAAGAGCAGCTCGAGCGCGCCGAACGTTCCCGCCTACCCGCCGATCAATCCCGGCGACGCCGACGCGGCCGGCGGCCCACGGCACCTGCCGGACCTGACGCTCGACGAGCGCAAGAAGCTCTGCGATTGGTCCGCCGCGATCGCCGGCGGCTACGGTCACACGCAAGCGTGCGACGGCGGCGAGGTCGTGAGCTTCAAGGACCAGGCGACGTGCCTTGCGGAGTACCTCGGCGCGTGCACGACGGTGACGGTCGATCAGTACGTCACGTGCCGCAAGAAGGAGGTCTCCGACTTGTGTGCGCTCTACATGTACAACTCCGACGAGTGCAAGCCGGTCGTCCGGTGCATCGGCAAGACCGGCGGCGATCCTCCGCCCGAAGACGCGGGCGCGGAGTGAAGGCACGATCATGAAGAGCGCGCGCGCGGGGCTCGGCCTCATTCTCCTGTTCGCGATCGCGTGCAGCTCGAAGCACACCGACGCGCCGTTCGCCGCGGTCAGCCTCGACTCGCCGGGCGACCCGCTCGCGCCGCCCGCGCCGAGCGTCGTCGCGCAGAACATCACGCTCGACGAGATCGCCCTCTTTCAGTCGATCAAAGTCTCGCTCGGCAAAGACGGACAGCCCGCGGATCGCTCGGGCGCCGCCACGCCCATCATCGGCGGACGCGCCGCGATCGCGCGGATCTACGTCACGCCCGGCGACGGCTGGTCGCCTCACGACGTCACCGCGCGCCTCAAGATCACCACGCACACGCCGACCGGGACGTACTCGCGAGTTCTCTCCGCGACGAAATCGATCGAAGGCGCTTCGACCGACGGCGCGATCGACAGCACGATCAACATCGCCGTGCCCGGGAGCGCGCTCCTCCAGGGCGCGACGTTCGCGGTCGTCCTCAACGAGGACAAAGGCGCGAAGGCGCGCGACTCGGACGCGGCACGCTTCCCGCGCGACGGCAGCTTCGCCGACGTGGGCGTGAGCGCGAGCGGGAGCCGCCTTCGCGTGGTGATCGTGCCGGTGCAGTACGACGCCGACGGGTCGGGTCGCCTCGGCGACACGAGCGACGAGCAGATGAAGCGGTACTCCGACCGCTTCTACCAGCTCTATCCCGCCGCGAAGATCGAGATCCAAGCGCGAGATCCGTTCCCGTGGAGCCGCGCCATCGTTCCCACCGACTCGAGCGGCTTCAGCGCGCTCGTGATGGCGCTCGGCGAGCTGCACGCATCCGACGGCGCCGATCCGGACGTCTACTACTACGGAGCCGTCGAGCCTGCGGCGACGTTCAATGCGTTCTGCGCGCGGGGTTGCATCGCGGGGCTGTCGCCCGTCGGCAGCCCGTGGAGCGTCGGCGTCGGCTTTCCGACCACCGACTCGGCGGAGACCGCCGTGCACGAAGTCGGTCACGCGCACGGACTTCGCCACGCGCCGTGCGGAGGCGCCGCCGGGCCCGATCCGGCGTTCCCGTACCGAGATGGGAGCACCGGTGTTTGGGGGCTCGATCCGATCGACGGCAAGACGCTCTTCGCGCCGACGGCCGACAAAGACGTGATGGGGTATTGCCCGCCGACGTGGATATCCGACTACCACTACGCGAAAATCTTCACGCGCGTCGCGTCGGACAATCGGCTCCTCGCCGACTTTCGAGCGGGGCGCGCGTCGGGCAAGACGTACCGCGCGATGCACCTTTCCGGCGCGGGCGAGGCGACGTGGCAGACGTCGACGCAGCGAGGTTGGCCGGAGCGCGGCGAGCCGCACGACGCGACGTTCGAAGGCGCGGGAGGCGAGATGCTCGCGCAGGATCGCGCGTACTTCTTTCCGTTCGATCACGCGCCGGGCGGCGTCTTGATGGTGCCGGAGCGCAGCGAGAGGTTCACCACCGTCCGCGTCGCGAGCTTGGTCACTGCGCTGGCGCCGCCGTCGCTTCGGTAGGCTGCGCGTCGCGCGATCGAAGCGCGCGATAGACGCGACGCTGGTTCGACGAGCCGAGCGCGAAGACGACCCACGCTTCGCACCCCGCGACGTAGTCCGGCGCCGCAAGCGCGGCGTCGAGGAAGAAATCGAGCGCCTCGCCGAGCGACTCGTCGGCGTGCGACGTCGTCAAGACCACGTTCGCCTCCGTCGTCGCGACCGTCTCGTGCCCGACGATGACCTCGTCGAAGTCGTCTTCGATCATCGAGCAGCCCGGCCCCCACGCGCACGCGAACACGAGCCCCTGCGCGAGCGCGAGCTCGGCGAGCTGCTCGATGTCGACGACGTGCTCCGCGACGACGAGGAGCCCGAAGTTCGAGCACGTCCACGGCGGCGCGGCCGGCCAGTCGGCGACTCCCGTCGCGTCGATGACCCACACGTGCCGCTCCGACTTCGCGTCGAGCCAACGGTGCGCAGCGTTCGTCACGACGTGATCTCTCCCACGTCGCGGCGCGCCATGCCCGTGACGCTAGCAGCTCCCCGCCGCGGCTCGCAGCGCGTCCACCCTCGACACGCGGCGATCGCAATCGCATATAGGAAGGAGTTGTCCGACTCCACGACCCCTCGCTCTCTCCGTACTGTGAAGATCGCAGCGGTCGTCGCGGTGATCACCGTCCTCGTGGTCGCGCACCAGCTCGGGATCTTCCAACAGTTCGCGGATCCCGCGACCGTGAAGGCAACGCTCGTGCGCCTCGGCCCGTGGGGCTACGTCGCGTTCGTCGTGGCGTACGCGGTGCTCCAACCGTTCGGCGTGCCGGGCACCGTCTTCATCATGGCGGCGCCGCTCATCTGGCCGTGGCCGATCGCGTTCGCGCTCTCGATGACCGGCACGATGGCCGCGAGCGTCGTCGGATTCTCGTTCGCACGCTTCGTCGCGCGCGATTGGATCGCGACGAAGATCCCCGACCGCTTTCGAAAGTACGACGACGCGCTCGCGCACCGCGCGTTCACGACCGTCGTCGCGCTGCGCTTCATCTTTTGGATGCCGCCGCTGCTGCACGCCTTCTTCGGCGTCTCGAAGGTGCGCTTCTGGACGCACGTCTCCGGATCGTTCGTCGGGTACCTGGTCCCGCTCTTCTTGGTGAGCTTCTTCGGCGAGAAGCTCTTCGAGATCGTGAAGACGCTCCCGCTCGGCGCGTGGATCGGCGCGGGCGTCGGCGTCGCGGTGATCGCGCTGACGGTGTGGCTCTTCCGAAGGCGTGCAGCACGCTGCGTGACGTAGAGCGCGCGGACCTCGGCGTCCGTTTCGCTTGCGAGCGTTGCCGCGGGACCTAGACGTACCCCTGCTTCACCAGAAAGTTACGCATCGCCTGCTTCGCCGCGCCGAAGCTGCTGACGATCCCGCTCGCCATCGCGTTCTCCGCCGCGCCCGCGAACACCTTCCACCCCCACCGCCCGTCGCCGATCACGCCGGCCTTCAGCGTGAAGCGCGCGTCGGGCGGCACGAGGCAGACCCACTGATCGGGGCCTGCCTTCGTCCAGCGCAGATCGCTGGCCGTCGCGTTTCCGCTCATCGCTCTTGCGAAGCCTTCTTCGTGCGACGGCGTCGCACGAAGATCGCCACGATGCCGACGCCGACCGCGAGCGCCAGGCCTCGCTCGTCGCCGCCCGCTGCCGTGCGGCAACCGCAGCCGCTCTTCTTCGCGTCGCCGAAGTCACCGGCGTTGTCGAGCCCGCCGTCGGTGACGCCACCGCCGTCATCGCCGAGGCCCGAGTCGGTGTCCGGAGGCGGCGGAACGATCACCGGTCCGTCTGCGCCCGCGTCGACGATCGGCTTGTCGACGCACTTTCCGACCTTGCACTCTTGTCCCGTCGGACACACGGCGCCCGTGCATGCGTCGATGCAGTTGCCCATCTTGCACACCTGACCCGCGCCGCACGTCTTCATCGCGCAGGAGGTCTCGACACAATGCCCGCCGTTGACGCACGACTCGGTCGTCGCGCACATCTTGCACGGGCACGTCGGCACGCACATTCCCTTTTCGCAGACCTGGCCCATGCCGCAGTTGAGGCCAGCGCACGGATCGACGCACGTCCCGAGGCGACACACCTGATCGATCGGGCACGTCACGCCGGAGCAATCGTCGATGCAGACGCCGCCTTGGCAGCGCTTCCCAGTCGGGCACGTGACGCCGATGCACGCGGTCTCGACGCATACCTTGGCGCCCGTGCACGTCTTGCCCGGACCGCAGTCGCCCTCGACGCACGCCGGAACGCACGCGGTGCCGACGCAGACTTGGTTCTGCGGGCACGGTCCGGTGTCGACGGTGCCGTCGCAGTCGTTGTCGAGGCCGTTGCACTTGCTCGGGCCCGGCATCGTCGTCGACACGCACGTCGTCATGCTCGTGCCCGAGCACTGGAGCTGACCGTTGGCGCAGACGCCCGGCCGTCCGGTGACGCACGAGTTGCCCGCGTTGGGGCACATGATCTGTCCGCCGCGCACGGCGAATCGCCAGATGCCCGCGATGGGTGGCGTGAGGTTGGAGCCCGAGCAGAGGCCCGCCGCGACGCCGTTCGTGCGCGATCCCGGAAGCGACGCGAAGTTCACGCTGTCGCCCGAGTCGAAGCCGCCTTGTGCAGGCGTCCCGCCGAAGCCACCGGTGCCACCGCTCGCGTCGCCCGTCTCCCAGCCGCACGTCGCGTAACGGAACTCGATGTCGAAGTTCGTTCCGGCGGTGCCGCCGTCGGCGGTCGTTCCGCCGCACGCGTTGGCCGAGACGATCATCTGAAAGCTGTTCACCGGCGTCGGATGGCAATTGAAGAAGCCGACGCGGTCCCACGTGATGACGATCTGCCCCGCGGTGATCGACCACCACACGCCGTCGGACGCGGGGTTCGCGCAGGTCGCGCCGACGGGATAGCCGCCGCCGCTCGGATGGGAGCCGTCGGTGCACGTGCTCCCGTTGCGCGTGTCGACGTCGGCCCAGAACGGCGCGATCATCGGCTGCGGAGCGCCGGGGAATGCGTTCGGTGTGTACGTCGAGATCGCGGAGTTGAAGCTGAGGCTGCCGTTGTTGTTGATCCAGCCTTTGGTGTACGTGCCCGCGTAGAAGTGGAGCCCCGCGGGGAACGCGGGCGTGAGGTCCATGCCGGGCGAGCCACTCGCCGGATACGAGCCGTCGTCGTTCGGTGGAACGCACGACGTGCCGTAACCCACCGGACCACCGAGGCCCGTGATGAGCGGCGCGGCGAAAGCGTCGTCCGCGAACGAGAGAAGAGCCACGACTGCACCGAAGCAAGCGACCGCACTACGCATTGAATTCCTCCGCCTGCCTCGGGCGCACGACGCGCCCAGCTACTGCATCATACGCGAGGCGCTTCGCAGTTGCTCCCTCGTCCGCGTGCGCCAACTCACCTACACCGGCTTCGGGGCCGCGCTGTGCGGGGATCCGCTAGACTTCGCTTCGATGGATCCTCGAGACGAAGTCGTCTGCGACGCATCCATCACGACGCAACGTCGGCGTTGGCTCTCGGTTCTCGCGTGGACCGTGCCGCTCGTGGGCGTCGCGTGGGATCGCGTGCACGCGCCCGCGTCGCTCCACGACTTCCTGACGATCGTCTCCGACGCCGCGCGGTTTCAGAATAGCCCGTACATCGCGGTGCCGTATCTCCTCGGTGCGCTCGTCGTGCCGATGGTCTTGCTCGTCGGCGCGCTCGTCGCGTTGCGGCGCGCGGTGCGCGAAGGTTCGGGCGTGCCTGCTGCGGAAGGAGCTCGCGCACGCTTCGCGGCGGACGGCGTGAGCGTCGACGGCG
>JAYVXB010000279.1:0-6220 GCA_043785585.1 Deltaproteobacteria bacterium | reverse complement strand
TGCACAGCTGGGCGGCGCCTTGGTCGTTCGTCCCGAAGGGCTTCGAGGTCCGCGACGTCGAAGGCGACACCGTGATTCCGATCGACCTCCTCGATCCGGATCCGCCCGAGCCGCCGCCCGTCGAGCAACAGATGGGGCAAAAGGAGAACGACATCGATCCCGCGGGCGTCTCGGCCGGTGATGCGGCGATCGCGCGCACCGGATTGACCGACGCAGGGCTCGACGCGAGCTCCGCGATCCTCACGGACGCCGGAGCCGACGTCGTCGACGCGGCGAGCGACGCGACCGACGCCAGCGACGGGGCGCCGCGCGATCCGCTGGTGATGGTCGGCGACGTCGGAAAGCTTCAAGCGGGCGAGGCGCTCGTCCGTCTCCTCATCAACGCCAACGAGATCAAGAAGCACCCGATCGGCGCGCAGATGGGGCCGCTGCTGTCGTCGATTCCGCAGTGGGACGAGTTCATCTCGGGGACGGGGATCGATCCGATCAACCAGACCGACTGGGTGCTCATCAGCGGGCCTGGGCTCGTCGACACGACGAACGACGTCATCATCGTCCACTACTCGGCGCCCGACGCGATCGTCGACAAAGCGATCGACGTCATCAGCAAGAAATACGATCGCGGCGGGCCGTTCGACGCGGGCGTCCCGGGCGTGAAGGCCGCGCTCGGGCACGCGGACAAAGCGCCGCGCGTCTTCCTTCGTCCGCAGTCGCACGTGCTCGCCGTCGTGCCCGTGCACTATGCAAACACCGCGGCGCAGATCCTCGTGCGATCGCGCGTGGCGCCGAAGGTGACGCCCGGCGAAGCGGTGAACCTCTCGGTGAAGCGGCCGTACCAGCCGTTTCCGGAGATCCCGAAGACCGTGTCGGAGATGCGCCTGTGGGTGCTGCCACGCGCCGACGGGAGCGCGGAGGTGTTCGCGGAAGGGGACTGCGCGACCGACGCGGAGGCTGTGGATGCGGCCGATCAGATCCGCACGCTCCTCGGTCGATACAAGGGAAACATGGTGGTGAAGCTCCTCACGCGAGGGCTCCTCGATTCGCTCGAAGTGAAGCCGGTGGGAAAGAAGGTGACCGTTCACCTCGACGCGACGCAGGAGCAGCTCGAGGCGATGCTGTCGCTCGTCGAAGGCCAGGTGCGCGCGCGCAAGGGCCCCGCGCCGCCGCCGCCGCCCGCGCCGAGCACCGCGCCTTCGTCGTCCGCGAAGAAGCCGTGAGAGTGCGCGCGAGATGCGCTAAGAAACGTCGCGATGCAAACGATCCATCTCTTCTCGGTGTGCGGCGCGCTCGCCGCGGCCATGGCGTTCACGGCTTGCTCGCGCGTCGACGAGCCCGGACAACAGAAATTCACGCCGACCGTCACCGTCCAAAAGCTCGAGATGGTCGACGAGGTCGTCGGCTCCGGCCGCGAGGCGAAGGCCGGCGATCACGTGAAGGTGCACTACACGGGCACGCTCACGAACGGCGAGAAGTTCGACAGCTCGCGCGATCGCAACGAGCCGTTCCCGTTCACGCTCGGCAAGGGCGAGGTCATCAAGGGTTGGGATCAGGGTGTCGCCGGCATGAAGGTCGGCGGTAAGCGAAAGTTGACGATCCCGTCGGACCTCGGCTACGGCGACAACGGCTCGCCGCCGAAGATCCCGCCGGGAGCGACGCTCAAGTTCGACGTCGAGCTCATCGGGATCGACTGAAAATTACCCGTCCGGCGGTCGCGGCGCTTCGCCCGCTCGGTTCGCGTCCGCCGCGCGCGCCATGTAGCCCGTCAGCACGGTCGTGAGCTGCTCGGTCGTGGCCGGCTTGCAGGGGCCGATGCGGACGATCCCTTCGGTCGTGTGCACGACGACCCACGCGCGGCGCGCGAAGAGCTTCGTGAGCACGGTCTCGAAGCTCAGGACCGTTCGCCATCGGCTCGTCGCGCCGGCGAACGTGACGCCGAGCTCGTCGATCGCGACGTCGAGCGGGATCGCCTGCGTGAGGAAATACGCCGCGACGCCGAAGCACCCGAGGATGGTCGTCGCGATCGCGAGGAAGACGACGCCGACGCGGTGATGGAGCATCTCGTACGCGGTGCCGAGGGTCATCACGGCGCCCGCGAGGAGCACGACGAGAGCGGCGAGGACGGCGAACGTCGCGGCCGATCCCATCCGGAAGATCGCGCGTCCGCTGCTCGCGGGCACGTCGCCGTCTTCTCGTGCGACCGTGCCGAAGCGCAGCGAACGGCGAAGGAGCTGGATGAAGACGAGGCCCAACCCCACGTCGAGGAGAATCGCAAAGAGCTGGACGCGATCGATCGACAAGAGCGCGTCGAACGCGCCGTGGGCGAGCGACGCGAGCATGAACCAGGCGAAGAGGCTGGTCTTCTTGCGCACGAGCTTTCGCCCGAGCGCGTAGCCCCAGATCGCGCCGAAGAACATGTGCGCCGGCACGCTGAGGAACGCGCGGTACGCGACGACCGCGCCCGAGAGCCGCGTCCCGGCGAAGTACTTCATGTTCTCGACGGCGGCGAAGCCGAGCGACGACGCGCATCCGTACACGATGCCGTCGACCGGCTCGTCGAACTCGCGCCGGTGCGCCGCGAGGCTCCACGCGCCGAGGAGCTTCGTGCCCTCTTCGACGCAACCGACGGTGAGCGTGAAGACGATGAGCGCGGGAACGAGCCCGATGAGCTGCCCGCCGAGCGTCATCACGCTCGCGCTCAGGTACGGCGAGATCGTCGGAAGCACCGACTCTGCGAACGCGGCCGGGATCACACCGAGGCCGCCGAGCGCGAACGTCGCGAGCACGAGCCACCACGGCTCGGGGCGACCGCGATCGAACTGCCTCACGAAGACGAGCCACGCGAGCGACAAGAGCATCGGCAGCGCGACGCACGCGATCGCTTCGGTCCACGCCGGCGGGAGGCTCGCGCCGCGGATCCGACGCAGCACGGGCAACGTCGGCGTGATGAGGACGCGCTTCACCGCCGCCGCGCGCGTGAACGAATAGACGTCGGTGCCGAAGTGCAGGACGAGCGGCGACGCGGCGATGCTGTCGAACGTGCGCGTCTCGAGGAGCGAGTGGCTGCGGACGAGCGCGACTTTTTCGCCGGCGTACTTTTGCGCGGCGTCGGCGAACGCGGTCGTTCCTTCGGGGACGAGCGTCACGGCGAGCGATCGCCCCAGGTCCACGGTCGTGACGAGCGCGACGCCGTCCATCGGTCCGAGATCGACGACCGGCGGATCCGCGACGACGCGTGTGCGCGAATGTTCCGCGTCGATGCGCTCGACGAAGACGAGGTGACCCTTCGCGAGGTTCGTCGCACGAACGGCGCGCAAGACGTCGGGCGTCCTGCCGACGTAATAACGCTCCGTCGTGCCGCTGCCGGCAGGCCCAGGCTCGCTCTTCATCTCGAGCTCGGCGGTGTCGGCGAGCGCGAAGTTGTACGCGGCGTCGACGCGGTACGCCGCGAGCCCGCCGCGCCAATGCAAGAGCTCGTCGGCGAACTCGGCGTAGTCCTTGTCGACTTTCACCGTGACGTGCTCGCCCTCCGTGTCGACGTCGGCTGTGACCTGCGCGGCCGATAGGCGTGCCTTCACGTACGCTGCGGTGAAGGCGAGGCTCGGCTTGTGACCCGCGCCGTCGGGATAGACCTCGTAGACGAGCTCGGCGTCGTTCGTCCCGGCCAAGTGCTGCTGGCACCCGCACGCGAGGCAAAGGACGACGAGCGCGAAGGCTGCGAACGCCGCGCGAGCTGTCATTGCGCTCCATCTTCGCCGGTTTTCGCGGGGCGTCGCGCGAGAAGGGCGATCTTCACCACTTTTTGCGCGTTGTCCCTGCGTGTTGCTTTAGGATGGGCAGTTGATGCCGGACGCTCAGGTCCTCTACGTGGTCACCGCCGCGGTCGTTCTCGGTCTCATCGCTTGGGTCGTCGTCGTCCTTTCCCGGGCCCCGAGCGCCGAGAGCGGCCCCGTGCTCCAGCGCGAAGGCGCGGGAAGCGGCGTCGCGAGCACGATCCCGGATCAGCCCGCCGCAGCAGGCGCTTCCGGCGCACCGCGATCGGTCCGGCCCTCGCCGTCGCTCGACGCACACGACGAAATCCAAGACGACTCGCCGGGCGCCGGCCCCGAGGTCCGCGTCGACATCGAGGAGGAGGAAGAGCCGACCGGACCGCACGCGCTCATCCTCGTCACGGCAGTCGGACGCACCGATCCGGGCCTCAAGCGGAAGCACAACGAGGACGCCTACACGATCCTCGAGGACCACCACCTCTTCGTGATCGCCGACGGAATGGGGCGCCACGCGGCCGGCGAGATCGCCAGCCAGCAGTGCGTCGACGCGATCGGCGAAGCGTTCAACACCGGCAACTTCGGCACGACGCCGTTCGATCCCTCGCTCCCGCGCCGCGCCAACCGCATCCGCGGAGCGATCCTCGAGGCCAACGAGCGCATCCTCAAAGCCGCCACGGAGAACGAAGCGTACGCCGGCATGGGGACGACCGTCGTCGCCTGCTACTTCTCGCCGAACAACCAGCGCGTCTACATCGCGCACGTCGGCGACAGCCGCTGCTACCGCCTGCGCGACAACAAGCTCGTGCAGCTCACGATCGATCACACGCTCGGCGCGGCGGGCATCGTCGGCAAGAGCGCCGCGGTCCTCAGCCGCGCGGTCGGCGTCGAAGAGAACGTCGAGGTCGACGTCGCGATGGAGTCGCCGTTCCCGACGGACATCTACCTGCTCTGCTCGGACGGGCTGAGCCGGATGGTGAACGACGAGGAGATCGAGTCGACGATCGCCGCGAACGCTCAGGATCTCGACGCGGCGACGAAGAAGCTCATCGAGACGGCCAACGCGCGCGGCGGACGCGACAACATCACCGCGATCCTCGTGCGCGTCGACGACGTGAAGCGCCCGTCGAAGTCGCCTCCGACGTAGCGAGACGGTCACGCGTCGTCACGCGTCGTCGAGGTCGCTCAGTCGCGCCTGCCGCCGCACGCCGCGGACGACGTAGTCGTGGTACGGCTCGCTGCCGTCGATCCAAAGCTCGAGCGGCTCGGCGAGCAGCCCGTCGTCGCCCACGCCCGTGAGTAGCTCGGTCGGACCGATCGCAGGGAGCTCTTGCAGGTGCACGAGCGGCGGAACGGCTTCGGCTTCTTCGAACTTCGCGACGTCGAACGCGAGCGCGTCGCCGAAGCCGCCGATCGCGCCTTTGTGGCGCACCGGATCGAGCTCGGCGAGCGGGACGAGCTCCCAGCCGGCGTCGATGAGAAGCGGATGGATGTCCGCTTCGGCGTCGGGATCGAAAGGCGCGCCGTTCGCGATCGGCAGCTCGGCGCGCGCGAGCCACGCGCGCAAGCGATCGCGCGCGCGCTGGGCGGCGCTCCCGAGCGACCAGAACCCCGTCAGCACGGCGGCAACCTCGGCTTCGGTCGAGGCGCGCCAAAGTCGCTCGTCGCGCGACGCGATGTCGACATCGCCGCTCTCGAGCAACGCGGTCGCCCACGCGGCCCCCTCCGCGAGCTCTTCGAACGGACCGCCCTCGAGCGACGCGAGCGCGAACGCATGCAGCAGGTGCATCCGACTCGCCACGTAGCGATGCGATCCGAGCGCGCGCACCACCCGCGCGACCTCGCCGGCGTCGCGTGCGCCGAGATCGATCGCGATCATTTTTTCACGGGCTCCGTCAGCGCGAAGAAATCTTGGATGTGCTTCAGGATACGGCGCTGCTCAGTCGCTTCGCGCTGCCGCTTCGTCTCGGCGTCGAGCCCTTCGCGAATCGCCTCGAGCGCCACGCGACGGTTCGCGAGCGTTCCGGAGATCTGCTCGGCGATCTCGGGACGATCGACGACGATCCGCTCGAAGTCGTCTTTGTCGAGGCGATAGCAATCGACGTCGGTGCGCGCGACGACGTCCGCCGAACGCGGCTCGCCCGTCATGAGCCCCATCTCGCCGAAGTAGCCGGGCGCCTCGATGGTAGCGACCGCCTTGGAGACGCCGCCCATCTTGGCGAGGATCTCCACTTTGCCCTGCGTCAGAATGTAGAGCCAGTGCGCGACGGCGCCTTGCTTGGTGACGGTCTCACCCTTCGAGAACGGCGCGTGACGAAGGTGCGCGACGACGTCGGAGAGCTCCTCCGGCGTGAGCCCGTGGAAAATCTCGAGGTCCTTGATCGCGCGCAAGTGTTTCTCGCGCGTGCGCTCGTCTCTTGCGTGCGGATCCTCTTCGGGCTTCCAGAACATGGTCG
>JAYVXB010000278.1:0-6220 GCA_043785585.1 Deltaproteobacteria bacterium | reverse complement strand
GGCCGACAACGCATCGGCGATTCGCTACTACCGCCAGGCCTGCACGCTGAAGAGCGGGATGGGCTGTTACAACTACGGCTACATGCACGAGAACATGCTCGGCATGACGCCGCCGGCGGACTTCGCGAAGGCGGCGGCGCTCTACAAGCAAGCGTGCGATCTCGGGCAACCGCGCGGGTGCGCGCACTACGGCGATCTCCTCTACAACGGCCGCGGCGTCGCGGCCGACAAGCCGACGGGCGTCGCGTTCATGCAGAAGGGTTGCAAGGCGGGCAACCAGTGGGGCTGCGATCAGCTGAAGTCGTACGGGCAGACGCAGTAGCAGTAACGGCGCATCCGACCCTCCGATCTTCCTGTTCAAATCTCACAGGCGCGGGTCTCCTGGATCCATGCGTCGAGCTCCGTTCGTTTCTCTTTTCGTTGTCGTCGTGGGCCTGTCGAGCGCCGGATGCCCCAAAGCCGAGGCGCCCGGCATCGCCGAGGCGCTGCCTCCGGAGCCCGGGCAGACGCTCGTCGTCGACATGGGCGATGCGGCGCGCACGAGCCTCGAGGCCGCGATGAAGCAAGGCATCGTCGTCGCCCGGTACGACGCGAAGAGCTTCGAGCTCCTCTTCGATTGCCGTGTCGACGGCTCGTACGGATTCATCGGAACGAGCACGCGGTCGCGCGTCGTGAAGCTCACGCGCGAGCAAGACATCGCGGCCAACCTTCCGCTCACGGCGATCAACCCGACGCTCCGCGGACAGGTCGGCGGCGAGCTCCACAAGGGCGGCGCGATCGACATCGCGTACATGACGGTAGGCCAGCGCACGACGACGCGGACGAGCGTGTCGCGCGCGATGCTCAAAGGCTCCTGCGACGGCGCGACGCACGCGGTGCGCGCGGCGACGGTCGGCGCGTTCGCGATGGTGAAAGGGGCGCACGATCAGCGGAGGGCCGCGGTCGAGATCTTCGGCGCGAAGGCAGCCGCCGGCGGCTCCGAGACGATGTCCGACGAGAAGCGCGACGGCGATCCCAAGGCGTGCGAGACGGCCTCGCCGGATGCGGAGAAGCCGCCCGCGCAGTGCGGCGCGCCGATCTACTTGCGCCTGATGAAGATCGACGCCGTCGAGAAGATCGATCCGCGCGTCGACGATCAGCCTTGCCCCGCCGGCTTCGCGCGCGACAACGACGGCACGTGCTCGAGCGCCGGCGGACCGCACGAGTGCAAGCGGAGCGAGCCGCGAGACTGCGACGCGCAGTGCAGCGCGGGCAACGTCGCGAGCTGCGGGATCCTCGGCTTCCTCGAGCAGTACGGCGAGGGCGTCGCGAAGGACGAAGCGGCGGCGCGGGTGCACTACAAGAAGGCGTGCGACGGCGGCGCGCAGTTCGGCTGCGCGGGCGTCGGCGTCTTCTTCGCCATGGAGGGCAACTTCGCCGAGGCGACGAAGCTCTTCAAGGTCGGGTGCGACGCGGGCAACGCGCGCGCGTGCGGCAACCTCGGCACGGCGTACGGAAAAGGCGACGGCGTCGAGAAAGACGAACGGCGCGCGATGGATCTGTTTCGAAGGGCGTGCGGCGGCGGCGACGCGAGCGCGTGCGCGAACCTCGGTCGCGCGTACGAGAAAGGCGCCGGCGGATCGCCCGACATGGCCGCGGCGATGCGCGCGTACAAGCAGGCGTGCGACGGCGGCGAGCAGGACGGCTGCGCGCGTGGGAAGCAGTAAGGTACCCTCGCGCCCTCATGTTCCGCCCGGGCCAAGTCGTCGGAGGACGCTACGAGATCATCGTGCTCATCGGCGAGCGATCGCTGGCGGCGGTGTTCCGCGCGAAGGACCGGCAGACGGGGCGCGAGTGGGCGCTGAAAGCGGTGCGGCCGAACTTCATCACGAAGGTCGGCGCGCAAGTGATGCAGCGCGAGGCGCAGGTCGCGAAGATGATCGGGCAGAACCCGTCCGTCGTCGAAGTGATCGACATGGGCTACGACGACGCGCTCGGCACGCCGTACATGATCATGCCGCTGCTCTCCGGCGAGACGCTGCAGCAGCGAATCGCGCGCGCCGGCGCGCTGCCTCCCGAGGAGGTGCAGAGGTACGCGGGGCAGCTCGGCTTCGCGCTCGACAAAGCGCATCAGGTCGGCGTCGTGCACGGCGCGCTCTCCCCGTCGAAGATCTTTCTCACGCGCGACGCGCGGCAGGATCCGCTCGCGAAGATCCTCGACTTCGGCGTCGGGAAAATCTTGGACAACCATCCGCAAGCGGCGATGCATCTCTCGCACGCGGCGTACCTCGCGCCGGAGCAGCTCTCCGCGGACGCGAAGCGGATGGCGCGGAGCTTGGGCGCGCGGATCGCCGACGCGGTGACGGGCGCGGCGGATACGTGGGCGATCGGGCTCATCATGTACGAGGCGCTCACCGGAGCGCCGGCCGGCGCGTTCTGGAGCGTGACGAAGGCGCAGGAGATCGCGATGCGTATCGTGCAGCGTCCGCCGGTGCCGTCGCACGCCGCGGGGGCGAGCGCGGCGCTCCTTCCGATGAGCTTCGACGAGTGGTTCAAGCGCTGCGTGCACCTCGAGCCGTCGCGCCGTTTCGCGCGCGCGAGCGATGCGACCAACGAGCTCGTCACGCTGCTCGATCAGCTCGTGCCGAAGCCGTCGACGAACCTCGGCGGAGCGGTGAAGACGTTCTTGGTGGGCGGCGCGGATCCGTCGGCGATCGATCCGGCGACCGTCGCGACGCCTCCGCCCGTGGTGGTGAACGTTCCGCCGCGCGTGTCGCATCCGACGCCGATGCCGTCACCGTCGCCGATGTTCACGCCGTCGCCCGCGCCCGCGTCGACGTCGTCGCCGCAGAAGAGGATCCTCGAGACGGCGCTGGCGATTCCGGATCACGAAGTGTCGAGGAACCCGCCGATGCCTGCGGGGCGACCGACGGCGCCGAGCATTCACGAAGCGGCTGCGGGACCTTCGAAGAGCAACGCCCTGATCGTGGTCGTCGTCGTGTTGGTGGTGGCGCTCTTGGGGGTGGGCGGGGTGTTGGTGCTGCTTTTGATGAAGAAGTGAGGGCGGGTCGAGGTCGAGGGCGAGCCCCCTTCTCCCCGCGCCAATCGTTTATACTCCCCACATGTCGACGGAACGCCCGCCGCAGGACGCCGCCCCGCACGACACCGGCGTGCACGCCGCGACTGCTTTCGTCGCGCCGTCCGCCGCGTTCTCCGACACGAGCAGCGACGCGAGCGCGCACGCGCTTCGCGCGACGATCGACGACCACCTCGCCGAGATCACCGTCGCGGCCAACGACGCCGTCGCCCACGCGAAGTCCGAGCTCGCCGCGGTCGTCGCCGGCGCGCGCGACGAGGCCGCTTCGCACGCCCAAGGCGCGCACCACGACGCCGCGCAGAAGATCGACGCGCACGCCGCGCACGCGCACGAAGGCGCGCGCCGCGACATCGAGCATCTCCGCGTCGATGCGCTCAACCAAATCGCGCACCGCCACCAAGAGTCGCTCGCGCAGATCCACGCGATGCAGGACCACGCGCTCCAGACGATTCGCCAAGCGCAGCACGACGCGCTCGACGCCATCAACAACGCGGTCCACGGGGCCGCGCAGCACCTGCAAGACGGCGCGCACAATCAGCTCGAGCACATCCGGCTCTACAGCGATCAGATCGGGCATCAGCTCGCCGCGACGGGAGAGATGGCGCATCGGCAGGTCGTCTCGGCGGGCGCAGAGACGAGCGATCACCTCATGCACGTGCGCGATCAGGTCATCGCGCAGATCAGCGCCGCGGCAGAGAGCGGGATGCATCAACTCGGGCAGGCCGCCGCGTACCATCCCGATCCGCACGCCGCTCCGGGCGGGATGCCGCAAGGGCCGCCGGATCCCCACGCCCTCGACTACAAATACAAGTGAGGCCTGGGTTGAATCCCGCACTCACGGTCCTCGATCCGATCCTCCCGCTCAGCTCGCTGCTCCTCGCGCTGAAGTTCGCGAAGCTCGGCGACGCGCAGCTCGACGAGTGGATAGCTCAGCTCGATCAGCGCGTGCGCGCGGCGCGTCCGGGCGGACCGGAGTGGCCTGCGATTTACCGCGACGCGATCGGCATCATCCCGCGCATCCTGTACGCCCAAGACGAAGCCGCGCGCCGCACCGCCGCAGATCACCAAGCGGCGAACGCGCGTCGCATGGTGCAGTCGGCGTCGATGTCGCTTCCGAGCGCGCTTCAGCGCACCGCGCAAGAGTACCAACAGCGCCTGCAGGTCCAAGAGACCGAGCTCCTGCAGAAGGCGGAGCGCGCGATCAAATCGCTGCCGGTCTCGTCGACCGAGAACAAGACGACGGGCGAGACGACGTTCTTCGCCGAGCCGAACGAGCTCGCCGCGTTTTGGGGATGGGTGCAAGGCGCCGACGACAAATGGCGCACGCACAACGAAGAGCTCGCCGCGATGCGCTCGAACGAAGCGATCGCGATGCTCGTCGCCGATCTCCCGCCGGACATGCGGTTCTCGGTGCAGCCTCCGCAAATCAACCGCAAGCAGGCGCCCCTTCCGCAGCTCAAGGGCCACAACGTCACGACGCCGGGGATGATCGACTCGGTCGGGCGCACGTGGAAGGCGGCGACGGGGATCGCGGGGAGCGTCGGCGGTGGGCTCATGCTCGTGACGCGCGTGTTGCCCGAGCCGCTGCAGAAGCCGTTGATGATCGCCGGCGGTGCGGTGTTCGGCATCGCGCTCGTCTTCGCGATCGCGACGGTGCCGGGGCAGATGCGGCAGCAGCGAAACCGCATCAAGGTGCGCGCCGACGAGGGCGTGCAGAAAGAGCTCTACGACGCGGTGAAGGCGCGCTTCAAGGAGTCGGGCGAGATCCAACTTCGCGGCATCCGCAGTCACATCGCGAACGAAGGCGAGCGCTGGCGTGCGCTCGTGCGGCGCTCCGACGCCGGCGCGGACACGGGGATGCGCGCGATGCAGCCGCAAGGGTTGTCGCCCGACAACCGCCAGAAGCTCGAAGGCGAATGGCAGCACGCGATGCGCGCGCGGTTGGCTCAGCTCGGGTTCCGTTGATGCGCGCGCGTGCGGCGCTGGTCGCGTTGGGGATCGCGATCGGTGGGTGCGGGGGCATGCTCGCCGACGGAAAGGCGCAGTTCGACAAAGGGCGTTACCCGGAGGCAAAGCAGACGTTCGCCGCGATCGAGGTCGAGAGTCGCGGGTGGTCCGACGCGAAGCGCGCGGAGTACGCGCTCTACCGCGGGCTCACGCACGCGGCGCTCGGCGATCGCGCGGCGGCGGGGATCTGGCTCAAGGAAGCGAAGGCGCTCGTCGACGCGCGCCCGGGATCGCTCAGCGCCGACGGCATGCACAGATTGAAGCTCGGCCTCGAAGGGCTCGACGATCCGGCGACGCCGTGACGGACGCGGGCGACATCGAGCTCGCGCGCACGATCGAAGCGCGCCTCGTCGGTGGCGGCGGAAGCGTCGACAGCTCCGACCTCGCGCGCACGATCGTCAACAGCCCGCGCCGCACGATCGAGCCGCATCGTCACGCATCCAGCGGCGGCAAGAACGCGCTCGAAGCCCTGCGCGCGCTCGGCGCTTCGCTCGACGGGAAGATTTCGATCCACGAGACGATCGGCGAAGGCGGGATGGGCGTCGTCCACCTCGCGACGCAAGCGACGCTCGGTCGTCACGTCGCGCTGAAGACGCTGCGCGCCGGCCACGGCGATCTCGACGCGACGCTCCGCATCTTGCGCGAGGCGTGGGTCACCGGCGCGCTCGAGCACCCGAACGTCGTCCCCATCTACGACGTCGGCGTCGACGCGTCGGGATCGCCCGTCATCGTCATGAAGCGGATCGAAGGGCGCGACTGGGGCGAGCTCATGCACGAGCCCGACGAGATCCTGCGTCGCTTCTCCGCGACCGATCGCCTCGAGTGGAACATCAAGATCCTCGTCAGCGTCTGCAACGCGATCCACTTCGCGCACAGCCGCGGCATCTTGCATCGCGATCTCAAGCCCGAGAACGTCATGATCGGCGCGTTCGGCGAGGTCTACGTCCTCGATTGGGGGATCGCGATCAGCTTGAAGGACGATCCGAGCGGACGACTCCCGCCCGCGTCGCTCGCGACGGACATCGCCGGGACGCCCGGGTACATGGCGCCCGAGATGCTGCTCGGCGATCCGTCGATGCTGTCTCCGCGCACCGACGTGTACCTGCTCGGCGCGATCTTCTACGAGACGTTCGCGGG
>JAYVXB010000277.1:0-18664 GCA_043785585.1 Deltaproteobacteria bacterium | reverse complement strand
GCGTGCGTCGCCTCACGCAGCGCGAACGCGGAGAGCGGCGCGAGCCTGCGGCGGTACCACGCGAGAACGGAGCCCTCCGCGTCGTCGCGTGGGACGATCTCGGAGACGAAGCCGAGCGCATGCGCGCGCGTCGCGTCGAGGTCCTCGCCCGTCAGGAGCAACCGCTCGGCCGTCGGCGCGCCGAGGCGAAGGTGACCGATCACCGCGAGGACCGGCGGGACGACGCCGAGCGTGATCTCGGGGCACGCGAAGACGGCGTCGGGTGTCGCGAAGACGAAGTGGCAGGCGAGCGCGACCTCGAAGGCGCCGCCGAGGCATTTGCCCTCGACGAGCGCCGCAATGGGAACGGGGAACGTCGCGACGTCGCGCACGAGATCGTGAAACGCTTGAAGCATCGACTCGGCAGAGTCCCGACGGTGCTCGAGGACGGACGCGCCGTACGAGAAGCATCCGCCTGCGCCGCGTAGGAGCACCATGTGCAGCGCCGCGTCTTCGCGTCGCCGCGCGAGCGCTTCGCGCAGCTCGCCCATCATCTGCATGGTGAGAATATTTCCCTTCGGCCGATCGAGCGTGACGGAGAGGAGCTGCCCGTCCTCGGCGAGGTGTACGTCGATCGACTCGTACTTGCGTGCGAACGGAGCGGCTCCCATGGGCTAGCCTCGCTTTGCTCGCGCTGACTTCGGCAGCACCTCGTCGACGAGCGTCGCGTCGAAACGCGCGCCCTCCGCGAGTCGCTTTCGCAGCGCGATGAAATCGATCTCGCGCTCGCCGCGATCACCGAAGTGAAACGCCGGGAAGCCGGCCGCCGCCTCGACGTTCATGTTGAGCGAGAGCCACGAGCGGCTCGACTCCATGTTCGCGAACCAGTGCTCGAGCTTCTTCTTGCGGAGGCTCTCGAGCGTCTTCCGCGTGCAGTCGGGGAACGTGTAGAGGAGCTTCGTCGCAAGGCCTTCGACTGCTTCGTCGAGGCGCGACAAGTCCACCGTGCACTCGGCCGCGGCGCGCTTACCTTCGTCGAACGCTGCGCCTGTCTTCCACTCGCCGTATGCGATCCGACCCGCGTCGTCGCTGTAGCGATCGGTGACGACGGTCGGGTTCGGAACGAACGCCCCCGCCTTCGTTTTGTAGACCGGGACGACGTCGTTGAGCAGACCGAGTCGCATCGCCTTGTGCGCTGACCACGGCTCGCACAGGCTGAGCGACTCGGCGGCGTGCGCGAAGCCGACGTAGAGGTGCAGGAAGTCGGTCGCGCCGCCGTCGGGCGCCGAGCCGTGGACAGGACCGGCTTGCCCGATGCGCGCGTGATCGCCCGCGACGGAGAAGTCGCACGCCATTCCGATCTCTTGCCCACCGCCGATACGCATCCCATTGACGCGACAGACAACGGGCTTGTCGCAGAGCAAGATGCTCGTGACCATGTCGTTGAAGAGCCGCATGTACTGCAAGTACTCGAGCGGTCTGCCTGCGTAGTACGTCGCGTACTCCGCCGTGTTGCCGCCGGTGCAGAACGCCTTCTCGCCCGTCGCCGAGAGAACGACGCACACCGCGCGGCGATCCGTCGACGCGCGACGCATCCCGAGGATGACGTCCTTCACCGCCGCGGTCGTGTACGAGTTTAGCTGCGACGGGTTGTCGAGGAGGATCCAGACCGCGTAGAGCCCCTCGACGGGTTTGCCGGAGCGATCGCGCACGGGGCGTTGCTCGTAGCGGACGTTGCGCAGCTCGTACTGCGGGACGAGCTCGTGGTTCTTCAGATCGATCATCTGTTCCTCCCGTGGTGCGGCTTCATGACCGCGGATCGAGCACCAAGCGGCGCGAGAGCCGATGGTGCGCCATGTCGCCGAGCGCCTGATTGATTCGGGACATCGGCGCGTGCTCCACGAAGGGCGCGATGCGTACCCCGCCCGCGTAGATGAGGCGTAAGACGTCGTGGTACGCGTCGGGCGGGCAACCCCAGCTGCCATGGATCGTCGCGTCGAAGGCCATCACGTTCGAGAAGCGCAGCTCCACCGGCTTCGCCGAGTAGCCGACTTGCACCATCGTCGCCGCGGGGCCGAGCATCGCGAACGCGAGCGCCTGGCCCGCCGTCGTGCCGCTGCACTCGAAGATGCGGAACGCGAGCGACTCGATGCCCCACCCGCGTGCGATGCCGTGCACTTCCTTGCGAAGCTCCTTCGGTGCTCGATCGTCGACATGAACGACGCGCTCGGCACCGTGCCGCGCGACGAGCTCGAGGCGGCTGCGATCCGTGTCGAGCGCGACGACGCGAGCGCCGAGCGCGTGCGCGATCTGCACGGCATAGGCTCCGACGCCGCCCGACCCGACGACGATCGCGAGATCGCTGCGTCCGAGCTGCGCGCGTCGCGTCGCTTGGAACGCCGTCGACACTGCGTCGGCGACGACCGAGAGCTCGCGAACGTCGATGCTCGCCGGCGCGTCGTCGATGCGGACGAGCGCCCACGCGGGGACGACCACGTGTGTCGAAAATCCTCCGTCGACGTCGTTGCCCGGCATCTTCTGCTTCGGGCAGGCGTTGCCTCGGCCCGCTTTGCAGAACGCGCACGCTCCGCACGGGATCACGGCGGGGACGATCACGCGCGCGCCGCGCAGCGCGACGTGATCGCCGTGAACCTCGACCACGCGCCCGACGATCTCGTGGCCCAGCACGAGCGGCAGCGCATGCCGCGGCGCGACCGAGCCGTCAGCGTACGCGAGATCGGTGTGGCAGAGGCCGCACGCTTCGACCGCGACGATCGCGTCGCCAGGCAAAAGCTCGGGGAGCGTTCGCTCTGCGTGGACGAGCGGCGCGCCGGGGCGCTCGAGGATCCATGATTCGACGTGCATCGAGCACCCTCCCTATCCGCGGCGTCTGCAGCGCGTCGCTCGCTCTCGAGAGTGAAGTAGCAACGAACGTTCGTTCGGGCAGCGCGACAATTCTGCGCGATGACAAATGTCATCCGTGGCGGCAGCCGTGACCGCGCGCTGACGCGTGCACTTCAACGCGTCGCCATACTTCGCTCCGCAAGGGAGAGAACCATGGGCGTGCATTCGTTTCACATCCCCGTCATGGGGACAGGCTTCTCGCTCGATACTCCGCTGCGCGTCGCTCGCTTTGGGATTTCTTCGGTCATGTCGATCGTGGACGACGCGCTCGTCGAGCGCGTTCGCCGCCACTACGCCGCGAAGGAGGAAATGCCGTTCGAGGCGATTGGTGCGCTCGCGCCCGACGCGCGCGCGCGGCGCATCACGGCGTGGCTCGATCTCGTCGACGACGTGATCGCGCGACAGATGACGGCGATCCGGGCGCTCCCGTTCGGTGCGGACAATGAGAAGACGAAGTACTTCGAGCTACTGCCCGACGTCTCGCCACTCGCGCGCGCGTACCGCGCGTATCTGACGATGTCCGATGGCGACGCGAAGACGGACGCGGAGACGGCGCTCACCAACGCGATCGTCCGCGGCTCGGCCGACGTCAACATCATGACGAAGCTCGACCGGGTACGGTTCGATCGCGACGGCGCGCCGCTGGGTCCTGATCACGCCGACGCGAAAGCCGCGTTGCGCGGGTTCGCCGCGTCGCGCATCGCGTCCGACGTCGTGCTCTCGGCCGGAATGAACCCGACGCTCTTCGGCATGTTCGAGCGCTTCCCACAGTTCTACCGCGACGACGAGGGCCACATCGAGAAAGGGATCATCCTGAAGGTCTCGGACTTTCGCTCCGCGCTCGTGCAGGGGAAGTTTCTCGCGAAGAAGGGGATCGAGATCAAAGAGCTGCGCATCGAGTCGGGGCTCAACTGCGGAGGGCACCTCTTCGCGACCGACGGTGAGCTGCTCGGGCCGATCCTCGCGGAGATCTGCGCGCGCCGCGACGAGCTCGTCGAGACGTTCGCGCCCGCCATTCGTCAGTACTACGAGAAGAAGGCGACCCCCTTCGTCGGCGAGATGCGGCGGATCCGCGTGACGGTCCAAGGCGGGATCGGGAACCACGGCGAGACGCGGCGCCTCCGCGAGCACTACGGCGCCGACGCGACCGGCTGGGGATCGCCGTTTCTGCTCGTTCGCGAAGCGACCGCGCTCGACGACGCGACGCGCGCGCAGCTCGCCGCCGCCACCGAGCGCGACATCTACGTGAGCGACGTGTCGCCGCTCGGCGTCCCCTTCAGCAACCTGCGCGGCTCGAGCTCCGAGGTTTGGACAACGAAGCGGATCGCGGACGGCCGACCTGGGTCGAGCTGCCCGCGCGGCTACCTCGCGTCGAACACCGAGCTGACGACGCGACCGATCTGCACGGCGTCACGCGAGTACCAACGCGACAAGCTCGCCGCGATGGGCTTCGCGGTCGCGCCTGCGCCGGAGACGACCGACCCGAGCGTGCGCGCGGTCTACGCCAAGACGTGCATCTGCAACCACCTCGGCAACGGCGCTCTCATCGATCTCGGGATCGTCAATCCCGGACTGCCCGTCGCCGTGTGTCCGGGGCCGAACCTCGCGTACTTCGATCGCGAGTACTCGCTTCGTGAGATGGTTGATCACATCTACGGGCGCGGGGCGAGCCTCGTGCCCGCGTCACGACCGCACTGCCTCGCGACGGAGCTCGTGCTGTACGTCGATCACTTCGAGAAGCAGCTCGCGCTCGCCGCGGACAACGCGAAGGCGCTCGCGCGGCTTCGATCGTTCGAAGACAACCTCGAGCGCGGGATCGTGCACTACCGCGCGCTCCTGCGCGAGCCGGCGTTCGAGGGAGAGAGCTTGGCGTCGCTCGCGGAAGCCGTCGAGGTCCAGGCTCGGCGCCTCGCAGACATCAGGCGGCGCGCACGCGTCGCCGCCGTCGGCGCGAATCAGCCGAGCGCGAGCAGCAGCATCGCGACGTAGTGAAGCGCGCTCCCACCGAGGACGAAGAGGTGCCAGATCTCGTGGAAGCCAAAGACGCGCGGGAACGGATTCGGACGCTTGAGCGCGTACACGACGGCGCCGAGCGTGTACGTGATGCCGCCGGCGACGACGAACGCGAGGACCGCGGTCGGAAGCGCCTGCAGGCCGCTCGGTCCGCGAACGACGAAGAGCCACCCCATCGCCACGTACATCACGGTGTAGAGGATCCGCGGCGCGGACATCCACACGACGCGGAAGACGATGCCGGCGATTGCGATCGCCCAGATGCCGCCGAGCATCCACGCACGCGTCGAGCCTTCGAAGGCGCGCCAGAAGATTGGCGTGCAGCTGCCGGCGATCATCAGGAAGATGGCGCTGTGATCGAGCTTGCGGAGGCGCGCGATCAGCGTCGCGTCGCCGGGGACGAGGTGGTAGGCGGAGCTCGCGGCGTACAGCGCGATGAGGCAGATGGCGTACGTCGCGCTCGTCGCGAGCGACGCCGGGCCGCGCGCGCACACGAGGAGCGCGAGCGCACCGCACGCCGCGAGGACGAGGCCCGCGAGGTGGCTGTAGCCGCTGACCGGGTCGCGTGCGCGGAAGGGGAGGGAAGGGGCGATCATGCACGCAACCGTACGGCGCGGATCGCGTCGCGCCGTCACGGCGTGGTCATGGCGCCGTTGCGAGGGCACCCTCGCGTGACGAATGTCATGCGCTACGACGTCCGTTCACGCGAAGTCGGGGAACGACGTGACCGGCTCGAGCGCTGCGCTGAAGTGACGCAACGACGCGGGCTGCTCTACGATGCGCATTGCAGGAAGCCGGTCGCGAACCGCGGCCACCTCTTCGCCGATCGCGGCGACGTAGTCCATGTGGCTCTGCGTGTAGACACGCCGCGGGATCGCGAAGCGGACGAGCTGTCGGCGCGTGGTCGCGGAGCCGAACATCAGGTTGCCGATCTCGCAGGTGCGCACTCCGCCCGCGAGGTAGAACGCGCACGCGACCGACTGCCCGGGGAGATCGTCCGACGCGAGCTCGGGTAGCGCCGCGCCCGCGTCGATGTACACCGCGTGCGCCGCCGCGGGCATGACGACCGGCCACCCCGATCGCGCCAGCGAGCGCGCTACGTACGCCGACGCCGCGAACCGATACGCCAAGTAGCTCTCGTCGAGCACCTCGCGCAGCCCCTGCGCGATCGCCTCTAGATCGCGCCCGGCGAGCCCTCCGTAGGTCGTGAACCCCTCGGTGCGAATGAGGTCGACGCGGATCCGCTCCGCCAGCTTGGCGTCGCGCACGCCGAGCATTCCGCCCATGTTCACGATCGCGTCCTTCTTCGCGCTCATCGTGAAACCGTCGCAGAGGTCGAACATCTCGCGCGCGATCGCGGCCAGCTCGCGGCGTTGCTCGGAAGGCTCGTCGCGATGGATCGCGAACGCGTTTTCCGCGAAGCGGCACGCGTCGAGGAAGAGCGGGATGCCGGCAGCGCGACAGCGGTCGGATACCGCGCGCAAGTTGCCCATCGACACCGCCTGCCCACCGACGGCGTTGTTCGTCACCGTCATGATCACGAGCGCGATGTCGTCGCGGCGCTCGCGGAGGATCTCGTCGAACGCCGCGATGTCCATGTCGCCACCGAACGCGCGAGGCTCCCCGCCTGCGGACGACAGCATCGGTTCCCACGCCGGCAAGTCGACGCCGCGAGCTTCGGCCTCTTCGATGTTCGCGCGCGTCGTGTCGAAGAGACCGTTCGAGACCACCGTCTTTCCCGCGAGCGGGAGAGTCGCGCACAAGATCCGCTCGGCCGCGCGGCCCTGATGCGTCGGGAAGATGTGCGGCATTCCCGTGAGCTGCTTCGCGGCTTCGTCGAAGCGGAAGTAGCTTCGCGCCCCGGCATACGACTCGTCGCCGCGCATCATCGCCGCCCATTGCTCGGCGCTCATCGCTCCGGTGCCAGAGTCGGTGAGCAAATCGATGATGACGTCCTCCGCGCGAACACCGAAGAGATTGAACCGCGCGTCCCGCAAGACGCGCAGTCGCTCGCGCGGCGTCGTCATGCGAATCGGTTCGACGACTTTGATTCGAAAGGGTTCGATGATTGGACGCGCCATCGCGTCACTGTGGGGTCGATCCGTGCACCCGTGCATGACATTTCGCAGCGTTGCGGGGCCTGGCGCGTCGTGTAGAGTCGTCCGGTAGATGGACAACCAGCTTGGCGACGCGCCAGAGTTTCCAGAGAAGATCGCGGCGCAGCACGCACACATCGCGTCGATGGTCAGCGCGCTCCGGCGCGCGCAAGACGCCGGCGCGTCATGGACCACGTTGGCGCGCTGCATCGATCGCTTGCTCCACGACGTGCGTCGTCATTTCGCGGTCGAGGAAGCCGCGATGGATCGTGCGCACTACGCGCGCCTCGCAGAGCACCGCGACGAGCATGACATCTTCACGCGCCGGCTCGAGATCGTACGCATCGAGTGCGATCGAAAAGAGACCGAGCTCATGCCTCTTCTGACCGAGATGCTCGACAACTGGTTCAAGCAGCATGAAAAGACGTGGGATCGCCAAGCGAGCGAAGCCATCGGAAGTGTGTGTGGTTCTGACGGCGTGCTCAGATGACTTCGAGCGCGGCGCGATCGACGATCCGCACGCCCAGTGCGTCGCGCTGAACGACGCGCCGCCGCGTGAGCGAGCCCAGCGCACGGCAGACGGACTCGTGACGAAGCGCGAGGAGCGCCGCGAGATCGCGCTGCTGGAGATCCGCAGGGATGACGGAGAGTCGTCGCGACGCGCAGAGCGTATCGGAGAGAGTGCAGAGCAACTGTGCGACGCGCGTGATGGCGCGCGGACGACCGCGAGCGTCGGCGATTCGCTCGACGCGCTCGAGCATCGTCGACTGCGCATCGACCACGTCATGTGCGCCGGACGGCGAGGCGTCGACGGCGTGATGAAGCGCGCCCGTGGGGCACAAACAGACCATCGCCGCGCTCGCCGCGTATCCCGTCGCGCCGCTGTCGTCTGCGCCTCCGACCGGCATTGCGCTTCCGGGACCGAGCGCGTCGAGCGCCGTCGCGCGACCGAGCGAATCGACGCGTTGCCGAATGACGAAGCCGCGACGCACGAGCGCCATGCCGAACGTGCCACGCCAGCTCTCGGGGAACGGTTGGCGCGACTCGAGCGTCACGCATCGGAGCGCGCAGCCGGCAGGGTCGTCGACGAGGACGCGGAGCATCCGTCCCTAGATCGCGGGGCAATCGGGGCAGACGCGCGAACCGGACATGACGCACGGAAGCTACTCCGCCCGCGCGCGACGTCCACGCGGTCGGGTCAAGCTTCGTAGATGCGGGCACATACCGCCGCAGCGACCGCCTCGTCGCGTTCCGCATGGGCAAGCCGATCGAGCGCGCGTTGGCCTTCGCCGACGAGCGTGTCCACGGCGGCGCGCGCGACGACGTCGTCGGCGAAGCTCGGGCCCGCCGCGACGACGCCTGCCACTCGAAGCGCGATCTCGGCGATTGCGATTCGTTGCAACACGAGCTGGCGACGGATCGCGGCGAGGCCGAGTCGCGCGCGAACGTCGGCGACGGCGCCGTCGAAGCGTCGAGCGAGCGTACGGATGTCACGGTCGCTCGGCGTGCTCGCGTCGTCGGGTTGCACTGGTCGTTCAGCGGCACGCGACGCGAGGCGCGCGGCGCCGAGTCGCACGAGCAGCACGTCGTTCGCGCCCTCGAAGATCCTCGTGATGCGGCAGTCGCGCATCATGCGTGCGACGCCGGTCGACTCGATGAAGCCGAGCGCTCCGTGGAGCTGCAGCGTCCGATCGCAGATTTCGAACGCCGACTCGCTCGTGAAGATCTTCGCGATCGCCGAGTCGATCTCGATCGCATCGCCCCGCGCGTGCGCCGCTCCGACGTGACGGACGAACGCGTCCATCGCGTGCGTTCGGGCCGCCATCCACGCGATGTGCGCGCGCGTCGCGCCGAGCTCGCCGATGGGCCGGCCGAACTGCCGCCGCGTTTGCACGTGCGCCAATGCGGCCGCGACAGCGCCACGCGCGGTGCCGACGCATCCGGACGACATCAGCGTCCGTCCCCACGTGAGGAGCGCGTGCGTGATCGCCATGCCCCGTCCTTCGCCGCCGAGCACGTTCGATCGCGGGATGCGCACGTCGTCGAAGGTGACGGTGACGGTGGACGAGCCGCGGATCCCGAGCTTGCGTTCTTCGCGTCCGACGGACACACCCGGCGTGTCCGCGGGTATGCACACGACCGAGTGCGCGCGCGCGCCGCCGAGGCCAGGCGTGCTCGCGAGCACCGTGAAGAGCCCGGCGAAGCCCCCGTTCGTGACGTAGCTCTTCTCTCCGTCGATCCGAAGCGAATCGCCGTCGGCGCGCCCGATCGTGCGAACGGCGGTGAGGTCCGATCCCGCGGCCGCTTCGGTGGCGGCGAACGACGCGATGCAGTCACCCGACGCGAGCAACGGGAGCCAGCGCTCGCGCGCCGCGACGGAGCCGTGCTCGACGAGACCGCGCGTGCCGAGCCCCGCATGGAGCCCGATCATGATCGCGACCGAACGATCGACCTTCGCGATCTCCGAGACGACGCGACACGCGGAGAGGAGCGAGAGCCCCGCGCCGCCGTACTCGGCTGGCACCGTGAGCCCGAAGAGCCCGAGTCGCGCCGCGCCTTCGCGCACGCTGCGCGGAATCTGGCCGTCGCGGTCGATCGCGTCGCCGTCGACTTCGCGCGCCATGAAGCGCGCGATCTCCGGGACGAGGACGTCGAGCGTCTCGTCCTCGAGCGCGGCGCGCGCGACTGAGGAGCCTCCGTCAGGCATGGGCGCCCGCGGCGACGTGCTGCGCACGGAAGGATTTCTCTACGAACGCGCAGGCGTCGTCGACGGTCCGAATGTCCATCGCGTCCTCGGCCTCGAGATCGACGCGCAGTCGTTCGCCGACCTTCGACAGGAGCTCGAGGCTCGACAGAGAATCCATCCCGAGATCCTCGCGCAACAGCTGCTCGCCGCGGATCGATTTCGCGTCGACCTCCGCGATCTCCGCAAGGGACACGAGCGTGCATTCGCGCGCATCGAGATCAAACGTACTCATGGACGGATCCTTTCTCCCGCCGCGGCGGGATCATCTTGAAGCGAACGAACCACGCGTGCGCGCGATCGAACGACGCGTCGAGCGGCGATGGCGCGAAGCCGAGGTCACGCGCGGCGAGATCGTTCGACACGCGTTGGCCGGTCGTGGCCATGTCGACCAGCTCGCGTGGGATCGCGACGCGCTCCCGGCGGGGCGCGGCGGCGCGTTCGTCGTCGTCGGCGCGCTCTCGCGCGTCCTCGGCGCCCAGCTGCTCGGTGGGGAGGACGCCGCCGTACCGATGCGCGAGCCATGGCAAGAGGTCTCCGACGCGCACGGTGTGCCCGGCGAGGCAGTAGCGATCGTGCGCGGTCGTCGCCGCGGCGGCGACGTGTGCGCGCGCGACGTCGTCGATGTCGACGAGGTTCACGACTCCGTCGACCCACCACGTGAGGAGCCCGCGCGCGACGCCGACCATCACGGCGCCCGTCCCGACGCGCAGATCGCCGGGACCGATGCAGCCGCCGGGGAGGAGCGTCACCGCCGCGAGCCCACGCCGGCGCGCGTCGTCGACCTCGCGCTCCATCGCCCACTTCACGGCGCGGTAGACGCTCTCGGTGGGCATCGATGACGGCACGTCGCGTTCATCGGCGAGCCGGTCGTCGGGGGCGCGCCCGAGCGTCGCGATCGTCGACGTGTAAACGAAGCGCGGTACCCGGACCGCGAGTGCCGCTTCGCACGCGTTGCGAACGCCAGAGACGCCGCGCGCGAGCGACGCTTCCAGATCGATCGAGTACCGCGGGTAGTACGCACCCGCGAGATAGACGACGTCGCAGCCGTCCATCGCGCGCCGAAGTGCTTCGGGCTCCTCGAGCGACGCGGAGACGAGCTCGACACGGCGTTTGCGTACGAGCAACGTGACAGACTGATCGCGGCGCGTCACGCGCACCTCGGCGCCGCGTTCGAGCAGCGCGTCGACGATGCCGAGGCCCACGAAGCCGGTGCCGCCGATGACGAGCGCGCGCATCAGCCGAGCTCTCCAGCGGCGAAGCGTCGCGCGCAGTCGCCGCGACGGATCTTCCCGCTCGTCGTGCGCGGCACGACGCCTACGGCGCACACGCGGATGTGATCGGCTTTCACGCCGAGCACGCTCAAGAGCTCGGCGCGCACGGCCTTCGCGATCAGCGCGCGGCGATCGACGTCGCCCACCGTCGTCTCGGCGACGACGACGAGATCCTCGGTGCCCGTCTCGGCGTTCGCATGTCCGAACGCTGCGACGCCCGCCACGCGCACGCCAGCGATCTGCTCCGCGACGCGCTCCACGTCGTGCGGGTGGATGTTCCGCCCTGCCTTGATGATGAGCTCCTTCGCGCGTCCCGTGACGAAGATCCGTCCGCCGCGCATGAAGCCGAGATCCCCCGTGCGCAGCCAACCGCCACGGAGCGCCTCCGCGCTGCGCACGTCGTCGCGGAAGTACCCATCCATCAACGACGGACCGGCGACGCGCACCGCGCCGATCGTCTCCTCGGGGACGACGCGATCGTCGTCGTTCACGATGGCGACGCGCATCCCCGCGACGGGCCGTCCGACGCTCACGGCGTCGTACGCGTCCGACGCCTGCGACCTCACCGCGCGTCCGTCACGCTCCATCGCCGCGCGATCGACTGTCAGCGTCTCGAGCTTCTCCGCAAGCGCCGGAAACGTGACCGCGAGCGTCGCTTCGGCCATGCCGTACACCGGCATCGTCGCGTCGTGCGGCAGTCCGGTCGGCGCGAACGATGCGTGGAACCGTCGTGCCGTACTCGCGCGAACGGGCTCGGCGCCGTTCAACGCGAGCCGCCACGCGTCCAGCCGCACGTCGGTCGCGTCCGAGGCGCGCGCGACGCACATCTCGTACGCGAAGTTCGGCGCCGCAGAGACGGTGCCGCGCACGCGCCCGAGGAGATCCAGCCAGCGACGCGGATTCATCACGAACGACTCGGGCGTCATGACGTGCAGCGGATACGGATGGCAGATCGACGTGAGGAGAACGCCGATGAGCCCCATGTCATGGAAGAGCGGCAGCCAGCTCACGCCGACGTCGTTCGGGCCGAGATCGAGTCCGTGCGCGATCGCGAAGGCGTTCGACACGAGCGCGCGATGCGAGATCATCGCCCCCTTTGGGCGTCCAGTGGTGCCGGACGTGTACTGGAGAAACGCGAGATCGCTCCCGCCAATGGTGGGTGAGAGAACGGCGACGCTGCCGACTCCGTCGAGATCGCTCTCCACGACGACGTCGCCGAGCGACGCGCGCAACGCGTCGTCCTTGGCGACCGCGTCGCGGATGCGTCCATACGTGACGAGCACGCGCGCGCCGCAGTCGTCGACGATCGCGCCGAGGTTCGCGAGGTAGCGCTCGACGCCGCCGAAGGTCATCGGCACCGCGAGCGGCACGGGGACGGCGCCGATCAGCATCGCGCCGAGCATCGCTTCGAGGAAGGCGTGGCTCGTCGGCAAGAGGATCGGAACTCGATCGCCGCGCGCGACGCCGCGATGCGCGAGGAGCCTCGCCCACCGCCACGCCGCGTCCAGCGCCTGCGACGCGCTCTTCTCGAGGACGCCCTTCGCGCCGTGAAGCGAAAACGCTGGCGCGTGGTCGCGCGCGGCGGCCTCGAACGCGGCGACGAGGCTGTCGTGCGGCGCCCGTACTTCGATGGCGCTCGCGGCTTCGGAGGCTACGGCGGCGGAGGTTTCGATGTGCGCTTGGGAGGTCACGGCGGCGCGCATCATGGCCCACCGCGGGGCAGACCCGATTGCGCTCGATCAATCAGCCACGTCCGCGACCGGCGCGCAGCGGGAGCATTCCGCGACCACGCGGCGTGACCGGCGTCGGATCGCGATCGGTGCTCGGCGCAGCTTCGATCTCGCGTGGGCTCGATGGCGGCGGAGCGTGAACGATCGACACGCGCTCGACGCGCGTCGACGGCATCCAGCTCGGTCGCTCCGGAATCGGCGTGTTGCCGCTCGCGGCGCGCAGCGTGCTCGGCGGAGGTCGGCTCGCTCGAAAGAGCTGCGTGCGCGCCGCGTCGGTCTCGTCGCAGTCGTCGTCCGTGAGCGGTGCGAGTGCGAGCGGCGCGATCGCCGGCATCTCCGCCGTCTCCGCCACCGGCATCTCCGCGGTCGCATCCGAGACGATCGGCGCTGCGATCTCGATCGGAATGTCCGGCACGATCGGTTCGTCTTCGTCGATCTCGGGGCACGCGCGCACGCCGCTGTCGGGCTTCGCCGCGTCGGTGTCGGGGCCTTCGTCGGCGAGCGACGGTCGCGTCTGCCGTTGCGACGGGCGATCGTCCGGCGTGCCGTGCTGCTCGAAGCGCAAGACGTTCCCCGTCCGCACGAGCGCGATCCGCCCGCCTTCTCCGACGTACGCGAAAAGCATCGGCACGCCGACGCGCGGCAGCGGGATGAGCCCTCCGCTCGCGGACGGATCGAGCGATGCGACGTACTGCGCGCCGAGGCAGCGCTCGGAGCGCTGGTCTGCGTTCGAGCCGTTCTCTTCGTTCGCGCCGGAGAGCAGCGCCGTCAGCGGCTTGGCGCGCTTGCGCAGCACACGTCGGCAGATCCCGTCGTCATCGAGATAGAACGTGCACGCTTCGGTATGGGCGGCGTAGGCGATGTGCATTCGGAGGGCGCAGTGCACCCGTTCCCTCGCGAAGCAAGGACCGTGCAGGGGATACGGCGAGTGTTCACCCTCGTTTTTTCGGGGATTTCGAAGGGGACTGGTTGCGCTTCGGGCGACTGTGGTGACCCGGCGATCCACTGGACGGCTGGCTGGCAGCGTTGGCGTAGGGGCGCTGCGGCGACGTCTTGCTCGCGACGAGGACCGCTCCCGCGCTCCCCATTTGCGGGTGCACGCTCGCGAGCCCTTCGCTCTTCGCGAAGCCGACGAGGTCGCGCGGATGCTCGTCCATGTACCGGCTGAACCGATCCCAGAACGCGCGCGCCTCGCCCTCCGCGAGCGCGACGCCGTCGACGAGCACCGACAAGCTCACGGCTTCAGATCCGCCATGACCTCGGCCGCGTGGTTCGCCACACTCACCTTGCGGTAGACCTTCTTCACGTTGCCGTCGGCCCCGATGACGAACGTCTGGCGCGCGATGTAGCCGTCGCTCACCGGCACGCCGAACGACTTTGCGATCGCACCGTCGGCGTCGCTGACGAGAAGGAACGGGAGCTTCCAGTGCTCGGCGAATTTCTTGTGCGACTCGGCGTCGTCGGAGGAGATCCCGATCATCGTCACGCCGGTCGCGGAGAGATCCTTCCACGCGTCGCGGAACGAGCACGCTTCCTTCGTGCAGCCGGGCGTCTCGTCTTTTGGATAGAAGTAGACGACGACGGGCTTGCCCTTGAGCGCGGCGAGGTGGACCTCTTTGCCGTCGTAGGTCGTCTTGGTGAAGTCGGGCGCGGGCTTGCCGACGAGAGGATCGGCGTCGCTCGCGGACGGGGTTGTGGTCGCGGTCGGGGTCACGGTCGCGGTCGTGGTCGCGGTCGCGGTCGCGGTCGTCGTCGGAGTCGCAGGCGGCGGCGGCGTTTCGCACGCGAGCGACGAGATGGAGAGCACGGCGGCGAGGAGGGCAGTGGAGCGCATGGCGGCTTGGATGCTAACGCCGCCTCGTGCGTCGCTACAAAATTCCGAACTCCTTCAACCGCCGATAAAACGTGCGTCGCGGCACGCCGATCATCTTGGCGGCTTGCACGCGGTTCCAGTTGCACGCGGAGAGCGCGCTCAAGATGCGATCACGCTCGGACGCCTTGAACTCCGCCTTGCTCCCCGCGTGCGCAGGCGTCGCTTGCCCACCGCGCACGCGAAGGTCCGAGATCGGATTCGCGCCGGCGCGCGGTCCCGCCGACGGCAGCTCGAGATCCTCCGCTTCGATTTCGTCCGCCTCGCTCATGAGCCACGCGTTCAAGAGCACGTGCTCGAGCTGCCGCACGTTGCCCGGCCACGGGTACGCGCAGAGCAGACGCAGCGCCTCGCGCGCGACGCTCTTTCGTTCGCGGCGGTAGCGTGACGAGTAGAGCGACAAGAAGTGATCGATGAGCGGCGGGATGTCCTCGATGCGATCGCGCAGCGGCGGCACGCGCATCTCGACGACGTGGAGGCGATAGAAGAGATCCTCGCGGAACGTCCCGTCCTTCACCATCTGCTCGAGATCGCGGTGCGTCGACGTGATGACGCGCGCGTCGACCGGCTCTTCTTTCGCGCCGCCGACGGGGCGCACGCACTTCTCTTGGAGGACGCGGAGCAGTCCCGCTTGCATCTTCTGCGGCATCTCGCCGATCTCGTCGAGCAAGATGGTGCCGCCTTCGGCCTCGCGGAAGAGCCCTTTGCGATCGCGATCCGCGCCGGTGAACGCGCCGCGCACGTTTCCGAAGAGCTCGCTCTCGAGGAGGTTGCCGGGGATGGCGCCGCAGTTGACGCCGAGGAACGGCTTTTTCGCGCGCGGTCCGGACGCGTGCACGGCCTTCGCGACGATCTCTTTGCCGGTGCCGCTCTCGCCCGTGATGAGCACCGGGACATCGGTCTCTTTGATGCGCTCGATGAGCGCATAGAGCTTTCGCATGGCCGCGCTCGTGCCGACGAGCCCCGCGTACCCGAAGTGCCCGCGCAGCTCCGCGCGCACTTGCTTCAAGTCGCGGCGCGCTTCGACGAGCTGCTCGGTGCGCTTGCCGAGCAAACGCGCGAGCTCGTCCTTCGCGATCTCGAGCTCGCCGTTCGCCGTCGCGAGCTGCTCGGCGCGCGCGCGGTTCTCGCCGAGGAGGCGCGCGTTTTCGATCGCGATCGCGGCTTGATCGGCGAAGGCGCAGAGCGTCGGGAGCTCGTCTTGGAAGCGGTGACCGGGACGCAGGCGCGTCTCGACGTAGAGCGCGCCGATCGTCGTGCCGCTCGGCGGAGCGCCGCGGATCGGGACGCAGGCGATCGACTGGATCATCAGTTGGTGCACGCTCACGGCCTGCTTCAGGCGTTCGTCGTCGCGCGCGCTCGTCGCAATGACCGGCTCGCCGCTCGCGACGACCTTCTCGGCGACCGAGTGCGAGAAGCGCGCGTGCGGATCGTCGCCGGCGCGATCGCGCGCGGCGTGTGCGGAGAGCTCGCCGCGTTCGTTCGTGAGCACGACGAAGCCACGCTCGGCGCCGAGGAGCGCGATCGCGTGGTCGGTGACGCGCGTGAGGAGGCGCGCGATGTCGTGCTCGCTCGCGAGCTCACGCGTAATCTCGAGGATGCGCGCGAGCCGGTCCTCGGCGGGCCGCACGCCGAAGATCGACGTCGACCCGCTCGCCTGCGCGGCGGCGCGCACGATCCCCGGCGGCAACGACGCGACCGGATGCGTCGCGGTGTGCGCTTGCCGAAGCGCGCGTCGCCGCGGATCGTCCCAGAACACCTCGCGCAGATCGCGCGGCAGCTTCGACGCGGTCTCTTCGAGCATCGCGAGCGCCGCCTCGGTGTCGCGTCGCGCGAGAGCTACGCTCCCTTGCGAGCTCGCGAGCCGCGCGCGTGCGTCGAGCGCCTGCCACGCCCACTCGCGTCGCCCCGCCTTCTGCGACAGCTCGAACGCCTCGTCGAGCGCACGCTTCGCCGCCTCGTCGTCGCCCGCGAGCCGCGCGATCGCCGCGCGCGCCATCGCCGCGAGCGCCGCGTGATCGCCGAGCCCCGCGTCGCCGACCGACGCCTTCACCTTCGCCACCGCGCGTCCGAGATGCGCCGCGTCCGCTCCCGCCTCGCGCGCTTGCACGATGAGCCCCTCGAGGCGCGACTCGGCCGCGTCGTTGAGCCGCCCTTGCGCCTCCCATGACGTCGCTGCCTGATCGTACAAGTACGCGCCGCGCGCGACGTCGCCCGTCCGCGTCGCGAGCTCGGCCTGCAACGACAAGAGCTGCGCGCGCGCCGCGGCACCGAGGCGCGGACGTTGCGCGACGAGCGAATCGATCGACGCCGACGCCCGCGCGTAGCGACCCAAGTAGAGATCGAGCAGCGCGAGGTTCAGGAGCGCCTGCTGCACGGCGAGGAGGCCGCCCGCGCGACGTCCCATGTCGACGGCGGCTTCGAGGTGCGTGAGCGCCTGCGCGAGATCTCCTTCGCCTTGCGCGAGGCCTGCGAGGTTCAATCGCATCGTCGCGACCGTCGCGGCGTCGCGCGCTTTTTCGGCGGAGGCGAGCGACGCTTCGTACGCGGTGCGCGCTTGGTCGCGCCGCCCCGCGCGCTGATGCGCGATCGCCGACGATCCGAGCGCGACCGCTTCGACGCGTGGATCGCCGGTCTTTCGTGCGACGTCGAGCGCTCGCGCGAGCGACGCTTGCGCGAGCGCATCCTCGCCGGTCAGCGCGAGCGCCACGCCGCGTACCGAGAGCGCGTCCGCCGCGATCGCATCGTCGCCGCTCGCCTCGACGAGCCCCTTCGTCAGCCGCAGGACCTCGGTGTAGTCCCCCGCGCGCAGCGACGCGCGCGCCGAAGCGATCTCCCACGACCGCAGCTGCGACCCCTTCGTCGCGAGCCCCTCGATCTCGGCCAGAAGCTCCTTCGCTCGCTTCGCGTCGCCGCGTCCGAGCGCCACGCGTGCGCGCCAGATCCCGATCCGCACGCGCTCGTCGTCGTGCCGCGGAGCGCCGAGCTCGTCGAGCTGCTGCGCCGCGTCGTCGAAGCGCCCCATGTCGAGCGAGCGATCGACCTGCGCGAACGCCTCCGCGCGTCCCATCGACGGCGGCGGGACGGATCCTCCCGGCGGCGCCGCGAGCACGGCGTCGACGTCCTCGGTCGACACGATCGCGCGCCCGCCGAGCTTTCGCAGGATCGCGCGCAACGTCCCCGGTCGCCCTTCGACGCGGGCGACGAGGTGCGCGCGGAGCTGGTCCGGTAGCGACGGCATCGCGCGGAGGACCAGCTCCTCCGCCGAGCGCGCGTCGAGCGGCGGCACCACGAACGCGCTGCATTTCCCGGTCGCGATCCGCGCGAGATCCGCCTCCGTCGTCACGCCGACGATCCGCGCGCCGCTCTCCGAAGCGCGCTGCAACGCCACACGCGCCGCGTCGTCGAGCGCGTGCGCGTCGTCGACGACGACGATCAAGTTCGGCTCCATGCGATCGCCTTCGCGCCGCCACGCCGCGAGCTCGAGCTCCACCACCTCGCGCGCCGTCATCCCGCGCTTCGGCGCCTCGATCATCGCGACTGCGCGCCCTTCGACACCGAGCGTCCACGCGAGACGTCGCGCGAGCGTCGTTCGACCCGACGCGCGCGGCCCTTCGATCGCGAGCGCCGCGCCCGTGTCGAGCGCGCGCACCTCGGTCAAGAGCTTCTGCGCCGTCGCTTCGAGACCGAGCACCGGCCACGCGGCCTCGACCGGCGCGTCGCCCCCTTCGCGCGCCGCTTCGATCGGCGGAAGCCCCGCGGCTTGCCGAAGCGCGCTCCCGAGCTCGTCGACGCTCGGGTAGCGCGCCGCCGGTGACTCCTCGGTCGCGCGCGCCGCCACTTTCGCGAGCGCCATCCGTGCGCGATCGTCGAGCTCGCTGCCTCTTCGCGCGAGCGCCTCGCCGAGCGTCGCGCCGAGCGCGTACACCTCCGCGCGCACCGTCAGCGGATCCCCCGCGAAGAGCTCCGGCGCCGCGTACTTCGGCGTCAGCCCTTGCGGGAGCGTCCCGCCTTCGCGCCAAGGCGCCGCGAGCCCGAGATCGACGAGCGTCCCG
>JAYVXB010000276.1:0-6240 GCA_043785585.1 Deltaproteobacteria bacterium | reverse complement strand
CGCGCCGTCGCCGATGCGATCGGTGCGTGACGATTCGCAGCGCACGCCGGTGTCGCACGTGCAGTCGAAGCACCCGCGCAACGTCGTGACGCCGCAGTGCTCCTCGACGAGGCCCCGCAAGCTGCGGCGCGCGCGGTGAAGCCGAACGCGCGCGTTGCCTTCGCTGATCCCTTCGTCGCGTGCGACGTCATCGATGCCTTCGTCGCCGAGATCGACGCGTCGAAGGACATTCGCGTACGCGGGGTTGAGCGCGTCGACGAGCTGACCGCCGCAGCTGCAGACCGAGCGCGCCGACTCGGCCGCGTCGTCCGTCGGCGTCGCGAGATCATCGGGCGCGACGTCGCCCGCTGGCGCCGAGCGCGTCGCGCGCGCGCGCTGATGATCGACGACCGTGTTTCGCAGCACGCGCAGGAACCACGCGCCGAGCCGCGACGGATCTTCGAGCGTGGCGGCGCGCGACGCGGCGCGCAGAAGCGCCGACTGGAGCACGTCCTCCGCGTCGGCCTCGCTGCGGACGCGGCGGTGAAGAAAGCGCAGCCACCTCGCGCGCTCGCCGTCGAGTCGTTGCACCAGCTCCGCCGCGTCCATCGCTAGAAGCTGGTCACTGCGCGGGCTTCGCGCAACCACAGCCGGCGCAGCAAGGGCAACCCGGTCCGCACGGGCAGTCGGGACCGCACGGGCATTTCGGTCCGCAGGTGCAACCTTCGGTCTTCTTGGTCTCTTCGGTCGTCGTCATGGCGGTCTCCTTGGTTTCGCGGCACGTCGCCGCTTCACCTCCGAAGACGTACGCCCGACGCGATTCGTTACACCGCGCCGCCGAGGCGGGCCGCGACCTTCTTCAAGATCGCGACGTCCGCGGGCGGAAAGCGCGACGGCTCGAGCTCGTCCGCGGTGGCCCAGCTGAACGCGGCGACGTCGAGTGCCTGCGGCTCCGGCGACTCCGCGGTGCGCGTCGCCTCGAAGAAGAGGAGGAGTACCGCTTTGTCGGCGTCGTCGTAACGATGAAACGTCACGTCGACGATCTCGCCGACATCGGTCGCGATCCCGAGCTCCTCTTCGAGCTCGCGCCGAAGCGCCGCGCGTGGATCCTCGCCCGCCTCGACCTTGCCGCCGGGGAACTCCCATTTCCCGGCGAGGTGATCACCGACTTTGCGCTGCGTGAGCAGGACGCGCCCGCGCTCGACGAGGACGGCGGCGGAGACGACGACGGTCTTCATGACCGCTCGCACTTACTAAGTGAGCACGCTTTTCGCAAAGGGCCCGGCATGACCGTACTCGAACAACGAACCGATACGTCCGACAGCGTCGAGGCCCGCGCGTCGGACGCAGCGTTGCGATACCGTGTGTCGGTGGGAATCGACAGCACCGAGCGCACCAGCTCCGTCAACCGCCGCAGTGACGGCACGGCGTTGCACCCGTTCCTTTTTCTCGTGCTCGAATGCGGGCGACCGCTCGCGGGCGGCATGCGGTTGTCGCTCGCGGGGGTCGACGAGATCGTCGTCGGGCGTGGCGACGCGCGGAAGATCGAGCGGAAACGCGAGGGGGATCGCACGGTGCTGCGCATCAGCGTCGCCGATCGAAAGATGTCCGGCGACCACGCGCGGATCGTGCGGGGCGAGGGCGGCGTGGCGCTCCACGATCTCGGATCGACGAACGGATCGCTCGTCGACGGCGCGCGCGTCGAGCATGTGGCGCTCGCGAGCGGTGCGCTGGTCGAGCTCGGGCAAACGATCTTCGTCTACGCCGAGATCGTCGAACGCCCGGCGTGGCGCCCGACGGACCTCGACTGCGAGCGCATGCCCGCGACGGCGGCCGGCCTTTCGACGCTCGATCCGCTCTTCGCCTCGCGCCTCGCACGGCTCGAGCGCGTCGCGGCGTCGGGCGTGTCGGTGATGCTCTTCGGCGAGACCGGGACCGGCAAAGAAGTCCTCGCGCAGGCCGTGCACGCGCTGTCCAAGCGGCCCGGGCCGTTCGTCGCGATCAACTGCGGCGCGATCCCGCCGACGCTCATGGAGAGCCAGATCTTCGGGCACGTCAAAGGCGCGTTCTCCGGCGCGATGCGCGACGAGCCCGGCCTCGTGCGCACCGCGCATTTCGGCACGCTCTTCCTCGACGAGATCGGCGATCTCCCGGCGGCGTCGCAGGCGGCGCTCCTTCGCGTGCTCCAAGAGGGCGAGGTCATGCCGGTCGGAGCGACGCGCCCGTCGAAGGTCGACGTCCGCGTCGTCTGCGCGACGCACAAGCCGCTCGACGATCTGATGGAGAAGGGCGAGTTCCGTCGCGATCTCTACGCGCGGCTCGCCGGCTTCGCGTTCACCGTGCCGCCGCTCCGCGATCGGCGCGTCGACGTCGGGCTCCTCATCGCGGCGCTTCTCAAATCCGCGAAGGTCCGCGGCGGCGAGGCGCTCCGCTTCCGCGCCGACGCTGCGCGCGCCCTGGTTCGCTACGACTGGCCGCTCAACGTGCGCGAGCTCGAACAGTGCCTCTCGACGAGCAGCGTCCTCGCCGACGAAGGCGTCGTGCGTCTGGAAGATCTTCCGCCCGCGATCGTCGAAGGCCCGCCGCCGCCCTCCGTCAACGCATCGCCTGCGACCGCCGAGCGCGACGAAGCGCTCCGTCGCGAGCTCCTCCTGCGCCTCGCCGAGACGCGCGGCAACATGAGCGAGGTCGCGCGCGCGATGGGAAAAGCGCGGCAGCAGGTGCAGCGGTGGGTGCGCCGGTTCGGGATCGATCCGGACGCTTTTCGCGAACGCGACGAGTAGCCGCTGTCAACTGCGCGAGCGTTGCATGCAACGCCACGCGCGTTGCAGTCGGCCTCCGCGGTGCAACGGGCGGCGTTGCATTGCCGTTGCGATCGCGTCCTTTTGAATGAAGGGCTCGATGGACCGTCTGTTGCTCAATGCCGCGGCGGGAGCGGCGCCGCGCGAGTCATCCAAGCGATGCATTGCGCGCGAGTGCCCACGTGTTAACTGAGGTTCGCTTTTTGGGAGGTCGATCGATGGCTCGTGGAATTCGTCGTGGAGTGGTCTCGGTGATGATGACGTTCAGCGGAGCGATCACGCTCGGCCTGCTCGCTGGATGTGGCGCCGCTCCCGAGTCGGTCGGCGAGTCGGACGAGGCACTCCCGAAGTGCAACCCGCGCGTCGCGAGCTGCGTTCCGGAGGGCGACCCCACGACGCGGCCGCCGCGGCCGCCGCCGCCGCCTGTCTGCCGCCCGCACGGCGAGCACCCGTACACGCCCGCGACGCCGCTCGCTCAGGGGATATTTTGCAGCGCGGCCGCGGATTCCATCCTCAATCACCGTGCGTTCGAGCCGACGAATCCGTTCGAAGCTGCGCTCGCGGCCGCACACTGCACCAACGACGTGCAGGCGCTCGCGGGCGGCCCCGCCGTTCCGCCCGGGGGACTCGGCTGGAGCTACGCGACGTGCCCCGACAGCTGCGCGGTCCGCGCGCTCATCCACCAGTACCATCCGGTGAACCCGTTCGGCGCGTTGACGTCGGACGCGCGCGTCAGCGCGTGCAGCGGCGTGCCGGCGGCGGGGACCGTCTTCGCCGTGTGGGATCCGCGGTGCCCGTCCGCGTGCGACCTGGTGGCGTACTAAGTCGCGCCGGATGCCGACGCGCCGAGGGTGATGTCGCGAACGCGAGGCGTGCTATGGGAGTGGCGATGTCGGGCGATCCTCCGTCGCCGCCCATGGACGATCCGTTTCGCCTCGTCGGCACGATCCTCGAGCGCAAGTACCGCGTCGACCGCGTCGTCGCGCAGGGAGGATTCGGCGTCGTCTACGCGGGTCGTCACCTCGGCCTCGACGTGCCTGTCGCCGTCAAGGTGCTCAAGCCGGCGGAGGGCGTCTCGCCCGACGCGTGGTTCGATTTGCTCGCGCAGTTCCTCGACGAAGCGAAGACGATCGCGAGGCTGAGGCACCCCCACGTCGTCGGAGTCCTCGATGCGGGCGTCGCGCCGCTGGAGGGCTTCGCAGGCGGCGTGCCGTGGATGGTGCTCGAGTGGCTCGAGGGCAAGACGCTGCGCGACGATCTCGCGAGCCGGCGTGGGCGCGGCGGGCGGACACCTGCAGAGTGCATGGATCTCGTGCGCCCCGTGCTCGAGGCGATCGCCGACGCGCACGAGGCGGGCATCGTCCACCGCGATCTCAAGCCGAGCAACATCATGCTCGTGCCGTCGAAGCGCGGCGTCTCCGCGCGCGTCCTCGATTTCGGCATCGCGAAGCTGATGCTGCCCGATGGCGACGGCGCCTCGGTCAGCGGCGACACGGCGACCGAATCGCGCGTGTCGTCGTTCACGGCCGCGTCCGCCGCACCGGAGCAGCTGTCCGGATCACGCACAGGGCCTTGGACCGACGTCTTCGCGCTCGGGCTTCTGGTGACCGAGCTTCTGACCGATCGCTCCCCGCTCCCCGTCGACGACAAGAACGAGCACTACCGCGCGGTCTTCGATCCCGTTCGACCCACGCCCCGCGCCCTCGGCGTCGACGTCGGCGCATGGGAAGCAGTCCTCGCGCGCGCGCTTGCAGTCCGCCCGCCCGAGCGACAGGCGAACGCGCGCGAGCTGCTCGGCGAGCTCGAAGGCGCGCTCGACGGCGCGGCGTCGAATCGCCTCGACGGGGCGCCGCGACAGGATGCGGCGGGCGACAGCGGCGCCGAGAGCGGGTTCGCAGCGACGGACCGACGCGCGAAGGAACAGCTTGCACGCGAGGCAGCGGACCGGACGGCGCCGAGCGCGCGCGGACGAGCGACGCGCCCGCTCCGCTGGATCGGCGCGCTCGCACTCGTCGGCATGATCGCGGGCGGCGGGTTTCTGCTTCGAACGACGTCGAAACGCGATGCAGCGAGCGTCATGACTTCGGACGGACGGCCGGAGGCAGGCACGTGCACGTCGAACAAGGCGTGCACCGCATCGCTCGGGCATCCTGCGGTGTGCCGGCGCAATCTCGGATCGTGCGTCCGACTCGAATCGGAGGACTGTTCGATCTTGGCCGAGCCACGCGACATCGAGCGCGACGACACCATCTGGATCGGCGCGATGTTCCCGAAGACGGGGCCGGAGGCCGAGGAGCACGGGATCATCAACCATAACGCCGTCGAGCTCGCGCGCCGCGACTTCGCTCAGGTCATGGCGGGGCTTCCCGGCGACCGCGTTCGCCCGCTCGCCGTGCTGTCGTGCGATGACGTCGTCGACGCGAAGCGCGCCGCCGCGCATCTCGTCGACCGCGTCGGCGTCGCAGCGACCATCGGCTTCCGAAGCAGCGTCGAGGCCATGGAGCTCGCGAACGCCCTCTTCGTTCCGCGGGGCACGCTGGCAGTCACCGCGATCAACACGAACCCGCTCGTGACGACGGTGCCACAACCGCTTCGCGGACCGCGCCTCGTGTGGCGAACGACGTACAGCACCGCCGACGCCGCGTCCGCGATCGGTCGACTCGTCGAAGACGTCCTCGAGCCGGCCGTCCGCTCGTCGGGCGGCGTCGCGAAGCATCAACCGGTTCGCGTCGCGTCGCTTCGGCCGAAGCAGGCAGCGGGTGCCGCGCTCGCGGACGCGCTCTTCGCGACGCTCCGCTACAACGGCAAGAGCACGCTCGAGAACGGCGCCGACTTTCGCGAGCTGACGTTCGACCTCGACGCGCCGGAGGGAAGCCCGGATCTCGCGCAAGCCACCGAAGCGCTGCTCGCGTTCAAGCCGAACGTCGTCATCTTCGCCGGCGGTCGCTCGATCGTCCGCAGCGTCTTCGCGCCGCTCGAAGCACGCTGGCCCGCCGGCGCGCCGCGACCGAGCTACGTCAGCCTGGCTGCGATCTACCCGGACGTCCTCGACCTGATCGGTCGCGATGCCGGACGACGACGACGATTCTTCGGGGTCACGCCCGTCGCCGACACGTCCGCGAATGCCCGCCTCGTCATGCACTATGGCGAGACGTTTCCCGAGCCCATCACGCGCACCACGTCGCCGAACTCGACGTACGACGCTTTCTACTTCGTTGCATTCGCGAGCTACGCGCTCCGCCGCGACGAGCCCGTCACCGGCGAACGCCTCGCCGATGCGCTCGGGCGGCTCGTCCCGCCCGGCCGCCCCATCGACGTCGGCATCGCAGGGATCTTCGACGCGTACACTGCGCTCCAAAATGGAGAGAACGTCGACGTCACCGGCGCGACCGGAAAGTTGGATTTCGATCTCGCGCGCGGCGAAGCGGCGTTCGATCACTCGATCCTCTGCGTAGGCATC
>JAYVXB010000275.1:0-6250 GCA_043785585.1 Deltaproteobacteria bacterium | reverse complement strand
GACGCGAGCGCGCCCGACGTCACCATCGACGCGGCACCGGACGCCGCTCCGTGCCCCGGCACCGCCGGGCCGACCGCCGTCCGCGTCGGCAGTTACTGCATCGACACCACCGAAGTCACCAATGCACACTACACTCAATTTCTCGCCGTCGACGCGGGCGCGCTCCCCTCGCCGCCCGCCGCCTGCGCGGGCCACACGAGCTACGTCCCGAGCTCGGCCACGTGGCCGCCCGTCGCTGGGCACGACGACGATCCGGTCCGCGTCGATTGGTGCGACGCCTACGTGTATTGTGCATGGGCCGGCAAGCGGCTCTGCGGCGCAATCGGCGGCGGCGCGACGCCCTTCGCTTCGTACGCGGACTCGTCGTCGAGCGCCTGGTTCGCCGCGTGCTCGAACGCAGGCGTGCTCGCGTTCCCGTACGGCGCCACCTACGACGTCGCAGCTTGTAATGGAAAGGACTACCCCGGCGGCATCGCGCTCCGTGCGGTCGGCGCCCTCGCGACGTGTGCGGGCGGCGCATCGTCCGCGCTCCGCGATATGAGCGGCAACCTCTACGAATGGGAGGACTCGTGTGACGCGAACGTCGGCGCGTCCGACTCGTGTCGCATCCGTGGCGGGGGCTACCTGACTCCTGGAAGTTTGAACCTTTCTTGCGCGGGAAGCGGCGTGGCGATCCCGCGCGGATCGGCTACGTTCGTCGACGTCGGCTTCCGATGCTGCGGGCCGTAAGGGGTACTGAATCGTGAATCCTGCGTCCGCGATGCCGTCTTCGCTCGCGCCCGGCTACCGGCTGGATCGGTACGAGCTTCTGTGTCCGATCGCCGACGGCGGTATGGCGAGCGTGTGGATCGCGCGCTTGCGTGGCAAGCATGGGTTCGAGAAGCTCGTCGCGATCAAGACGATCCTTCCGAAGTTCGCCGAGGACCTCCGCTTCCAACAGATGTTCCTCGACGAGGCGCGGATCGCGTCGCGTATCGAGCACGCGAACGTCTCGCAGATCCTCGATCTCGGCGAAGAGCACGGCATTCTCTTTCTCGCGATGGAGTGGGTCGACGGCGACGCGCTGTCCAAGCTGCGCAGCGCAGTCGAGCGACGCGGCGAGCTGATCCCGCCCGGCATCATCTTGCGCGTCCTCGCCGACACGTGCGGTGGACTGCACGCCGCGCACGAGCTCCGAAGCGGCGACGGCGCGAACCTCGGCGTCGTCCATCGCGACGTCTCGCCGCAGAACATCCTCGTCAGCGTGCGCGGCGTCGCGAAGCTCATCGACTTCGGCATCGCGAAGGCGCGCGACCGCGTCGCCGACGAGACGAACGCTGGGCTCATCAAGGGGAAGATTCAGTACATGTCGCCCGAGCAGGCGGTCGGCAACGACGTCGATCGACGCGCGGACGTCTGGGCGGTCGGCGCGATTCTCTATCATCTGCTCAAGGGGCGTCCGCCGTACGAAGGTGACAACCAGCTCGCGACGCTGCACCTGCTCACGAGCGGCCAGCCGCCAGCGCCGTTGCCGCCGACGGTGCACCCCGAGGTCGCGGCGATCGCGCGGCGCGCCCTCGCGCATGATCCCGCGCGGCGCTTCGCGACGGCGGAGCAGATGCAAGAGGCGATCGAGCACGCGATGATCGAGGCGAAGCTCGTGACGACGACGGCGGACGTCGCGGCGTTCCTCGCGGAGTACATGTCCGATCGCGCGCGCGGTCGGAAGGAAGCGATCGACCTCGCGTTGCGCGCCGCCGAAGAACGCGCGCGCGTCGAGCAGCTGCTGCAGCCGGCGCGCGACTCGGTGACGGGCATCGGCGCGATGCGCGATCCACGCGACTCGTCGCCGCGCTTTGCTCCGAACGAGATTCCCACGACGCCGCAGCTCGGCGGGTTCGTCACGCATCCGTCGCAGCCGCCGACGAGCAGCGGCATTCACGCGAGCGGCTCGTGGCCGCAACCGCGCGGGTCGGACGCGACGCTCGGGTCGGCGGCGCTCGTCACGCCTGTGCCGGCGGGACGAGGCGGTGCGCGCATGGCGATCGTCGCGGCGCTGCTCGGCCTCGCGCTCATCGGTGCGGTCGCGGTCATCGCATTCCTGGCGCTGCGCCGGACCGACGGACCGACATCCGCGTCGCGCGCGACACCCACGACGTCGACGGCAGCGGCGACGCCGACGCCGACCGCAACCGCGCCCCCGACCGCGACCGCGAGCACCACTGCGACCGCGTCGGCCGATCCGACGACCACCACCACCTCCGCGAAGCCCCTTCTCCCTTTCGTTCCACCGAAACCCGCCACGTCGGCCCCCCCGCCGAAGAAACCGATCGACGATGGCTTCTAGTCGGCACCGCCTCCTCGCTTTCGCGCTCGGCGCCGCCCTGCTCACGCTCGGAGGCAGCGCGCTCGCAGAGCCCACCCCCGCCGAGCGCGAGACCGCGCGCGGACTCATGACGCAAGGTCGCACGCAGCGCGACGCGAAGGATCTACGCGGCGCGCTCCAGAGCTTCCAAGCGGCCGACGCGATCATGAAGGTGCCGACCACGGGCTTCGAGGTGGCGCGCACGTTCGAGCTCATGGGGCAGCTCCTCGAGGCGCGCGACACCGTGCTGCGTCTCCTGCGCATCCCCGAGCAGCCGAACGATCCGCAAGCGTTCAAAGATGCGCGCGCGAAGGCGCAGGCGTTGAGCGACGATCTCGAGACGCGCATTCCGTCGGTGAAGATCCGTTTGAAGGGCGCGCCCGAGGGGACGACGCCCACGCTGACGGTGGACGGCGTCGCCATCGCGGCGGCGGCGCTGTCGGTGCCGTACAAGCTGAACCCCGGGCATCACGTCCTCGAGGTGAGCACGAAATCGGCGGGCGCGAAGGCCGAGGTCGATCTCGACGAGAAGCAATCGAAGGAGGTCGAGCTCGTGCTGGTGTCGACCGGCGAGACACCGCCCGTCGCGCCCCCTGTCGTCGAACCGCCGCCGCCCGAGCCGCCGCCGCCACCTCCGAGCGGCAACCACACGCTCACGTACGCCGGCTTCGGTGTCGCGGGGGTCGGCGTCGTGCTCGGATCGATCACGGGGATCCTGTCGATCTCGAAGAAGAACGACGCGAAGGCCGGATGCACCGACAACCGCTGCCCGCCATCGACGTACGATCAAATCGACTCCGCGAAGACGATGGCGACGATCTCGACCGTGTCGTTCGTCGTCGCGGGTGCTGGCGCGACCATCGGCATCCTCAGCCTGATCCTTCGTTCGGATCCCGCCCCTGCGACGCCGACGACCGGCGTGCGCGCGACGCCGTGGATCGGCCTCGGCTCCGCCGGAGTGAACGGTTCTTTCTAATCCGATGCGCGGCTTCGCGTTCGTGATCGTCTGCGCGAGTTGCGCCGCGTCGAGCGCGACCGCGCCCACGGCGATGCTCTCGACGTCGACCGCGACCGCGACCTCGACCGCGCCCTCCCCGCCCGAGCCCCCTCCCCCCCCAAAGCGCTACCTCCGCGTCCTCAGCGTCGGCGACTCCTTCAACGGCGCCTTCTCCCTCGCCCTCGAAAAGAAATTCCGCGCCGACGGCGCTGCCTTCTTCCGCGACACCTGGGTCGCCGTCGCGATCCCCACCTTCGCGCGCGACTCGCGTCTCCCCGATCTCCTCGCGAAGCACCATCCTGATCTCGTCCTCGTCAACCTCGGCGCCAACCACATCGACGATGGCGATCCCGAGACGGCGGCAAAGCATATCCACGCCATCGTCCAGCGCATCGGAGCGCGCGACTGCTATTGGATCGCGCCCGCGCTCTGGAAGAAAGACACCGGGATCGTCGACGTACTCGCGCGCAGCGTAACGCCGTGCGGCTTCTTCGATTCGAAAGGTTTCAAGGTCGGACGCCGCGGCGACGGATGGCACCCGTCGGTCGAGGGCGGTGCGCTGTGGGCCGATCGCTTCTGGGATTTCTTTCAGAGCGCGCGAGCAGGCGCCGCTACCGATCGCTGATCTTGAGGACGCCGCCGCACGGCACATCGACGTTCTGAATCGTGCCGCGGCTGCCGAGCCGCACTTGATGCGACCCGCACGCGATGCGAAACGTGCCGGGTGTTTCGCCGACGACGCGGCCGTCGACGAAGACGCGATGCTGCGGGCGCGCGGAGGTCGTGTCGAGATCGCCGGCGGTGGTCGCGGGGGCGGGGGCGGGCGCGGGCGCGGGCGGGCGCGTGGGCGCGGGGGTCGGGGTGGGCGCGTTGCTCGCGGTCGGTGTCGCGGTCGCGGTCGCGGTCGAGGTGGTGGGATTGACGGATGCGGGCGGCGCGCGGAAGCGCAAGAACAACAACCCTCCGACGAGGACGGTGCACATGACGAGAAACCCCACGGCGCCACCGAGCAGCCATCGGTTTCCTCGTCTCGCAGGCGCCACGTCGGCGATCCGGTCGATCATCATCGGCGCGCCGTTGTAGGCGGCGGGGATCGGCCGCGGCGCGGGCATCGACTGCGCGGGCATCGGCGCTGGTGTGTAGAGCGCGGCAGGCACCGAGGGATGCGACGCGCGCATGGGCGGGAGGCTCGCGGGCGGCGGACGCGAAGGGACGCTCGGCGCCGTGGGCGCGAGGACTGCGGGCGGCGGTGGAACGGGGAACGACGGGAGCTCGAAACGCGGCGGAGGGGGCTGTGGTGTTTGTGGCGGCGGTCGAGGAGGCGACGATGGCATCACGTGCGCCGGCGGCTGCGTCAGCGGCTGCGTCGTAGTGAGCACGGGCGGTGGTGGTGACGGTGGCGTCGCCGATGCGACGGGCGGCGGCGGCGTGCGCGGCGCGCCGTTCTGCAGCGGCATCGTGTGCCCGAGCCCCAGCGCTGTCCGCGTCGTCGGTCGCGGCGGAAGCGGCCCACGTGCAGGCGCGCTGGGTCCTGCGCTCGCGCGCGGCGGCTGCGGCGTCGATCCCGGCGGACGCGCCGACGCCGGCATCTCGAACGACAACGTCTGCCCATGCTGCGGCCGCGCGGGCGGCGGTGGCGGAGGCGCGCCCTCGAAGCTCGGGAGCGGCAGGTTCTCGAGCGTCGGATCCGCGACGGACGGCACGCGCTCGGTGTCGGTCGGCAACGACGGGCGATCCGCGACGTCGGTGTCGGCGAACGACTGCATCGACGCGCGCGCCGGGTGCATCATCGTCTTCTCGAGATCGTCGCCTCCCGTCGGCGGACGCACGAGCGCGAGCTGATCGACGAGGAGCGCGCGCCCCTCCTCGAGGTTCGCCGCCGCGCGAAGCACGGCGACGAGCTCGTCCGCGAAGATCGCGCGACGATCCGGGTTCGGCTCGAGCCCCCGCTCGATCGCGTCGCGCAGCTCGGCAGACAGATCCGGTCGCAGAACGCCGAGCGACGGCAGCTGTGGCTCCGCCATCGCGCGCAGCACCTCCATGTCCGGGAGCGCGCCACGCTGAATCGCTTTTCGCCGCGCGAGGAGCTCCCACAGAAGCAGCGACGCCGCATAGACATCCGTGCGCGGCGTGACGGCCTCGGCGCGCACTTGCTCCGGCGCCATGTAGCCGTACGTCCCTTTGATGTAGCCGGCTTTCGTGTCGCCCTGCATCCCGGCGACCTTCGCGATCCCGAAGTCGGCGAGCTTCGCGTGACCGTCCCACGGGATGAGGACGTTCGACGGGTTCACGTCGCGATGGATCACCGGAGCGAACTCGCCCGACTCCGCGTCACGCGCCGAGTGCGCCGCCGCGAGCGCGGAGAAAATGCGCGACGCGATGAAGAGCGACGCGCGATCGTCGAGATCGGCCGGACGAAGCAGCGCGCGCAACTTGTTGAGCGGCAGACCGTCGACGTGCTCGAGCACCATGACGAGCTGTCCGTCCGCGGAGAAAAAATCGTAGAGCTTGACGATCGCCGGATGCGACAAGCGCGCGTAGGCGGCTGCTTCGCGCGCGAACATTCGCTCGAACGATGCGTCGTCGCGAAACTGCGCGAGGAGCAGCTTGAGGACAACGACGCGCTCGAACCCGTGCGGCCCCTCGGCGCGCGCGAGGAGCACGTCGCTCGTCCCGCCGGTCGCAAGGCGACGAATGACCCGAAAGCCGCCAATCTTCTCGGGCCGAGACGGAACGGAGTCGGGCGCGGGCTCCACGTGACGATCTTATCCGAAGCGCTTCGGGCACGCTCGCGCGCACGTCGGCGCCGGGTCAGCTCTTCGTCTGGCTCCCGAGGTCCTGCTCGACGCCGTCGAGGAGCTCGTTCGCGCGCGACTCGTCGATCCCGAAGCCCTCGGCCATCTTGTTCA
>JAYVXB010000274.1:0-6255 GCA_043785585.1 Deltaproteobacteria bacterium | reverse complement strand
GCCCGACATCGCGCTCGCGCCGGGCGGGACCGTCTGCACGGTGGCGCGCAACTGGGGAATGCGCGGCGACGCGCGACGATCCGCCGAGCGGATCATCGCGGCGGCGATCGACGGCGGCCCGACGACGACGCGGCCGACGCTCCGCGTGCGTGACGACGATGGCGCCGATCGCATCGCCTTCACGTTCGGTGCCGGGCTCGTCTCCAGCTTTTTCGATGCGTACTACGCGGCGCCGGATCCTGGGAACGCGACCGCGGCTTGGATCGTCGCGAAGATCTTCGGCGGCGTCTTCGTCGGATCACCGCTCGCGCGCCGCGTCCTCTCGCCGATGCCGGCGCGCCTCGACATCGACGGCGTCACGCAACCGCCGCGCGCGTGGAGCCTCGTCGCCGCGAGCGTCGTGCGCGATCTCGGGATCGGCATGCGTCTGACGTACCGCGGCGGCGAGCGCGCCGATCGCATCCACGCGGTGGCGAGCGCGCTCGGCCCGCGCCAGCTCGGTCCGCAGATGCCGCGCGTCCTCGCAGGTCGTCCGCTCACCGGAGCGCACCACGTCGACGCCCTCGTCGAAGAGCTGCGCCTTCGCTTCGGCGAAGGCGATGCCCCTGCCCGCGCGACGTACATCCTCGACGGAGACCGCTTCAGCGCGACCGACGTGCGCGTGAACGCAGGCCCGACGATCCGCGTACTCGACTGACTCGCGCTCACCGATCGCCAAAGCGACCCCGTCGACGCCTACTTCTTCTCCGCCATCAGCTTCTTCACGACCTCGAGCTTCTCCGTCGCCTGCTTCGCCAGCGAGCCCTGCGGATCGAGCTGCAGGTACTTCTCGTACTCGGCCATCGCTTCCTTCCACTTCTTCTTCACGGCGAAGCGCCCGCCCAAGTAGTAGTGCGCCGGCGCGTACCCCGGCTCTTTCGCGATCGCCGCTTGCAGATCCGCGACGACGCCGGCCTCGTCCTTGAGACCGAGCTTGCACAGCGCGCGCTCGGTCCGAACTTCGCCGCCGTCCTTCTTCGCGACGAGCTTCGTGAACACGTCGACGCACGATTTGAACTCGCCCGCGAGACGAAGCTCGTGCCCGATGGTCGCGAGCACCCCCATGTCGTCTTTGACGAGCTGCCGCGCGGTCTCGAGATGCGCGACCGCGCCGCCGATCTTCCACGCCGTCAGCCACTCTGCGTACGTGATGTGGAACATCGGCTCGTTCCCATTCAGCTTGATCGCCTCTTCGAACTCCTTGAGCGCGCTGTCTTGATCGAAGCCGCGGTTCGCGATCGCGATCGCGAGCGTGTTGTGGAGCGTCGCGTTCTTCGGCCGAAGCGCGAGCGCCGCACGACAGACGGCGATCGCGTCGTCGAGTCGCGGCGGACTCGCGTCGAGGTACATCGCAGCGAGCTGCACGGCCGCGTCGTCGAGATCCGCTTTGAGGCTCAGCGCCTGCTTGTACGCCTCCATCGCTTGCGGCTTTCGCCCCGCCTTCTCGTGGAGGAGGCCGATCCCGAAGACCGCGAGCGCGTTGTTCGGGAACTTCACCAAGGCTGCTTGGTAGGCCTTCTCGGCGCCGGCCAGATCGCCAGCGTCGAGCGCCTTCTTCGCGGCGTCGACGTCCTTTGCGGATCCGAGCTCGTCGACGACGGGCGCGGAGACGGTCGGCGACGACGACGACGGCGGCGTCTTGTCGACGTCACCACCGCCGGCGTTGGGCGGAGGCTTCGCAGGGCCGCACCCAGCAGCGAGCGGAAACACGACGGCTATTGCCAGACCAACGACCGACGGGATTCTCATGACGCGCATCCTCCCACCGGACGCGGCGCACGATCCAGGTTTCCGTCAGCGATCGTTTTCCGGCGGGACCTGCGCCGGGATCGCGCGCGTGCCGATCAGAGCGACGACCGATCCCATCGGAACCCATGCGATCTGCATGCACCGCATGAGAAGCGCAAGCGACGTCGCGCGCGCGACGGTGGTGTGAAGGAGATCGGCGGCGAGCGTGAACGCTCCATCCGTCGCTCCGAGACCCGCGGGCACGAACACGCCGACGGCCGACGCCACGAGGTTGACGCCTTCGACGGTCATCGCGCCGAGAACGCCGACGTCGATCCCGACCGCGCGCGCCGCGACGCCGTACTGCACCACCTGAACGCACCGCCCGAGCATGAGCGCGCTCGTCGGTCCCACCGCCCAGAGCCCCGTCTCGCTCGCGTGCGCGCGAAACGCTTCCGCGCGCGCAGCGAGGCGCGGAAACTTCTTCGCGAGCCATCGCCCCGGGGCGTCCGCGCGCGTGACGGCTTGAAGCGCGAGACCGCTCGCGACGAGAACGACCGCGTGCAACGCCGTCGCCCACAGCCAAACCGATGGCCCCCCGACGGCGAGGATCGCCAAGCCGCACGGGATCGAGAACAGCCCGACCGCGATCAACGTCGCCGCCTGGTTGATGAACCCCACCGAGGTCGCGGCGGCGGCGCCGACGAAGGGCGTGAGGAGGCCGACCTTGATCGTCTCGTTCACGACGCGCGGCGCGGGCGCGAGGCTCGCGAGCGATTGGCCGATCACGTGGGCGCGAAAGAGCGTCGCGAGCGGGATCTGCTTCGCGAGCGAGCCGTACGCCAACCGACTCGCGAGCGTCTCGCATCCCATGCGAACGAGCTCGAGGGCGCACAAGACCGGAAGCCATCGGATCGCGGGACGTAGCGTGTCGAGGATCGCGTCGACGCCGACGTGACGGACGATCGCGACGAGCAACCCGAGCCCCGCGACCGCGAGGACGATCCGAAACCAAATCGTGGCGCGGGATGCGCGGTCGCGAGCCGCGTCCATGACGACAGGCTATCGTCGAAGCGATGCCTGCGGACACTACGAATCCGACGAGCTCGCCGCTCGCCATCGCGGCGGAGATCGTTCTGCCGTGCGCGGACTTGACCGCGACGCTCGCGTTCTTCGTCGAGCGTCTCGGCTTTCGTGTCGACGCGATCTCTCCGGCCGATGATCCGTCGACCGCGGTGATCTCCGCCTACGGTCTTCGCGCGCGCCTTCAACGCGGCGCCGCGGGCGCGCCGGGCGTCCTTCGATTGCTCTGCCACGATCCCGCCGCGTTCGCCGGCGGCGCCACCGAGCTCGTCGCGCCGAACGGGACGCGCATCGAACTCGTGGACGCGAATCCGCCGCTCGTCCTACCGCCGATCGCCGCATCGTTCGTTCTCACCCGCGCGAGCGACGGCGCGTGGATCGAAGGACGCGCGGGGATGCGCTACCGCGATCTCGTCCCCGATCGTCAGGCCGGCCGCGTCATCGCGTCGCACATCCAGATCCCGAACGGCGGCCCGGTGCCGGACTACGTGCACTTTCACAAAGTGCGATTTCAAATGATCTTCTGCAAGCAAGGTTGGGTGAGGGTCGTCTACGAAGATCAAGGACCGCCGTTCGTCCTTCGCGCGGGCGACTGCGTGCTGCAACCTCCCCAGATTCGGCATCGCGTGCTCGAGAGCTCGCCGGGGCTCGAAGTGATCGAGCTCGGCTCGCCGGCGCATCACGAGACGTTCGCCGATCACGACATGCAGCTCCCGACGGCGAACGTGCGCCCCGACCGACGCTTCGGCGAGCAGCGTTTCGTCCGTCACGAAGCCGCGTCCGCGACGTGGCGACCGTGGCGCCACGAGGGCTTCGAAGTGCGCGACACCGGGCTGGCCGCGGCGACGAACGGTGTCGGTGGCGCGGGCGTCGTTTGCGCTCTCGGCACCGCCAGCGCGAAGATGACGAGCCACGACGCGGAGCTCGTCTTCGCGTTCGTCCTCCGCGGCGCGATCACGCTACGCCGCGAAGGTCACACCGACGAACGACTCACGGAAGGCGACTCGTTCGTGATCCCCGCGGCGACGAAGTACGCGCTCGCCGACGCTGCCGATCTCGAGCTCCTCGACGTGACCCTCCCCGCGATGTGACGCGGACCGCGCTAGGGGTGCGCGGATGCCGATGGTGCGGGCGGCGTCCTCGCGACTTGGATCGCTTCGCCGAGGACGTAGCGCGCGTCGCCCGCGGCCTTCTTGCGATCGACGACGACCATGATGTCGAACACGGGCCCCCACGGCACGTCCGTCGTCTCGGCGCCGAACGCGACGTACTTGATCTTGCACTCGGCGCGCGCGACCTGGAGCGACTCGGCGAGCGACTCCGCGGGACGATCGCCGCCGATCTCCTGCGGTCCCGCGGGCGACGCGATCCGAAGCGCGCCGGTCGGGAGCAAGAACACCGCGAGGTGGCAGAGCTTCGGAGCGTCGGGCGAAGCCGCCGGGCGTTCACGTTTGGCCTTCAGCTCGACGGCGTAGAGCACGCCCTTTTCGTCGAGCGTCTGCACGCGCAGGTCCGCGGAGCGCAACGTCCACGCGGCGCGCAGCACGTGCACGATAGGCACCTCGCGCCCTGCCTGAATCACGATCGGTGACGTGTCGCCCTTCGCGCGCGGGAGGGCCGTCATCAACGCGGGCCACATGAGCCCTTCGACGATGCCGTCGAACGGGATGCGCTTCCCCCCGACGATCGCCGCGCCCGGCTCGCGAATCTCGATCTGCGGTGACATCGACGGCGCGATCGGCGCGGCGACGGGCTCGGACGCGGTCGTTGCCGTCGAAGGCGCCGTCACGCCCGGCGTCCCCATGCCTCCCCCCACCTGCAGCTCGCCACCGCACGCGGCGAGCGCCGCGGCCACGACGAGCGCAATCAGCTTTTCGCTCATGTCGAGGCGAGAGTAGTCCCGTCGACGCCCGTTGCGAAAGCCGAAAACCTTGGCCTACGCGAACGCCTTCGTGCGGCTCCGCAGCATGGCCTCGATTTCGGCGAGCGAGCGACCGCTCCCGTCGAGATCCACCACGCGCTTCGCGATGAGATCGTACCGCTTGAGCATCAAGAGAACCCACACGCCGAAAAAATCGATCCCCGTGAGCACGATGGCCCCTTCGCGCGCGTACGTCGCGCGGTTCGCGGAGAACTCGACCGGCATGTCGGTCCAATGCCGCGTCTGCTTCAGGTGATGACCGATGTGGTAGCCGTCGTTGAAGCAGCGGCGGTTGTAGCCGCTGTTGATGCACGTGATGCTGTTTCGGTAGCAGTTCTCCGGCGCGTCCGGATCGATGAAGGCGTGCTGGCCCCAGTTTCCCGCCATCATCATGAAGCGCGTGAAACAGAACGGGACGGCGACGATCACGATCGCGGCGCGCCAGTCGAGGACGAAGAGCGCCGCGGCGAAGGCGTAGAACGTGAGCTCGCCCGCGAGCGTGCGTCGCAGCAGCGCGAACCGGCGGCGCTTCGCGAAGTGCGCGACGAGCTCGAAGAGCCCGAAGACGAAGAACCGTCCGAAGTACTGGAGGAAGCCGAAGAAGCTGTCGCGCCGGTACGGCATCGTCGAGCTGAGATCGTCGCGGAGGTTGTTCTCCGGGTGATGCATGCCGACGTGATGCGCGAAATACGTCTCGGGTGTCTCGCCGAAGAACGGCCCGAGCACCCACGGGATGTACGCGTTCATCCACCGGAAGCGACGCCGGAAGAGGCGCCCGTGGCTCGTGTTGTGGAGCATCAGGATGAACGGGCCGAGGAAGAAGAGCAGCATCGCGAGGTACGGCACCGCGAGCCACCAGCGGAAGTGGCCGGGCCACAGCAAGTACGCCGCGGACGGCAGCACGAACGCGGTGAGCATCACGATGAGACGTGCGAACGGGAGGTCGCGCGGATCGTTCAGCAGCTTGCCGGCGATGCGGTCGAAGGCGCCGCCCATGCCCGTGCGATCGGCGGCGGCGTAGGTCGGATCGGTCACGACGAGGTCCATACGCCTCCTTTCGGTTGGGTGGGTTTTAGCGGCGAGGCGGGCTCGACGCCAGCGCCATCGACGCGGTCGAGGTCGACGACGGTGTCGGCGATCGCGAGAGGCTCGACGCGGTGGGTGACCAAGATCACCGAGCGAGCGCCGCGCAAGCGCTCGATCGCCGCGAGAACCATCGCTTGCGAGCGCGGGTCGAGCCCGCTCGTCGGCTCGTCGAGAAGAAGCACGGGGAGCTCCGTGGCGATCGCGCGCGCGATGGCGATCCATTGGCGCTCGCCTCCGGAGACCGCGCGGCCCGCCGCTCCGAGTCGCGCCGCTCCCACGTCGTCGACGAGCCGTTCGGCGCCGAGCGTCGCGAGCGTGCCTGCCGTGTCCACGTCGCCACCGCGCGCGCCGAGCGCGATGTTCGCGGCGAGCGTGTCGGCGAGGAGCGGCGCGTCTTG